>JBKPMM010000229.1:0-6653 GCA_046732155.1 Chloroflexota bacterium | reverse complement strand
AGCGCCCTCCGCGCGATCGCGATACCGCGGTCGTAATGCCCCGAAGTCAAATCGTCCAAAACGGAACGCTCGACGATTTCTAGGTATGAGGCGTGGAGGTTGTCTCTGTAGGCCGCCGCCCATTCCTCGTACTCGAAATCAAGCGCAAATCTGCCGCGGTACATCGAGGTGAGCCGTTCGACATCATCTGGAGACGGCCTAGGTGGTAAGTCGCGGATTAGTGCCTTGCATGCTGCGCTTCGAGAGGTGACCAGCTCAGGGTCGAGCCACACTACGTCTGAGTCGTGGTGGACATAACCAGGCGTCAGGTCGTCTGAATACGGTTCCTCCAGCACGCGCCGCAAGAAGTAGATCGTCTGGTTCAGCGAGTTGACGGCCACCTCCGGATCAAGGTCGGGCCATAAGGCATCGAGCACCTGGTCGCGTGTCGCTGCCATCTCGGGACGGGTAATCAGGAAGCAAAGCATCCCGAGCACCTTCCGCCGTATCGCAGAGCCGAGAACGGTTCGGTCGCCGATCTCGACGGTTACGCGCCCTTGATCCTCGACGTGCACCAAATCCGCCAGACGTCGCGAGATTGACCGGCCGAGGTTGAGTCCGTCCGGCCGGCGCCGTGATGACCGGGCGAGCCCCCTGAGACGTGGGATGTCGGAACGATCGCCAATCGCCTCAAGCATTCTCGCTGCGGGCATGTTCAGTTGATCCGATGTCCCGTCCAGGACGAGACGAAGAGCCGCCTTCCAGCGTTCTGGATGGCGGGCTCCGGCTCGATGCAGCGCGGCCAGGCTGCCCTCATCAAGGCGAACCATTTGCGGGGCCAAGTCCTCAGCGACGAAGCTCAGGTGCCAGGGCGCGGAGTGATCTATCACTCGGATCGTCTCGTTGAGGACGTCATTCGTTCCCAACGTTGAGAGGAGGAGCTCTCCAAGTCGACGCGCCGCGATCGCTCCTTGGGATGCAGCAGCTTCTGTAGCCCGACGGAGAAGCGGAGCAGCCTGAGGGCCGTCGCGGACCAATGCCAGGTGGGCAACGGTCAACTCGAACGACGCTTGAGCCCCAATGACGCTAGTGAGGCCGGGCACGAACCCCATCAGTGCCTTCTCGGCACCGACGAGATCTCGAACACGGACTGCGATTCGCGCCCTCGCGATTGCCACCGCGCGACGGTCGGCGATCGTCTGGAGCGATTCGTCGCTTATCCGGTCGAGCAATGCCAGTGCCGTCACGTGGGATTCGTAAGAATCGAAGGCGTCGGCGGCCTCCGCGATTGCCTCGTTCGGGACGTATCGGGTCGATTCGGAGGTCATCCGAGCAGCTAAGCCACGCGCGTCAGCGTCCAGGCCCAGCCGGAGCATGATCGCTGCTCTCAATGCGCGGGCGGCCGAATGCTCGATATCGCCGGTTGTCGACTCAAGTGCATCGATCGCTTCATTCGCCTCGGCGAGTGCGTCGTCGAGGCGATCTTGGACAACTGAGTTCATCGCCAAATTGAGCATGGTTACGCCGTAGTAGTGCGATGCAGAAGCGCGCTGCGATTCGGCCATCGCGCGGAGTCGCCTATTGATCGCGTCGACGTCTGCTTCAGAGCGGGCGGTGAGAATGGCGGCGCTAACGCCAGCGATTGCGCGGAGGGTCGGGTCACGAGTCGTGCGCTCGAGCTTGGTCGCGAGCTCAAGGGCAAGCTCGCCATTTCCAAAGTTGAAGTTCGCGGCCAAAAGGTTTAGCAACGCGTGGTCGCGTTGGACTGCGTCTTCAACGCCCGAGTCGAGGACTGCTTGGCTCGCGGCGATCGCCGCTTCGTAATCGCCTTGCTGCATGTCGACCCGACTCAGGATCAACTCGAATCCAGCCGGTCGACGGTCGTCGCTGATCGGTCCGATGAAGCCCTCCGCAAGCGCGTATTGCCCGTTGCCCATGATCGTCGGGATCGCGCTGGCGACGACGCCGAGCATCGCCTCGGTGTCGCCGGCCTCTCGATAGTGATGCGCCGCGGTCTTCCAGTCAGAACTCGCGGAGGCGATGGCCGCTTGTCGATGCAAGGCGGCGACCGCATCGGGGCCGTCCATCGACCGAAGTCGCGCTTCGAGGAAGCCGCGGACGAGCGGGTGGTATCGCCGATGGGTTCGCGGCGCGCCTGACAGTCGACTGAGCAGGGTCAGCCGTTCAGCGGCCGTCGTGAGGCGCGTCACGTCGGATGCATCCCGACCCGACACGACCTCGGCGAGCTCTGGCGTCACGACCTGGAGGATCGACGTCTCCATCAGGAATCGCTGGAGCTCGGCGTCGAGATCACCCACGACCTCCTCGGCGAGATAGTCGTAGAGGTCGTGATCAGCGCCGTTGAGCGTCCGGACGAAACGGCGGATCTCTGTCGGGGATCGGTCGCGCAGCGCCGCTTGGACGAGTTGCAACGACGCGATCCAGCCTTCCGTCCGCACCGCCAGATCCTCGAGCACGTCGGGGTCCAGTCGCCGCCCGTAGGTCTCGGTGAACAGTTGTGCCGTCTCGGCCGCATCGAACCGCAGGTCGTCGGTGCCGAGTTCCGCGACTTCGCCGACCGACCGCAGCTTCGACAAAGGGATCGCTGGCGGCCTCCGACTGGCGAATACGACAGTCATCCGCTCCGGCGCGCGAGCGACGAGCTCACGCGCGATGACACGGGCGTCGGGCGCGTCGTCCACCAGATGGAAGTCGTCGAATATCAGGACGGCGCCGGAGCCGGCGATCGAGGGCAGTTCCTCGATGAACATCGCCAGCGCCGCCTCGCGCGTCGCTCCGGCGGTCGCGACATCGGCCAGCGTCGCGGCCGTTCCCGGTGCGAACGCCGGGTCGTGCTCACGGCCCGCGGCGATGAGGTGATGGAGGATCGTCACCCAGTCACGGTCGTCGGGATCGAGCCGGTACCAGAGTGTGCGCATCCTGGTGCGCCGGGCGAAATCGGCGAGGAGCGTCGTCTTCCCATATCCAGCGTCGGCGAGGACGAGGACCACGCGACCGTGGATCTTGGCACGCAGCCAGTCGAGCAGGCGCGGTCGCTCGAGCGTCTCGTCGCGCAGTGCTGGACGCTGGACCTTCGCGATCTGGATGGGGTAGCCACTGACTTCGTCGCTCAGGTGGGCACTCCTGGACGGCGTCACCTCGCCGATGTGGCCGGGCGCTACGAGTATCGGCTGACGGGCGGCTCTCTCGTGGGCAGACCCGAGGCGATCCGCGGGCGCGAACGATATCGACCGCTCGCGCGCCGTGTCGACGGAGCCGAGGGAGGGGCGGTCGGGCATGGCGCCATGGTGGCGTCAGGCGCTCAACCGGCGATTAGCTGCGAGCCGCGGCCTTCGAAAGACCGCGAGGCCGACCCTGATCCGGCGCCTCCGCAGCCGGCCTCGTCGGGATCGCGGTCGACACTCAGACCGGCGTTGGCGTTCCCAATGTGCCGGCCCGAACCTTGTCGAAACATGAGCTGCAGTAGACCGGTCGATCGTTCCGTGGCGCGAACGGGACGACGGCCTGACCCCCGCAGGCGCCGCAGATCGCTGCGTGGAACTCGCGCGGTCCCTCATTATTCCGCGCGCGCTTGGCGGCCGCCCGACACGACGGGCACCGCTGCGGATCGTTCACCAGGCTCTTGCTCGCGAAGAACGCCTGCTCGCCGGCGGAGAAGGTGAACTCCTCTCCGCAGTCGCGGCAGGACAAAGTGCGATCCTGGTACACGCTCTCCAGACCCTCCTACGCTGGGACGCCGTGACGGCCCGGCGCGCGGTCCGCTGCGGAACGGCGTTCGGGCGCGCGGGGCAGTAGGGGGACTGCGCGCCCGGTCCGGTCCGGGCGGAGCCCGGGTCTAGCCGAGAAGATACGCGCGGCGTCAAGGGTTTTTGGCGGATTTCTTAGGTTCGTTTCGGAACCGGACGGAGCGAATCGTCGTCGGGCGGGCATGTCGAACCAACCACGCCGCCCGGCGTCCCTCGCCGTTGCGCCCCTCCTCCTGCTCACTGTCTTGGCGTGTAATGGCGGCGGAGCTCCCGCCGCGTCATCGAGCGCCGCGCCGTCCGCTGTGCCGTCGGCGCGCCCGACCGACGCGCCGAGCCCGTCCGCAGCCGGGGGCATCGACCACAAGACGGGCCCCACCGACGTGCTCCTTCGCTACGACGAGGGAGGCGGGCTGATGATGGCCGGGTACAGCGCCGCGCAGGCCCCGATCTTCACGCTGTACGGCGACGGGACGGTGATCTTCCGCAATCCGGTGAAGGAGCCGCCGGCCGCGCAGGGCTCCACGACGCCGTTCAACCCGCTGCGCACGGCGAAGCTCAGCGAGGCGCAGATCACGGAGCTTCTGACGCTCGCCTTGGGTGAAGGTGGCCTCGCCGGGGCGCGGCCGAACTACGACAACCCGATGGTCGCGGACGTCGGCACCACCGTTTTCACGATCGACGCTGGCGGGATCAAGAAGGCGGTCTCGATCATGGCGCTGGGGATGGACGTCGATCCGAGCAATCCCGACGGCCCCGCGCGCGCTGCGTTCAAGAAGCTCGCCGATCGTCTCGCTGACTTCGATCAGGGCGGATCCATCGAAACGTCGGTCTACGAGCCGAAGGCCTACCGCGCGACGCTCGTCGATGGCAACGGGATGGCGGCCCCCGACGTGGTGGCCTGGCCGTGGTCCGACCTCACGGTGAAGGACTTCAAGCCTGATGCCGATCCGAATGGTCTCCAGTTCCCGCACGCGACCTTGACGCCCCAACAGGTTGCGGCGCTCGGGATCAGGAACGCCGAAGGTGGCTTCTTCGGGACCCCGATCAAGGGCTCCGACAGCAAGCCGTACATCCTGGCCGTGCGACCGATCCTGCCGGACGACCCGGACGTGTAGCGCGACTCAGTCCTCAGCTGCGTGAGGCCGATCCGCCGGCGAGCCCGGGCGTGGGTCGGCCTCGTGGCATGATGCCGCTCGTTAGGCGACGAATGTGGCCAGACCAGGGAGGTGCGCGTTGGGCGTGATCATCATCCGCGAGATGGTCGGGACGAGCCCAAGGTCGTGGAGCGACGCCGCCCGACAGGCCGTCGCGACCGCCTCGAAGACCGTGCGCAACATCCAGACGGTCGAGGTCGTGAAGTCGTCGGCGACAGTCGAGGACGGTGAGATCGTCGAGTATCGGGTCGAGCTGAAGATCGGCTTCGAATACGAGGGCTGACGGTCGTCAGCGGTGCTCGGCCTAGCTGACCTCGGCGAACCGCTCGCCCGCGTACGACACGAAGCGCGTCTGGCGCTTCTTGAACCAGAGCTGGATCTCGCCGGTAGGGCCGTTGCGGTGTTTCGCGAGCTTGAGGTTCACGACTTCGCCGTCGGTCTCCTGATCGTCTGAGCCGCGCTCCTTGTCGCGCCAGAGGAAGCAGACGAGATCGGCGTCCTGTTCGATAGCGCCGGACTCGCGGAGGTCGGAGAGCCGGGGCTCCTTGGACTCTCGCATCTCGGGCTGCCGCGACAGCTGCGACAGAGCGATGACCGGCACGGACAGCTCCCGCGCGAGGGCCTTCAACCCGCGCGAGATCTCCGACACCTCCTGGACGCGGTTCGCATCCCTGCTGCTCGTCGTCGCTTGCATGAGCTGCAAGTAGTCGACCACCACGAGGTCGAGCCCTGACTCGGCCTGCAGGCGACGGGCCTTCGTCCGCAACTCCATCGCGCTGATGTTCGGCGTGTCGTCGATGTACATCGGCGCTTCGGAAAGTGAGTTCATTGCGGGCGCGATCCTCGTGAAGTCGAGCTCATCAAGGAAGCCCGTCCGGAGCTTCTGGGAGTCGATGTTCGCGACGCTCGAGAGCAGGCGCAGGACGAGCTGCTCCTTGCTCATCTCAAGACTGAACACACCGACGCTCTTCCGCTCCCTGACCGCGGCGTGCTCCGCGACGTTGAGCGCGAACGACGTCTTCCCGACCGACGGGCGGGCGGCGACGATGATCAGGTCGCTCGGCTGTAGCCCGGTCGTCAGCGTGTCGAGGTCCGTGAACCCGGTGCGGACGCCCGATATCTCACCGCGGTGCGTATGCAGATAATCGAGCCGATCGTAGGCGTCGTGCAGGAGCGACTTCAGGGGGCTGAATCCCGCGTCGATGCGCTTCTGGCTGACCGCGAAGAGCTCCGCTTCAGCGCGGTCGATCGCCTCCTGGATCTCGGCGGGGTCCTCGTACCCGATGCCGGCTATCCGCCCCGCCGCCCCGATCAGGTTTCGGAGAACGGCCTTGCGCTCGACGATCCGAGCGTATTGCGCCGCGTGGACGGCCGTCGGTGTCTCGTTCGAGAGGCTCGACAGGTAGGCTCGACCCCCGACTGACTCGAGATCCTCTCGCCGTTCCAGCGCTTCGGCGACGGTAACGATGTCGATGGGTTCGCGTCGCTCGAACAGGTCGAGGATCGCAGCGTAGATCCGGCCGTTCGCCTGCCGGTAGAAGTCTTCGGGCCGTAGGAACTCGGCGACCTCGACGACGGCATCGCGGTCGATGAGGATCGCCCCGAGCACGGATTGCTCGGCCTCGAGGCTTTGCGGCGGAAGGCGGTCGATCATAGTCCCCGAGACTGCGTGACGGTTGTGACACCTGACTGTCGCGGTACGACCGTTCGCCTGGAAAGGGGCTTATCCCCGAACCCCGTCCACGAGTTCTTG
>JBKPMM010000228.1:0-9462 GCA_046732155.1 Chloroflexota bacterium | reverse complement strand
CGTCGCGGCCCTCGCGGACTGTCCGAGCGTCTGCGAGCACCTCCACCTTCCCGTCCAGTCGGGCGACGACGTCGTGCTGCGGCGGATGGGGCGCCAGTACACGGTCGCGCACTATCGCGAGCGGCTCGACCGGATCCGTGGGGCGGTCCCAGGCATCACGATCTCGACGGACGTCATCGTCGGCTTCTGCGGGGAGACCGAGGAGCAGTTCGAGCGGACGATCGCCCTGCTCGAGGACGTCCGGTACGACCAGGTGTTCGCCGCGGCGTATTCGCCTCGCCCGGGCACGCCGGCCACGAAGCTGCCCGACGACGTGCCTCCCGACGTCAAACGCCGCCGTTTGAACGAGCTCCTCGCGATGCAAGAGCGCATCGGGCTCGAGCGCAATCGGACCTGGCTCGGTCGCGAGGTCGATGTCCTCGTCGATGCCGTCGCACCCACGCGCTCGCACGACCACGATGACGCCGACGAGGCCGCGATCGACGGTCTGCCGATGACGACCGTCGTCACCGGTCGTACGCGCGGCAACAAGCTCGTCCATGTCCCGGCGGACGCCGCGCTGGTCGGCGAGGAGGTTCGCGTCCGGGTCGACCACGCGGGTCCGTACGCGCTGCGCGGCAGCCTAGTGAGGGCCCTGTGACCCACAAGCGACCACATCCGCGTTGACGCGGGGGTGACGCGCCATTACCTTGCGGGTTCCGGAGGAGTTCCCAGCACGGACCGTCCGGGTTGGATGGTGGTGCAAAGCATCACGGGTCCGTCACATGGTCGAGGAGGATTGCACCATGGACTATTCCCGGCTTGATCTCGTGCGTCGAAAGGCGACGCCCGTCGAGCTGGACCTCGTCGAATCCTTCGCCAACGGAAGGATCACCCGACGTCAATTCATCCAGCGAGCGGCTGTGATCGGGCTGTCGGGATCCGCCGTCAGCATGGTCATCGCCGCGTGCAGCAGCGGTACCCCGAGCGCATCGGCTCCGGCCGCTTCCGAGTCGGCCGGTGCGAGCGCGAGTGCGAGCGCGGGTGCCTCGGAGAGCGCGTCTGCCGCGACAGGTGGGTCGATCAAGGTCGCCATCCAGCGGCCCGTCCAGATCGACCCGATCAACATGCAGGACCTCGGTGGCTACGGCACCGTCGCCCAATGCTTCGAATTCCTGTGCACCCTCGACAAGAACGGGTCCGACATCGCGCCTGGTCTCGCCGAGTCCTGGCAGCCGAACACGGACGGCTCCGTGTGGACGTTCAAGCTCCGCCAGAATGTCAAATGGCAAGACGGCAAGCCCTTCACCGCCGACGATGTCGTCGCGACGATGGGCCGCCTCGTGGCCGCGGGTAACTCCGGCCTCAAGGGCGTGATCGACGAGAAGTCGGCCGTCGCGACCGACGCGAACACGGTCACGTTCAACCTGCTCAGCCCGAACGGCAACTTCCCGTACCTCGTCTCGGTGTTCAACGCCCAGACCGTTATCACGCCCAAGGACTACGCGACGGGCACGACCCTCGACGCGATGCCGAACGGCACGGGCGCCTGGAAGCTGGACACGTACGACCACGCGACCGGCGCCACGTACTCGCGCAATGAGGACTGGTGGGGCGGCAAGACGCCGCTCGACACCCTGGAGTTCGTGTACTTCGACGAGACGGGGCCGATGGTCACCGCCTACCAGGGCGGCCAGGTCGACTGCATCGTCCAGTTCGACGTCCTGTCGGGCGAGGCGCTGCTGACCGACGCGAATACCAACGTCATCGCGACCCGCGCCGCGTTGCATCGGCAGATCTGGATGCGCTGCGACAAGGGGCAGTTCGCGAAGAAGGAAGTGCGCCAGGCGCTGGCCTACTCCTTCGACCGCGAGGCGATGATCCAGCAGCTGTTCAGCGGCAAGGCGGATCTCGGCAATGACCACGTCATCGCCCCGATCTACCCGTACTTCGACGACAGCGTCCCGCAGCGGACGCGCGACGTCGAGAAGGCCAAGTCGCTGCTCGGCGGCCAGACTATCAACGCCACGCTGCACGCCGGTCAGCTGCTCGAGATCCCGGACCTGGCAGTGCTCATCAAGAGCAATGCAGCCGAGGCCGGCTTCAACCTCGACGTCGCGGTCGAGAGCCTGGACACGTTCTACGGCGCCCAGTGGTGCCCGGCCGAGCCGAAGGACCCGCCGTGCTCCGGCGCGGCGGAACTCGGGATCGTCGACTACGGCCACCGCGCGACGCCGGACGTGTACCTCAACGCCGCCCTCAAGACCAAGGGCGTCTGGAACTCGTCGCAGTACAACTCGAAGGAGTTCGACGACGCGTTCACCGAGTTCCAGAAGTCGATCGGCGTCGAGGCCCAGAAGGCGGCCTGCAAGAAGATCGAGACGATCCTCAACGAGGACGTGCCGATCGGACTCCCGTATTTCTACAACTACCTCGCCGGTAGCTCGAAGAAGTACCAGGGCATCTACTCGAGCGCGCTCGGGCAGATGTTCTTCAGCTCCGCGTCACAGGTCGCGTAAGGCGATCAACAGGGGAGGGGCGCGGCTCGCCGCGCCCCTCCCCGTTCATATCCAGCTACGAGTAGTCGCGAGGACGCCGTCGGCCGATGGTTCGCTGGCTTGGGCGCAGGCTCCTGCTCTCGCTCGTCACGCTGTGGCTGCTCGCCTCGATCGTCTTCATCATCGCCAACGTCCTGCCGAATGACGTCGGCCGCACGATCCTTGGCCCGTTCGCGCCGCAGGAGAGCGTCGACGCCCTCAACGAGCGGCTCGGCACGAACGACCCACTGCCGGAGCAATACATCCGCGCGATGCGGAACCTCGTGACATTCGACTTCGGCAGTTCCTTCCAGAGCCGCACGCCCGTCCTGCCGACCATCCTCGCCGCGATCGGACGATCGGGGATCCTCGCGTTGTACGCGCTCCTGCTCACGATCCCGATCGCGATCATCGCCGGCCTGTACGCGGGGAGACACAGGGACAGACCGTCCGATAGAGGGATCGTCCTCGCCGGGGTGACGATGTCGTCGATCCCGGAATTCGTCGTGGGCACCGTGCTCGTCGTCGTCGTCGGCGTCCAGCTCGGCCTCTTACCCGTGCTCGCGACGCCCCCACCGAAGGCGGGTCCGCTCGAGGTCCTCCGCTATCTGACGATGCCCGCCCTCGCGATGGCGATCGTGTACTTCGGCTACATCGCGCGTATGACGCGGGCCGGCACGATCGCGGTACTCGAGTCCGACTACATCCGGACTGCCACGATGAAGGGGCTGACGACGCAGCAGACGATGCGCCGGCACGTGCTGCGGAACGCGCTCGTGCCCACCGTCGCCGTCATCGGCGTCCAGATCGGCTACCTGTTCGGCGGCATCATCGGCGTCGAGAAGATCTTCAATTACAACGGGATGGGCCAGCTGATGCTGCTCGCCGCGCAGCGGAAGGACATCCCCATGCTGACGGCCGGCGTCATCGTCATCGGCATCGTGTACATGCTCGCGACGTTGATCGCAGACCTGATCATCGCGTGGATGAACCCGCGCGCGAGGCTCGAGACGGGTAGCTGATGGACGCTGCTGCGACCGTCACCCCGGGTCCTGCCGCTGGAGCGCCGGCCGGCGCCGTCCGCTCGGAGCGCTCGCAGGCGCGTCGAGAGGCCTTGACGGTCCTGTTCCGCAAGCCTGGGTTCCTGATCGGCCTGATCATCCTCGGTGTCTGGGCGTTCTGCGCGATCGCCGGTGAGGCCATCACGCCGTACGACCCGTTCAACGACTTCGCGCGTCGCCACCTCCCGCCGAGCCCGGAGCACTGGTTCGGGACAGACCGACTTGGACGCGACGTGCTGTCCCGTGTGATGGTCGGTGCGCGCGACGTCCTGCTCGTCGCGCCGATCGCGGCGCTCCTCGGGGTCGTGGCCGGCACGCTCGTGGGTCTGACGATGGGCTACTACCGCGGCTTGGTCGACGATGCGATCAGCCGCGTGGTCGAGGCATTCCTGTCGCTGCCGGTGATCCTCGTTGCGCTGCTGACGCTGGTCGTGCTCGGCTCGTCGACCCAGGTCGTCATCCTGGTCGTCGGGATCCTGTTCACCCCGATCGTCGCCCGGACCGTGCGATCAGCGGTCATCGCCGAACGCCAGCTCGACTACGTGACCGCGGCCAAGCTGCGGGGTGAATCCGGGACGTACATCATCACGCGCGAGATCTTTCCGAACGTCCTCGGCCCGATCGTGGTCGAGCTGACGGTCCGCTTCGGGTACGCCATCTTCACGATCGCCACGCTGTCGTTCCTCGGTGTCGGCATCCAGCCGCCATCGGCGGACTGGGGCCTCACCGTCAGCGACGAATACACCAACATGATCTCCGGCAAGTGGTGGCCGACGTTCTTCCCGGCGCTGGCCATCGCGACCTGTGTCGTTGCCGTCAACCTGATCGCCGACGCGCTACAGTCGGTCACCGACGAATGAGCGCCCTGCCGAACCTCGAGCCGCCCCCGGCCGCGCCCGTCGTGACGACGGCCGCCTTGAGGGTCGAGGACCTCCACCTCGCGTACATGGTCCGCGGCATCCCGCGGCCGGTGCTGCGCGGCGTGTCGTTCGAGGTCAAGCCGGGCGAGAGCTACGGCCTGGTCGGCGAGTCCGGTTGCGGCAAGTCGACGACGGCCTACGCCGCGGTGCGCTATCTGCCGCGGAACGCGCGCATCACCGGCGGTCGGATCCTCGTCGCCGGCGAGGACATCACGAAGAAGTCGGGCGATGACCTGCGCAAGTTCCGGACCCATCACGCATCGATGGTCTACCAGGACCCCGGCGCGGCGCTGAATCCATCGACCAAGATCGGCCCGCAGGTCGTCGAGGCCTTCACCGTGCTCGGACAGCGCGGCGACCAGGCGATGGAGAGCGCCCTCGCGGCTCTCAAGCGCGTCCAGATCGCCGACCCCGAGCGGGTCATGGGCCGGTATCCCCACCAGCTGTCGGGTGGGATGCAGCAGCGCGTCGTGATCGCGATGGCGCTCGCGTCGGACCCGCAGCTGCTTGTCCTCGATGAGCCGACGACCGGACTCGACGCGACCGTCGAGGCCAGCGTCCTCGACCTCGTCCGCGCCCTCATCGCCGAGACGTCGTCGGCGGTCCTGCTGATCGCTCACAACCTCGGCGTGATCCGGACGATGTGCGACCGGGTCGGGGTCATGTACGCGGGCAAGATCGTCGAGGAGGGGAGAGCTTCGCGCGTCTTCGAACGGCCCCAGCATCCCTACACGGTCGGTCTGCTGCGGGCACTGCCGCGCCACGGCGTCCGCAAGTCGGAACGGCCGCTCGCGACGATCCCCGGCACGCTCCCGCAGATCGGCACGCCACTGCCGACGTGCGTCTTCGTCGACCGCTGTCCCCTCGCCACGGATCTCTGCCGGGAGCAGGAGCCGCCGGTCGTCGACGTCGGCGACGGGCAATGGACCCGCTGCCACCACTGGGAGCGGATCGGCGACATCAAGGAGCCGGCGCCCGGCATCGCCCAGGAGGCGGTCGACCACGGCGATCTCGCGTTGCGGCTCGACAGCGTCTCCAAGACGTTCCGTGCCGGCGGTCACGACGTCCCGGCCCTCGTCGGCGTCGACCTGGAGCTGTTCGACGGGGAGACGCTCGGTCTCGTCGGTGAGTCCGGCTCAGGCAAGTCCACGCTCGCCAAGACCATCCTCGGCATCGAGGGCCCTGACCCCGGCGGTCACATCAGGCTTTCCGACCACGACCTTGGTGCCAAGGCGGCGCAGCGGCCGAGCGGCGACAAGCGCCAGATCCAGATGGTGTTCCAGAACCCCGACTCAGCCCTCAACCGCGGCAAGAGCGTGCGGAGCATCCTCGGTCGGTCGGTCAGCAAGCTGACGGGTCTGTCCGGCAAAGCGGTCGACCAGCGGGTCGACAAGCTCGCGGAGAACCTTCGCCTCACGCAGCGACACCTCGACCTCAAGCCGCGGCAGCTGTCCGGTGGTCTCAAGCAGCGGGTGGCGATCGCCCGCGCGTTCGCCGGTGACCCGCGCATCGTCGTGGCCGACGAACCGACCAGTGCCCTCGACGTCTCGGTCCAGGCCGCGATCTTGAACGTCCTTGCCGAGCTCCAGGTCGAGAGCAAGACGAGCTACCTGCTGATCTCGCACGACCTCGGCGTCGTTCGCTACCTCGCCGACCGGATCGCGGTCATGTATCTGGGCCGGGTCCAGGAGGTCGGCGACTCAGAGACGATCTTCCGCGGCCCGAACCACCCGTACACCGAGGCGCTGCTCTCCGCCGTACCGAACATCGACGGCGAGGAGCGGACGCGCATCCGGCTTGACGGGGAGGTGCCGAGCCCCGCGAACCCGCCAAGCGGCTGCGTGTTCCACACTCGCTGTCCGCGGGTGATCCAGGGGCTGTGCGAGGTCACCGAGCCGCCGCTGGCCGAGGTCGAGCCGGGACACCTGATGAAGTGCCACATCCCGCTCGAGGAGCTGCGTCGGCTCCAGGCCCAGCGCAAGGAGCTGGTGGTCGAAGAGCAGTCGGTCGGCCCGGTCGAGGTGGTCTAGGCGCCCGTTCGTCCCGGGCGGAGTCGGCGACGTCCACCGCTGAGGAGCCGAGCACGACCGCTCTCGGGTCGTGCGTTCGATCTAGACGTCGGAGTCGGGGAAGCTCGCCTTGCGCTGCTCGATCCACGCGAGCAGCTCCTCGTGGATGCCCTCGTCGAGCGGTGGCATCTCGTACTCCGCCAGCCGCCGCTTCCAGCGCGCGTTGGCGCGCTGCGCCGCGTCCTGCGAGCCGTTGAGCTCCCACTGCTCGAAA
Organism: Chloroflexota bacterium; assembly: GCA_046732155.1. Lineage (GTDB taxonomy): Bacteria > Chloroflexota > Limnocylindria > Limnocylindrales > CSP1-4 > SPCO01. Next base: position 2,682 of record JBKPMM010000228.1, on the reverse strand, counting down.
CTGTTGTTGTCAGAGATCTCGGAGCGCCAGAAGGCGGTCTCGAAGTTGGCCAGCGTGTGCGGCGACCCGAGGAAGTGCTGTCCCGGGCCGCCGGCCAGCATGGCGTCCAACGCCAGCCCGTTCTCGGACACGTCGACGCCCTCGAGGTACTTGCTCGCCATCGACGCCTGGTCCTCGTCGAGGATGAACTTCTCGTAGCCGATCGCGAGCCCGCCCTCTAGCCAACCGGCGGTATGGAGGTTGAAGTTCACACCGGCCTGGAACGTCGCCATGAAGCTGATCGCGCTCTCGTAGGCGGCTTGGTAGTCGGGGACCTTCGAGGCCGTGAAGTTGCCCCCACTCCGGAACGGGACACCGAGACGCCGTGCGAGGGCCGCGAGCACGAACAGGACGAGCTGCGGCTCGGGCGTTCCGAACGTCGGCGCACCCGTCTGCATCGACATCGACGAGGCGAACGAACCGAAGATCACCGGCGCACCCGGGCGCACGATCTGGCAGAACGCCATCCCCGCCAGGGCCTCGGCGAGGGTCTGCGTCGCATCGGCGGCGATCGTGACCGGGGCCATCGCCCCACCGAGGATGAAGGGCGTGATGAGCATGATCTGGTTGTTCTCGGCGTACGCCTTCGCCGAGCCGAGCATGTTGAAATCCCACGACATGGGCGAGTTCGCGTTGGCGAGTCCCATGATCACGTGCTCGCGCTCGAGCGTGTCCGCGCCGAACACGATCTTGACCATGTCGACCGAGTCCTGCGCTCGACTCGGATGGGTAACGGAGCCCATGAACGCCCGATCCGAGTAGCGGATGTGGCTGTAGACCATGTCGAAATGGCGCTTGTTGACCGGCAGGTCGACAGGTTCACACAACGTCCCGCTGTCGTGATGCAGGACGTGGCTCGTGTATGCGAGCTTCACGAAGTTGCGGAAGTCCTCGATCGTCGCGTACCGCCGGCCCTCGTCGAGGTTGTGGATGAACGGCGAGCCATAGGTCGGGACGAGCACCATATGCGGGTCGCCGATGACGACGCTCCGATGACGGTTTCGGGCGACCTGTGTGAACGACTTGGGCGCCGAGGCCTGGACGATCTTCCGACACATCCCGCGCTCGAACCGGACGCGCTGTCCCTGGACGTCGGCGCCGGCGGCCCGGAAGATCTCGGTCGCCTCGGGGTAGTTGACGATCTCGATGCCGACTTCCTGCAGGAGCGTGTCGGCGTTGTATTCGATCGCCTCGAGCCCGTCGGTCGAGAGCACCTCGACCGGTGGCAACTTGCGGGTGAGGTAGGGCACCGACTCCATCGCGCGAGCCAGCCGCTCGGCGTGGCGCGCGGAACGTCCACGGCGGATGGGCGCGGAGTGGTCGATCTGCTCGGTCGCCATCGTGGAGGTGATGGTACGCGCCCCGCGCGCGACCCTCACACCCGAAGTGCGATCTCGCGGCCCTCGTAGATGGCCAGGCTCGCGCGGCGTGGCGCGACGCAGTCACCGACCGCCTCGAACGCGATCCCTCGGCGTCGCAGCTCATCGGCGAGGCCGGTCTCGGCGACCGCGGTCTCGGCGATGACCAGGGTGTCGGCTCCCAGGACCTCCTCGAGGCCGGTGGCTGCCGAGCGGACGGTCGCCCCGTCACCGTCCCACGACAGCACTACCGTGGACGGCCGCATCGTCCCTCCCGCGGCACTGAACCTGGCGCGCAAGGGGCCGTCGGCGGCGCTGTGGTACAGACCCCCGCCCACGACCGCGGCGGACGTCACGATCGTCACGGCGTGGCCGCGTTCCTGGAGATACAGGGCAGTGCCGAGTCCGCGCCAATCACCCACGTCATCGATGACGACGACGCTCGTCCCGACCTCGACGGTCTCTGCGAGGACGGCTTGGATCGAGACCGCATCGGGCCGCTCAGAGCCGGGGAGCCTGTCGACCATCGGGAGCGCTCGCTGGAAGCCGGTGACCGGAGGCCGCGAGCCCGTCGCGACGACCACCTCGTCGGCGCCGAACGGCTCCACATCATCGGCGGTCACGGATGTGCGGAGCCGAACGTCCACGCCCAGCACCGCCAGCCGATGCTCGAACCACGCCAGCAGATCGAGGATCTGGCCACGCGACGGCTGACGCCCGGCGAGCCGGAACTGGCCACCGAGCTGCGTCTCACGCTCGAGCAGCGTCACGCGATGCCCGCGCTCGGCGGACACGCGCGCGGCCTCCAAGCCGGCCGGGCCACCACCGACGACCAGCACGGAACGCAGCACCTCGGCCGCCGGCGGCCTGTCACCGATCCGCCACTCGCGACCGGCCGAGGCGTTGCCGAGGCACGAGATCCAGTAGTCGCGAGATCGGCGGCCCCAGCACAGCTGGTTGCAGGAGATGCATGGCCGCACATCGTCGGCCCGGTCCTCGCGGGCCTTGGTGACGAGATACGGATCGGCGATCTGGCCGCGGACGATGCTGACCATGTCGGCTTCACCGGCCGCGAGCACGGCCTCGGCCGCCGCAGGGGTCCGGATGTGGCTCTCCGCCTGGACGACCGAGTTGTTCACGACCCGCTTCAACGCCGCGGCGAAGGGGACGCCCAGCTGTTGCTCGTACAGCGACACCGGGATGATCGGGTAGAAGTCGAAGTAGGAGCCCGTGCCGCAGGTCACGTAATCCATCAGCCGGCGCTCGTCGTGCCACGCGACGATCT
>JBKPMM010000227.1:0-5268 GCA_046732155.1 Chloroflexota bacterium | reverse complement strand
CTGCACGGCTTCGGCCTGGACCTGCTGCCGGAACACGAGTTCCCCACCGACGGCTGGTCCGGTGCGACGTTCACGACCGTCGCCGACAGCGAGGGCCGCAGGTACGTGCTGAAACGCACGTCGCTCAGGCTGGATTGGATCGCCCGGGCGACACGCGACGAGCGCCTGCGCGAGGGCTGGCTCGCGGCCCTACCGCACGGCGCGCTCGCGTGGATGCCGGATTCGATGGTGCCGTACCTGGGTGCCGCCGCGGACGGCGACGGCGTCGCGATCGTGATGCCCGATCTGTCGGACGAGCTGATCGCCTGGGAGCGACCGGGTCACGATCCCGCCATCGACCGCGCGACGCTCGCGCGCGTCGTACACGCGATCGCGCGACTCCACGCGATCCCCTGGACACTGGTGCTCGAGGGGGAGTTGGAGCGTGATGGCGACGAGGCACCGCCGTGGTGTCCGCTACCGGAGCGGCTCACGTTGCTTTCGCCGACATCGGCCGCCCGCTACTCCGCAGAGGGCGATGTGGTCGGGGATCGATTCCTCGAGGGCTGGGCGCTGTTCGACGGCCGCGCGCCCGACGCCGCTCGGGACCTCGTCGCCCGGCTCGACGCAGACGTCTCGCCGCTCGTCGCGGCGCTCGGGCGGCTGCCGGGACGCGGCCTTCACGGAGACCTCAAGCTCGCGAATGTCGCGCTGTTGCCCGACGAGCGGGTCTCGTACATCGACTGGCAGATGACGCTGGTCGCGCCGGTGGCCGTCGACCTCGGTTGGTTCCTGGTGTCGAACAGCGGGTCGCTTCCCCTCCCTCCGAAGGAGATCGTGGAGGGCTACCGGGAGTCGCTCGCGTGGGACAGCGGTCGCTGGGGCGCCGGGGACCAGGGTCACGCCTTCGACGACCTGGTCGGCGACTGGGAGGTCCAACGCGATCTCACGTGGATCGTCGGCTTGCTGTTGCGTGGCTGGCGGAAGGGGATCGACGCCGACGCAGGCATCACGCTGCCGTCCGGTGTGTCCGCAGCCGAGGACCTCGCCTGGTGGTGCGAGCGAGCCGTCGAGGCTGCCGAGCGGCGGCTCTGAGGCGCGCTACGCCCGCGATTGCGCGCTGAGCGCGCGGTTGCGCGCTGAGGCGCGATCCAGTCCGGCTGGAACATGACGATGTTCCAAGCGGCGGCTGAACGACCGTTCTTCCGCAAAGCGGAACAGACGGTGTGCCGATCGGCGGCCAAAGTGCCTTCTGAGTGCCCGACTCGGCCGTTCCGAGGACGCTCGGGCGCCAGTTGGAACATGGGGACGTTCCACCTGCGTCCAGGCCGCCTCCAGGCCGCCTCCAGGCCGCCTCCGGACGGCGGCCGAAACCCTATGCCGGAGCCGCGAGGTCCCTTCGTGGGAACACCACGAGCGCGTACCCGACCCCGATCGCGATGACCGCGCCGAGGATGACGAAGTCGCGTGAGTCGGGCAGCCCGGTCAGAGCGCGCCTCGCGTCGAGGTAGTGGAACAGCGAGTAGTCCTGCAGGAACGCGGCATCCGGCCACAAGGAGCCGACCGCCTCGAAGAAGTACGAGACGAGCACGAACGCGAGCGCGACGCCGAGCGCGGGCGTGAGGCGATCGAACGAGACGGACGCGCCGAGCGCGACCGCCGCGAACGCGCCGTAGAGCAGCACGCCGTTGAGCCACAGGAGCGGCAGGTTCGCCGCACCGAGTTCCTCCAGCCGACCCGTCGCGCCAGCCCCGCCGAACGTCCCGAGCGTCTGCGCGGCCACCGTTATGCAGACGAATAGTGCCGTCGCGAAGGCAGCCGTCAGATACAGCACGCGACGCGAGATCGGGCGCGCCAGCAGCACCTCGAGCGTGCCGCGTTGACGCTCGCCGGCGATGGCGGCTCCCGCGAACCCCACGGCGAACACCATGTTCAACGCGACCGCGAAGGGATGGATGAACCCGAGGGCCACCGAACCCGTGAGCGAGAAGATGTCGCCGCCGCCGAACTGGGCGAATTGCGGCGGGACGATCCCGCTGTCCATGATGCTCCGGAACTGCTCGCCGAAGGCGTCGTAGATGACCGGCAGGACCGCGCCCCAGATGACGAGCCCGATGGCCACGAGTAGCAGGCGGAAACGGTTCGCACGGAGAACGTGCGCGAGATAGGCCCGGTTCATCGAGCCACCGCCGCGTCGACATCGTCCGCGTAGAACTCGAGGAACGCGTCCTCGAGGCGCGCAGGTTCGATCGTCAGGTCGTGGACCTTGGCGAAGGCGATGGCGGCAAGGAACGGCGCGACGTCGCCCTCGAGCCGGCAGGACAGGCGATCACCGGTCACGTGGATCTCGCTGACGCCGGGGACGAAGTCGAGCATCGGCGCCTCGCCATCGAAGCGCAGCTCGACGATCCGTTTCCGGCGCGCGAGCAGCGCAGCCACGTCCTCCAACGCGACCAAGCGCCCGCGCCGGACGATCGCGACGCGATCGCAGATCCGCTCCACCTCGGACAGCACGTGGGACGAGAAGAAGATCGTCCGACCCGCCCCCCGAAGCTCCTCGAGGATCTCGTAGAAGGCGCGTTGCATGAGCGGGTCGAGACCCTCGGACGGCTCGTCGAGGATCGCGAGCTCGGGATCGTGCTGGAGCGCCTGGATGATTCCGAGCTTCTGGCGCATCCCTCGTGAGTAGTCGCGCACGGGCCGTCGGAGCGCTTCTTCGAGCTCTAGGCGATCGACGAGGTCCGCGCGACGCGTGGGCGTTCGGCCGGACATCGCCGCGAGCTCATCGAGGAGCCGCTCCCCGGTGAGCCCGTCCCAGAACGCGATGCCGCCCGGCAGGTATCCCGTCCTTCGGCGGATCTCCACCGACCCTCGGCCGATGTCGTGCCCGAGCACATGCGCGACCCCCGCGCTCGGGTGCAGGAAACCCAGGAGCAGCCGGATCGTGGTCGACTTGCCCGCGCCGTTCGGGCCGAGGAAGCCGAAGATCTCGCCGGGCTCGACCGTCAGGTCGAGCTCCGCCAGCGCCGGGGCGAGCTGGCGCCCGTACTGTTTCGTGAGCCCACGCGTCTCGATGACGGCCATCGAGGGAACCCTACCCCGCCGCTCCTCGTGCGCGCACGGGCGACGCGACGCGGTCCACCCATACAGACTCGCCTTCGAGACCACGCACGGAGGGCCCGCGATGCCCAAGCACGTCCCGAACCTTCCCGGCATCGAGGCCGGGCCGTATCCGTTCTCGCAGGTCGTCGAAGCGAACGGCTTCGTCTTCCTCGCCGGTCAGGTCGGCGACGCACCGGGCTCGCACGGCGTCGTACCGGGTGGGATCGAGGCCGAGACACGCGCCATGCTCGAGAACGTCGGCCGTCTGCTTGACGCAGTCGGTCTGTCCTACGCCGACGTCGTCAAGTGCACCGTGTATCTGCGTGACTTCGCCGACTTCGGCGCGATGAACAAGGTCTACCGAGAGTTCTTCCCGCAGGATGCGCCGACCCGCGCGACGGTCGGCGTGACCGCGCTGGCGGCGGACTACTCGATCGAGATCGAGGTGATAGCGGCGCGCTGACGGGAGCTCCGCGCTCGGCGAGGCTCAGGCGCCGATCGCGGCCAGGAACGCGGCGACGCGGTCGAGAGCGTCGTCGAGCACGGGGATGAGGCCGTGGCCGAGCTTCGGGTACGTGTGGAGCTCGACCGGGCCGCCGAGCCGGCCGACGGCAGCGCGGAGCAGGTCGATCCGGGCGAACGGGTCGGACTCGCCGGACAGGAACAGCGCTGGGCAGCGGATGTCGGGGAAGTGGGCGGTCCGGACTGCCGTACGGTCTGGTGAGCCCGGCGGATGGAGCGGGAACGAGAACAGGATCAGCGCGGCATAGGACGACCCCGGTTCGGCCGCCGCGAGACTCGCGACGCGACCTCCGTAGGAATGACCGCCCACGACGGTCGTCGGGTCACCCGGCACGACCCGATGGAACGCGGGGAGCGCCTCCTCGGCCTTACGCTTCGGCAGGTCGATCGCGCTGGCGTCGATCCCGCGGCGCCGGAGACCGTCGACGAACGGCTTCATGCTCGCCGATGTGCCCGAGGCACCGTGACCGAGGTAGCAGTGGAGCGCCATCAGGCCGGTAGCGTAGCCTTCGGCGATGGCCGACGGACTCATCCGCTGCTGGTGGTCACTGTCCCGGAACGCTCAGCCTGATCCACGGATGGTCGCCTACCACGACACCGAATGGGGCGTCCCCGTCCACGACGACACGGAGCTGTTCGAGCGACTCGCCCTCGAATCCTTCCAAGCGGGGCTGTCGTGGTCGACGATCCTCAACAAGCGGGAGGCGTTCCGTGCCGGGTTCCTCGGGTTCGATCCGGCGGTCGTGGCCCGTTTCCAGGACGACGATCGAGCACGGCTCATGGCCGACGCCGGCATCGTCCGCAATCGAGCCAAGATCGACGCGACGATCCGCAACGCGGCCGGTGTCCTCGAGCTTGCCCGCGAGTTCGGGTCGTTCGACGCCTATCTCGCGTCGATCGTGCCCGGGCCGCCGGTCCGGCTCCCGGAAGGCTCGACGGGTGACGACATCCCGGCGCGCACGCCGGTGTCGGACGCCCTGTCGAAGGACCTCAAGCGCCGGGGCTTCGGGTTCGTCGGCTCGACGATCATGTACGCCTTCATGCAGAGCGTCGGTCTCGTCGACGATCACCTGCCCGGATGTTTTCGGTACGGCGCGGTCGGCGTGACACGCTAGCTGTCACTGGAGGCGCCGAGACTCCGGCCCATCAACGCCAGCGATGGAGCCAGGAGGCCCGAAGAGATGATCAGCATCGATTGCCCGTTCTGCTCGGGTGAGGCGCATGTGGAGGGCGCGCTCGAGACGGTCAGCTGTGATGGCTGCGGCGTGACGGTCGAGGTCGCGTCGGACGCGCCCGAGGCGTTCGAGATCGCCGCCTAGCCCGGCGAGGGGACGCTCGGCAAGGTCGTGGCGCGGCGGAGTGCGCCTATCGGGGCGAATCCAAGGGTGAGGACGACGAGGACGAGGCCCATGGCGGCAAGCGTCGTGGAACCGTCGGTCAGGTCGATGAGGGCGCCGCCGACGAGCATGCCGATCGGCTGAAGACCCAGGGAGATCGTGCGTGCCGTGCTGCCGACACGACCGAGCAGCTGGTCGGGACTCAGGTTCGTGCGGGCGGTGAGGTACGTGACGAGGACGACACTCTGGGCGGCACCGGCGATCAACGCGGCGCCAAGCAGGACCGGTATCTGGTCGGTCCGCGAGACGACCGTGAGCAGGAGGCCGG
>JBKPMM010000226.1:0-8041 GCA_046732155.1 Chloroflexota bacterium | reverse complement strand
TGATGATCCGCAGGCCGGAGGGCCTCTTCCCTGACGCGGGCGCAAAGGCAGAGATGCACGGTGTGGGCATCGCCGCCGAAGTGACGGGCGCGACGGGCGACGAGCTGACCGCTCTGGGTGAGCTCGAGGAAGTCAACCTCGACGACGCGCCGATCCCCGACCCGAACGCGCCCCCTCCCGAGCCACCGCCGACCGCGACGGGGCCGGAGGCCGCCCGATGACGGCGATGCCCGCAGAGACGCCGGAGCCCGCCGGTGATCTGCTCGTCGCGACCGGCTGTACCAAGCGCTTCGGCGGCCTGATCGCCGTCAGCGACATCGATTTCACGATCCCCCGCGGATCGATCGTCAGCCTCATAGGACCGAACGGTGCGGGGAAGACCACCTTCTTCAACATGATCACGGGTCTGTACGTCCCGACCGAGGGCAGGATCACCTTCGACGGCGTCGACATCACCGGCGACAAGCCGCATGAGGTCGTCCGCGTGGGTATCGCCCGGACGTTCCAGAACATCCGCCTGTTCGGAAACATGTCGGCCGAGAGCAACGTCTTGGTCGGGCTCCACCATCGGCTCAAGGGTCGCTGGTTCGGGGCGATCCTAAAGCCGCCCTCCATCATCCGCGAGGAGGAGGAGGCCCACGCGCGCGCGAGGGAGTTGCTCGACCTCGTCGGACTCGGCCGGCGCAAGGACACGCTTGCCCGCAACCTGCCATATGGCGATCAGCGGAGACTCGAGATCGCCCGGGCTCTCGCGACCGAGCCGAAGCTGCTGCTCCTCGACGAACCAACGGCCGGCATGAACCCTGAAGAGACCCGCCGTCTGACCGATTTCGTCCGCCAACTCCGTGCGCGCCTCGGGCTCACGGTCCTGCTCATCGAGCACGACATGAAGGTCGTGATGGGCATCAGCGACCGGGTCACGGTCCTCGACCACGGGGAGAAGATCGCCGAGGGTTCACCGGCGGAGGTCCGAGCCGATCCCCGTGTCGTCGAGGCGTACCTCGGGCGCGGCGCCACGAGCGAGGGCTGATCCATGGCCCTGCTCGAGCTGCGTGACGTGCACACGTACTACGGCAACATCCACGCCCTGAAGGGCATCTCGCTGACCATCGACCAGGGTGAGATCGTGACGCTGATCGGCTCGAACGGCGCCGGCAAGTCGACGACGCTCAAGACGATCAGCGGTCTGCTGCGACCGCGCGAAGGCGAGATCTGGTTCGACGGGAAGCGGCTCGACGGGACACCCGCTCACGAGGTGGTGGTCCTCGGCATCTCCCAGGCGCCCGAGGGCCGACGGATCTTCCCGCGTATGACCGTTCGTGAGAATCTCGAGATGGGCGCCTTCCACCGCCAGACCGGGGCCGATCGGGATGCCGATTTCGAGCGAGTCTACACGCTGTTCCCACGGCTAAAGGAACGCCTCGGCCAGAAGGGCGGGACGCTGTCAGGAGGCGAGCAGCAGATGCTCGCGATCGGCCGGGCGCTCATGGCCCGTCCCAAGGTCTTGCTCCTCGACGAGCCGTCGATGGGCCTCGCCCCGATCCTCGTCGAGCAGATCTTCGAGATCGTGAAGGACATCAACGCGTCGGGGACGACCGTGCTCCTGGTCGAGCAGAACGCCCTGATGGCACTCGGCATCGCGCAGCGCGGCTACATCCTCCAGACCGGCGAGATCGTCCTCCAGGACGTCGCCCAACGGCTGATGACGAACCCGGAGGTCCAAAAGGCCTACCTCGGAGGCTAGATCGTCACTCGGCCACCGATGGACGCTGCCGATGACGGCCGACGCGCATCCGGTTCCCACACACGGCCGCTTCGCACCAGATCCGGTTCTGCTTGCGCGAGCGGTCCACGAAAAGCCAGCTACAGCGCGGGTTGCCGCAACGCCGCAATCGGTCGCGCTCCTCGGCCAGCGCCAGCGAGGCCGGCAGGAGATCGTCGGTGACAGCGTCCCAGCCCTGCGCCGCCGACCGAACGGAGCCATCCGCGTGGAGCCGGTAGTCGACCCGATCGAGCTCGCGATCCATCGCTTCGCGCCAGCTGACGCGATCGAAGGCCGGGTCGTCAGCCAGCGAGCGGATCGCGTTGCGGATCGAGCGCAACCGGGCGAGCTGGCGGAAGGTGGGCGGCTGGCCCGGGTCCGGGATCGCGTGGGTCGTCAGGAACTCGACGGCTCGTTCCGGGGTATCGAGATGGTCATGTGGCGGTTCGCCGTCCCGGGCCCGTCGACGGTAATGGGCGCCGGGGCCATGAAGGCTGTTGGCCAGCGCCAGGGCCGCGTCAGTCCCGAGCTGCCATGTAACGGTATCCATCGGCGTTGATACGTTACCATCCGCGGATGGCCCCGATCGCGTCGCTGGTCCTCGCGCGCCTCCGCCGGCGGGGCGCGACCGCGCTGATCTCGATGGCCGCCGTCGGCACCGCCGCAGCGCTGATCGCGATCGTCACCGGGATCGGGCTCATCGCAGCCGACGCGACCGTGGCTCGGACCCTTTCGGGTATCGGCGTCGACCGGCCACTCGTCCGTATCTCGCGATTCGCCCCGACTCGCACTGCCTATGACACGATCGTGGACCACACCGAGGCAGGGATCCGCGAGCATCTCAGCGGACTGACCACCGCGCCGGTACGCGGCGTCATCACACGCGAGCTGCGCGACCTCGACCAGCCGCTGTTCGAGCTGGTCGTGGCGGTAGACAAGCCGGATCCGCTCATCACGATCCTCGACGGCCGTCTGCCGAAACCGTGCGTCGATGGCACGGCGTGCGAGGCGATCCTCCTGTCGGAAACCAAACCCGACGGCGACTTCTCGGCGGCCCATCCCGCCGACGACCTACGACTGACGATCGTGGGTCGTGGGGTCATCGACCCGGCCGTGCCGTTCGGCGACCTTGACCAGCGGGGACCGTTCGGTGACGCCACGATCGGCGGCGGCGACTATCAGACCGGCCGACGCAGCCCTGCCGTCCTGCTCGTCAACGGCGTCGATACGGTCTCCCAGGCACCAGCCCTGGATCTCACGGGTCGGACCTACGTCTGGACGGCGCCGGTCGACGTCGCAGCGATCCACCCCTGGACCGCCGGCGCGTTCAGCGACGCCCTCGAGGGGATGACGCGCGACCTGCTCGCCGTCGATCCTGCGTACAGCGTGGAAAGTCCGCTCACCCAGATCGACGGTGCGCTCGCCCTCGCCGCGGCCTCCTCCGCGCGCCTGCTCCTGATCGGCTCGCTGGGCGTTGCCATCCTGCTGGCCTTCGCGGTCTTCCTGGCGCTCGTCGTGCGCGACGACGTCGCCGCGGAGGTCGCGCGTCTCACGGCAGTCGGCGCGCGTCGCCGTGACCGCGTCACCTTCCTGGTTCTCGAAGCCGGTGTCCCCGCGGTGATCGGGGGGGTCATCGGTTGGATCGGCGGAGCGCTCGCCGTCGCGGTCCTCGCCGGCTGGGCATCGGCCGATCCGGTGGCGATCGTGTCGGGCGCGACGCTTGCGCCGGGCTCACTGGCGGCGGCGTTCCTGGTGATCTTGGTCGCGGTGATCACGACGGTCCTTGCGACGGCGCCGGGTCGGGCGTGGGGCGGCGCCGTCCGGACGGCCGTCGCCGTCGTCCTTACCGCGATCATCGTCCTTGGCTGGCAGCTCGCATCGACCGGCCCGCTGGATGCCGCTGCGCTCGCTCGCTCCGTGAGTAGCCCGGTCGTCGTGCTGCTGCCCCCGGCGCTTGCCTTCGTCGCGGCCTTGTTGCTCGCGACCGCGATGCCGCCGCTGCTCCGCTTCGTCGCGCGGCGTTCGCGGCGCGCGCCGCTCGCGCTCCGCCTCTCGTTGCTATCACTGTCGCGTGACCCTGGACGCCCGGCGGCGACGTTGACGCTGCTTGCGTTCAGCATCGGCGCGATGGTCTTCGCCGCGTGCTGGTCGGCAACGCTCCGCGCGGGTATCGATGAAGCAGCGGCCTATCGGTCCGGGCTGGATCTCCGCGTCACCGAGCTCGGCACGGGGCTGTCGATCGCGCCGTCCGTCGTGCCTGTGGATCGCTACGCGAAGTTGGGCTCGGATGTCACGGCCGTTCCGGTGTTCCACGAGGGCAGCACCTCGGGACCCGGCGGGCGCATAGACGTCATCGGCATCGATCCCGAGATCCTCGCGACCCTGCCGGGCTGGCGAGCGGACTTTTCCGCGACGCCCGTCCAGGAGCTCGCGGCCAAGCTCAACGTCGACGAACCGCCGGGCGGCTGGGACGTAGCCGGGCATCGCTTGCCGGCGGGACGCCCCGATCTCGACCTTCATTTCCGCTACACCGGCGATCCACTCAAGCTCGACGCCGTGGTCTGGACCGACGAAGGCGACACCGTGCGCATCCCGCTGGGCACGATCGATGACCGGATGACCGAGGCTTCCGCACCGTTGCCGAAGAGCGCCATCGGCGGCCGGCTCACGTCGCTCGTCTTCTATAACGCCCAGCTCGTCGCGGGCTCCGGCCACGAGTTCGGGGTCTACCGCTCGACGATCAGCTTCGAGGGGCTCGACGGCCTCGTCGATCAGCGCGAGGTCCCGCTCGAGATCTTCGCCGTCGATGCCGTCATCATCAAGGCGCCACAGGCCACCGACGGGCTCGTCCTGCCTGCGGTCGTCAGCCCGGACCTCGCGGCCGAGACCAAACCGGACGGTACGCTCGACTTGCACGTCGGGAGCGGGACGATCCCGCTTCGCGTCGTCGCCACCGCCGAGCGGGCGCCGACGGTCGTCGATCCGCATCCGCGGTTCGCCATGGTCCCGCTCGACCCGTTCATCGTCGCGCTTGCGTCCGCCGTGCCCGGGTCGGGGCGGCCGTCCGAGATGTGGCTGCGCGTTCCGGATCCACAACGCCAGGCCGACGTCCGCGCGGCGCTCGCGAAGCCACCGTTCCGGTTCGCCCAGGTAACGGCCCGGTCCGACCTCGTCGCCCAGCAGACGAGCGACCCTCTGACCCAGGCGATCGTCTGGGCGCAGATCGTCGCGGCGTTGGCGGGCTTAACGCTGTCCGTTGGTGCGCTCGTGATGGGCGCGATGACCGATCTCCGCGACGAACGCGGCGAGCTGGCCGACCTCGAGGCCCAAGGCGTGCCACCGTCGGCGCTCCGTTGGCACGCACTGGCGAGGACCGCGTGGCTCGCCATCGGTGGCTGTATCGCCGGGCTCGTCGCGGGGCTGGCATTGGCGGTGACCGTGACGGGCGCTCTGGCGATCGACGCCCAGGGACGGCTGCCGATCCCGCCACTCATCGTCGTCCTGCCGCCACTCCAGATCGCAGCGGTCGTGCTCGGCGTGCTGGTGATCGTCCTCGGCACAGTGGCCGTGCTGGCCGCCCGGACATACGGTCGATCGACGCTCGGTGAGCGACGCGGTGGGCGGGCCGAGCGCCGCAACGCTTCGTGGACGGCCGGCACAGAGCGGGTCGATGGCTGACGCGATCGTCGGGAGCGGCCTCATCCGGATCCACCCGACACCGGGCGGACCCGTCGCCGCTCTGCGCGGTCTCGATATCGCCGTCGGCGAGGGTGAGGTCGCGGCGGTGATCGGCCCGTCGGGCTCGGGCAAGTCCACGCTCCTGCGGCTGATCGCCGGGCTTGATCGCCCGTCCGCCGGTCGGCTCACCGTCCTCGGCGCGGACCTGACCGACGCGTCCGACCGCGATCTCGATCGGCACCGGCGCGAACGCGTCGGCGTCGTCGAGCAGCACTACCGCCGGGCACTGTCGCCGTACCTGCGTATCGCCGACGCGATCGCCCTCCCGCTGGCGCTGCGCGGCGTGACGGCCGCCGACCGGCGACGGCGGGTCGACGAGCTCCTGGACCGGATCGGACTCCCGGGGCGGGGCGACGCCCTCCGCCACCAGCTGTCGGGCGGGGAGCAACAGCGCGTCGCGTTCGCCGTGGCACTCGCCACACGACCGCCGCTCCTGCTCGCCGACGAGCCGACGGGCGAGCTCGATGCGACCACTGCCGAGACCATCCTCGGAGTGCTTGGCGACCTCGTCCGCGCGGAGGGCACGACCTGCGTCGTCGTGACCCACGACGAACTCGTCGAACGCGTGGCGGACCGCGTCGTCCACGTCGCGGATGGCAGGGCCGTCGCCGAACGAATCGGCGGACCAGGCGCCCCGTCCGTCCAGATCCGCGACGCGCAAGGCTGGCTCGCGCCACCACTTCCGGAGCCGTCGACCCCGCTGTCGCCCGCCCTCCGACCCGACGACGGGGAGGACGCCGTCGTGCTCGAGCGCGCGGCACGACGGTATGGCGCCGGCGCGACGTCGATGCTCGGGTTGCCGACCACGAGCGTCGCCTTCGGCGCGCGCCGATTCCACGTCGTCACCGGGCCGTCGGGGAGCGGCAAGTCGACGTTGCTCCGCCTGGTCTCCGGGCTCGACCGGCCGACGGAGGGCCGCGTCGTGACCCTCGGCAACGACCTCTCGACGCTCGACCGCGACGGACTCGCGCGGTTGCGCGCGGCTCGGATCGGGATCGTCGATCAGGTGCGCGACCTCGTCCCGTTCCTGACCGCACGCGAGAACGTCGAGCTCGGTCTCGCGATCCGTGGCGTGGACCCGGATGACGCGCGGCGGCGTGCCGTCGAGGCGCTCGAGGCGGTCGGCCTCGGCGAGCACCTGGAGCGAGCCCCAGATGGACTGTCCGCAGGGGAGCGACTGCGCGTCGCCCTGGCGCGCGCGCTCGCCGCCGGGCCCGACCTGCTGATCCTCGACGAGCCGACCGCTGCGCTCGACCGGGCCGGCGCTCGGGCGGTCGCTCGCCTGCTCGCCGGTCTCGATGGACGCGTCACCGTCCTCGCGACCACCCACGATCCAGCCTTGATCGAGGCGGCCAGCGACCGGCTGGATCTGGTCGCGGCCTCGGGCCGCGAGGCGGTCGCCGCTGCGCGCTAGACGAGACCCATCAGCGGTAGTGGGGCTCGCGCGTCATGACGAATGCGGCGCGTGACAGGATCGCCAACCCGAGCCCCGTGATCCACAGGCCGGGGCCGTTGGTGACGACGTCGAGCGGGGCAATGAACCGGAAGGCGCCCACACCGAGCAGGTCGATGACTCGCCACGCAAGGCCGACCCAGCCGGTGACGGCGAGGAAGGCGAAGGCCTCCCATCGGTCGATGGGCGTGGGTCGATCGCCCACGGCGTATGGCAGCGCGACCAGGAGCAGCGTGGCGACACCAGCGAGCAGCGCGAGGATCCCGCTCGCCTCGAGGCCGTTGCCCGACAGAGGCGGGAGCCCGCCGCCCGGCTGCTCCAGTTGCCACCACGGCAGCACGCAGCCGACGAGGATGACCAGACCGCCGATCGCGGCCATGGTCCGACCCCCACCCAGGGGCCGCCGGTGCATCGTCACGCTTCGACGGCCTCCCCCGGCTCCATCGCCGCGCCGTACACCTCGGGCTTGAGCACCCCGACGAACCGGAGGTTCCGATAGACCTCGCCGTAGTCGAGCCCGTAGCCGATCACGAACTGGTCCGGGATCTCGAAGCCGATGTAGTCGACCGGGATCTCGACGAGGCGCCGAGCGGGTTTGTCGAGCAACGTGCAGATGCGCAACGTCGCCGGGTTCTTACCGCGCAGGTATCGGATCAGGTAGTTCAGTGTCAGGCCGGTGTCGATGATGTCTTCGACGATGAGGACGTCCTCGCCGGCGATGCTCGCCGACAGGTCCTTGAGGATCCGGACGAGACCCGATGACTCCGTCGTCGCGCCACCGTACGAGCTGACCTCCATCAGATCGATCCGCAGCGGCAGATCGATCGCGCGCATCAGATCCGCCATGAACGGCAGGGAGCCCTTGAGGACCGACACGAGCGTCAACGTGCGGCCTCGGTAGTCGGCGCTGATCCGCGCACCGAGTTCTGCGACGCGGGCGGAGATCTGCTCCTCGGTCAGGAGCACCTCTGCGACGTCCTCGTGCAGGTCGACGGCGTGCGACGTCATCGGCTGCGCGTGTCAGGTTCGACGGCGGACGTGGTCGCGGGGGCGTGTTGCCGTCGGCGCCGTCCGGTCCCGATACTCGC
>JBKPMM010000225.1:0-8206 GCA_046732155.1 Chloroflexota bacterium | reverse complement strand
GCCTTGGCCGCAGACCCGGAGGCTGCCTCGATCGCCGCGAACGTGGCGGCCACCTCGGGGAGGGTCGGCGATCCCTCTGGCGCCGGATCGTGACCGGCCCGCACGAGGACATCCTCGACGGCGAGGCTCAGGTCGGAGTACCGGTCGTAGGCCTGTCCGAGGTCCTCACGCGAGGCACCCGTGAGCGCCGTGATCGCGGCCATGATCGCTGACCAGCCAAGCCCGGTCGCGCGCTGATCGGCCTCCGGAAACGGACGGCCCGTGAGGAAGACAGCCGCCACCCGTAACTCGTCGGGGGTGAGGCTGCGGAGGTAGTCGGCGAGGAGGGCGGTCTTCTCGGACGTGCGAGTCGTCGCCGCCACGCGCTCGGCCAGGTCGCTCCAGCGGCGCATGGCGGCGATGGTATACGGTTCGGCCGATGGCACCCCGAACGTGGTTCCCGGAGGTGCTGGAAGGGTCGCGGGTCGTGCTGCGACGGCACGTCCCGGAGAACCTGGCGGCCTTCCGGCGCTGGTACTCGGACCCCGAGATCGCGCGTCTCGCCCGATATCAGGAAGCGCCGATGCGAGCGGATGAGATCGAGCGGTTCTTCGCCGCGCGCGTCGTCGGCGACGACGCCCTGGCCATGGCGATCCACGAGCACGGCACGGATCGGCTGGTCGGCACGTGCGCGTTCAGCCAGCTCGACGGGGACAACGGTTCGGCGCTGTACCACATCACGATCGGCGAGAAGGACGCCTGGGGCCGCGGCTACGGCACCGAAGCGACCCAGCTGATGCTCGACCACGCATTCCGGTCGCTCGGGCTCCACCGCATCGCGCTGTTCGTGTTCGAGTTCAACGAGCGCGCGATCCGCGCCTACCGGCGCTGCGGCTTCGTCATCGAGGGCCGCGCGCGGGAGTCGATCTACCGCGATGGGCGCTGGTGGGACGAGCTGGCCATGAGCGTCCTCGAGCGGGACTGGCGTCGGCTGCGCGAGGAGGAGACGGCCGACGAGGCCGAGGAGCTGGCGCTCCGCGCCGAGGCCACCCAAGCCACCGAGGACACTGACAGCGACGAGTCCGCGCAGGTCGAGCGGGATGCCGTCGGCGCGCGTGCCGCACCTGGTCACAGCTTCATCCGACGCACCGTCCGGCGCTTCACGTGAGCAGCTCAGGCCCCGGAGCCGATGCGGCGCGGACCGAGGTTCGCGAGCTGATCGCTTCGAAGGGCCATGCCGTCGACAACGCGCGTGCCGTCATCGATCGCCTCGGTGCAGCCTTCGCCGCCGGCGACCTCGAGCGGACGCCGTCGCTCCAGCAGTACCTCGCCGACCTCGACCAGGCGCTCGAGCAGGACGAGGGCATGAAGCTCGGCGGCAAGAGCGCCGAAGCCGCCCGCTTCATCATGCGCGCCATCGACCGCGAGCTCGACAACGCGTAACGGAACCGCGCTCGAGCCTAGACTGGACGTCCCCGCCCACCACTTCGGAGGCCTGACCCGTGACCGAGCTCAAGACCGGCATCCTGCTCTGGAGCCAGGCTTCGACCTGGCCGGAGATGACCGACGCGGCGAAGCGCGTCGACCAGCTCGGCTACGACCACCTCTGGACATGGGATCACCTCTACGCGATCTTCGGTGATCCCTACCAACCGATCGTCGAGGGCTGGATGGCGCTGGCCGGCTGGGCCATGGCCACGGAGCGGACGCGACTCGGCCTGCTCGTCGGCGCCAACACGTTCCGCAACCCGGGGCTGACGGCCAAGCTCGCCGAGACGCTCGACCACATCAGCGACGGCCGCGCGATCCTGGGCATCGGCGGCGCCTGGATGGAGCTCGAGCATCGGGCCCACGGGATCGACTTCGGCTCAGGGTTCGGGCAGCGGCTCGACTGGATGGACGAGGCCGTGGCTGCGATGCGCACCGTGATGGACGGCGGATCGGTGACGTCGAGCGGCGACGGTCGGTATGCCTTCGATGACCTCCGTCATGCGCCACTGCCCGTCCAGAAGAAGCTTCCGATCATGATCGGCGGCAGCGGGGAGAAGAAGACGCTCCGTACCGTCGCGAAGTACGCCGACATGTGGAACGCCATGGGCCCGCTCGACGTGATGGCCCACAAGGTCGATGTCCTCAAGCGCCACTGCGACGAGGTCGGGCGCGACATCAACGAGATCGAGTTCACGCTCGGCGTCAAATTCACGCTGCGCGACTCGGAGCAGGAGGCCGAGCGCGTCTGGAAGGCGGCGATGGAGCACAACCGCACGCCGCTCTCGGAGGTCGAGGACGACGACACGTTCTGGAACGGGACGCCTGAACAGATGGCGGACAAGCTTCGGCCGTACGTCGACCTCGGATTCCGAACCGTCATCTCCGAGCAGCCTGCCCCGTACGACATGGAGACGTTCGAGCGCTTCATCGGCGAGGTGAAGCCGCTGATCGATCGCGGCTAGCGTCGGCCGCGGCGATGTCCGACGCGTACCGGGTCAGGCTGCGAACCGTCGGCGACGGCCCGACCGCGCTCGGTGAGGCCGGACCTTTCACGCTCGTCACCGATCGACCGGCCGCAGCGGGCGGTGGAGGCCTCGGCTTCAACGGCGGCCAGCTGCTCTACCTTTCGATCGCGGCCTGCTGGTCGAACGACCTCTATCGGGAGGCGACGACGATGGGCATCGAGCTCGACGGCGTCGAGGTCGCGGTCGATGGTGACTTCCCGTCGCGTGGCTCCGGCTCGACGCCGATCAGCGTCGTCGTCGTGGTCCGCTCCTCAGCGCCAGAAGAGCGGGTACGTGAACTCATCGCTGAGGTCGAGCGCGTAGCTGAGATCCCGCGGGCCATCCGGGACGCGCCGGCGATCGAGGTGAAGGCCTCTGTCGAGCGCCGCTAGCGAGCTAGGGCCCCGGACCTGGCGCTAAGGTGTGCCTCGCAGCCTCGAATACCAGACCGCTCGTTAGGCGACCGAGGCGAGGATCGCTCGAGCCTGGTCCAACGACGGTAGGCGCGGCGAGTTGCGGATGGCGGCGTCGTCGATCGCGTCCTGCGCGACGATATCGAGACCGGCCTCATCGAATCCGAGCGAGGTAAGCCGATGGCGCTGCCCGACGCTCGCGAGGAATTGCCGAAGTTCGCCGATCCCGGCGCCAGCAGCCGTCTCTGGCGGCTCGGTCGAGATCGCGGCATCGAGCGCGACACCGACGAGTGCCAGCTCCCTGTCCCGCAAGCCACGCTCAGCGGCGTAGAACCCGAGGACCTCGGGAAGGACGACGGCGAGGGCTGTCCCATGGGCAAGCCGACCACGGGTGCCGAGCGCATGCCCGAGCGCATGGACCAGCCCGACGCCCGTGCCGCTCGCCTGCCCCACGCCGGCGAGGTGCGAGGCCATGAGCATCTGCGACCGCGCTTCGATGTCCGATCCGTCGGCGATCGCGCGCGGCAGCCATGTGTGGACGGTCCGGATGACGCCGATCGCCATCGCCTCGGCGAACGGGTTGCCGTTCCTCGACAGGAGCGACTCGAGTGAATGCGTCATCGCGTCGACCCCGGTCGCCGCCGTGACGCCCTTCGGGAGCCCGACCGTGAGAGCCGGGTCGAGGATCGTCGTCGCCGGCAGGAGCGATCGATGGCCGATGTAGTCCTTGCGGCCGATCTCGTCGTGCGTGATCACCGAGAACGGATGCGCCTCGGAGCCCGTGCCGGCCGTCGTCGGGATAGCGACGATCGGCCGCCCGGGGACCAGATCAGGCCCGTCGTATCCGAGTTCCCAGACGGGTCGATCGTTGGCCGCGCATAGCGCGATCGCCTTGGCGGCGTCCATCGCAGATCCGCCACCGAGGGCGACGATCACGGTGCCGTCGAGTCCGTATGACCGAAGGGCTGCGGCGCCTTTCTCGATCGTCGCGCCCGACGGGTTCGGTTCGACCTCGCTGTAGATGGTCGCCGGGAGATCGGTCGTGATCGCGTGGTTGGCAACACCGGCGGCGACCACCCCTGGATCGGTCACGACGAAGATGCGGTCGCCCCCCACGGCGTCGATGACCTCGCCGAGACGACGCACCTCGCCGACGCCGAACAGCACGCGGTTGCGCAGCGTCATCTCGATGCGCCGCTCCGCCAGCCCGGTCACGACGCAGCGCTCAGCCCACGACCTCGATGACCTGGTCGACGCTCGAGTCACGTCGTAGCGTCAGCCAGCGCCGGCAACCATGCGCATGGAACCAACGCTCGGTGGTGACCCCGACGGGGTTTTCGAACACCCACACTTCGTCGAAGTCGCGCTCGTCGGGATCCACGATCGAGTCGGGTACATCGCGCACCTCGCCGCCGAACGAGAACTCCTCGAGCGGACGGCGACCGCAGTGCGGGCAGTCGAGCCAGAGCATCAGCGCGTCCCTGCCGATCCCTGGTCGGCCATCGCGTGATCGCGCTTGAAGCGATCGAGCGAGAAGGCCTGGATGAGGTCTGGTGTACGCCCGGTCGCGATGAGTTCCGCCATCGCGTCTCCACCGGCCGGGATCGCCTTGAAGCCCCAGGTTCCCCAGCCCGTCGTGATGACGAAGCCTTCGACTCCGGTGAACCCCATGATCGGCGAGAAGTCGACCGAGATATCGCAGATGCCCGCCCACGTCCGCAAGATCCGCAGGTCGCGGAGGAACGGCAGGATCCGGGTGATCTTGTGCGAGTAGCTCCGGAGCGCCGCGAACGACGATTGCCGTGAATAGGACGGCTGCGCATCGAACTCGGCGCCGATCAGCATCTGCCCGCGCTCGGTCTGCGACACGTAGCAGTTGAGCTCGGTGCTCGCGACGATCGCCGGGAATCCCTGCTGATAGTCGTTGGTGACGAACGCATGGAGCGGATGCGTCCGGATCGGCAACCGCACTCCGGCCTGTGCGGCCAGCGGCGTGACCCGCCCACCGACAGCGGACATCACGAGACCCGCCGAGATGCGGCCTTGGGCCGTCTGGACACCGACGATCCGATCACCCTCGCGGATCAGTCCGGTCACCGGCGTGTGCTGGACGACGTGGACACCACGCTTCGCCGCACCCGCGGCATACGCCCACGCGACGCGGTCGTGGCGAGCGGTCGCCGCCTCGACGTTGTGCGATGCCCCGAGCACCGGATACCGATGGCCGCCCGTCAGGTCGATCTGTGGGACGAGCTCCTTGAGCTCGGCCGGCGTGACCATCACGGTGTTCGCCCCGGCCGCCCTGTTCATCGCCGCGCGCGCCCGTTCGGTACGCAACGCCATCTCGGTGTGGGCGATCCAGAAGATCCCCTTGGTCTGATGCAGGATCGCGGCGCCGACCTCGTCCTCGAGGTCCCGGTACATCTCCAGCGAGTGCTGGTAGAACCGGATCGCCTCGGGCAAGCCGTAGTTGGCGCGGATGATCGTCGTGTTCCGACCGGTGTTGCCCGACGCGATGTAGTCGGCCTCGAGGACGACGACGTTCGTGATCCCGTGGCGGGTCGCGAGGTAGTACGCCGTCGAGAGTCCGTGCCCGCCGCCACCGATGATGACGACGTCATAGGCGTCCTTTGGCTCATCCCAGCGCAGCTGGGGCAATGAGGCCACGTACCCTGCCGCGACGCCTCGCCTCATGTGTTCACCGGGAGACGCGAGAGGAAGTCGTCGAGGTAGGCGCCCATGACGAAGACGGTCGCGGCGCCGGTCGAATCGATGTACAGCTTCGCGGGCACGCCCGCGATCGAGCCCTGGCAGAACGACGGGCGGGTCGGCGCGAGCGGCCACTCGATCTTGGGGAGCACGACGTCGATGAACTCGTCGACCGGGAACATCACGGCCGAGTAGCCGAGCTCGGCCTCGACGATCGCTTCGGGGTCGTCGACGTGGACACCCGTCGCCCCGACTGCGAAGGCCTCGTCGGGGGCGAAGCGCAGGATCAGCGGCTCGAAGTCATCGGGCCCCGGGCCGGCGTCCTGCCAGGCCGCCGCATCGAGCGCGGCCGGCGACGCGACCACGCGCACGCCTGGCGCCCTAAGCACGTGCACGGTCGCCCTCCGGGTCATAGAACGGCGTAGGCGTGACGACGGCCTCGCGGCCGTCGATCTCGACCCGGTCCGGATAGGGCAGATGCTTGATCCAGCCGAGCATCACGGTCTTGCCGAGCAGCGGCGACGCCCAGCTCCCCGACACGTGCCCGACGATCCGTCCGTCGACGTAGATCGGCGACCCCTCGATGGGCGCGTCACCCTCCATGGTGAACCCGTGCAGGAGCCGCTCGTCGGGCTGCTTGGCCGTACGCTCGAGGGCCGCCTTGCCGATGAACTCGGGCTTGTCCATCCGCGTCGCCCACGGCATCCGGACGCGACGCGGAGTGGTGTCGAGCTCGGTGTCCATACCGATGATGATGTGGCCCTTCTCGAGGCGGAGACCGAACAGGGCCTTGAGGCCGTGCGGCCGGATCCCGAGATCGGAGCCAAGCGACATCAGGGAGCGCCACAGGTCAACCGAACGATCGACCGGGTGATGCAGCTCCCACGACGCCTCGCCGGTGAACGAGAGGCGCATCAGGTGACACGGGACGCCGGCCACGTCAGCATGCGTGTGACCGAGGAACTTCGGCGGGTCCTGAACGCCAGCGCGCTGCAGTAGTTCGCGTGCCCGTGGCCCAGTGACGTTGATCGCAGCGAGCGACATCGTCCGATCCATGATGTGGACACGCATCCGCCACGTCTCCGCCCAGTCACGGACCCACATCTCCGCGTTCGCCGCGCCACCGGAGGTGAACGTCAGGACGAACCGGTTGTCGCTCTCGCGGAGGATCATCCCGTCGTCCATGATGTGGCCGCGTTCGTTCAGCAACAGCGCATAGCGTGAACGCCCGGGCTTGATGTCGGCGACGCGGCAGGGGTACAGCCGTTCGAGGAAGTCGACGGCATCCGGTCCCGAGACCACCATCTTCCCGAGCGTGCTCACGTCGCCGATCGACACGCCCTCGCGCACTGCCCAGTACTCGGCGACCGCATCCCCGTAGTGCCATGGACGCCACCAGTTGCCGAAGCGGTCCATCCGACCACCGAGCGCGAGGTGCTCCTCATGGAGCGGCGTCCGGCGGAACACGTCGACATAGGTGTCCGCCGCCGCCTCGGCGAGCGTGATCTGGCGCGAAGCGGGCCGCGCCGTGAACGGCGGAGGCACGTCGCCGGTCCGTGCCGCGATGAACGCTCGCACCTGCGGCAGACACGCCGCGCCCTGGCATGTACCGAGGCACGCGAGGCTCGAGCGCTTGAGCAGCTCGATCTCCTGGAAGCCACGGTCCCAGGCGATCTGAAGGTCCTCGACGGTCGTCCCGTTGCAGGCACACACGATGCCGGCGACCGGCGGCGGTGGGAGGACGCCCGCTTCCGCGGCCGGACCGACGACGGTGATCGGCACCTCCCCCGCCATCCGCACGAGCACATCGCGTGGCGCGAACCCGAGCCCGACGATCAGCGTGTCGCACGGCGTCGTCGTCTCCGCCCCGATCCAGTCGTCGGCCGTCACGACGCCACGGACGTGGCCGTGCTCGTCGCCCTCGATGCGGATCAGCTGCCCGGCAACGGGGATGCACGGTACGCCGGGCGGGGGCGTACCGATGGCGACCGCTGCCCCGAGCTCGATGCCGGCCTTGTGCATCCGCTGCGCCGCGCGGCTCGTCACCACGCCCTCGAGATCGTTACCCGGAACGGCTGGATGGACCTCGGCAGCGCCGGTCGCGACGACGATCTCGGCCGGGTAGACGTGGAGCATCAGCGTCGGAGTCCGAACGACGATCAGCGGTCCTGGGTAGATGCCGACGACCTCGTCCCCTTCTTCCGCGTCGAGCACGAGGACGCGCTTGCCGGCCTTCTCCGCGGTCGCCGCGGCCGCGCTCCCGCTGTCGCCGCCACCGATCACGGCGACGTCGACATGGGCGCGCAGGACCTCGATGTCGCGGCCCTCGGGCGATGTCGTGAGATCAGGCCCCGTCACGGCCGGAAGCGGCGGAAGCCCGTCGACCTCGGGCCGCTCGACGGAGAGACCGGGGAGTGCACGCTGCTGGCACGTGCGGATGTACGCGATCCCATCGACCTGGGCGAGGCAGTTGCCGCAGTCGCCAGTCAGGCAGAGCGTCCCCGGTCCTGACGGTGAGGACCCGGAGCGGAGGAGCGCGATGGCGACCGTATCGCCGGCCGCGAACGGGACCGGTCGGCCATCGACGACGATGCGTCCCGCTTCGACGAA
>JBKPMM010000224.1:0-8616 GCA_046732155.1 Chloroflexota bacterium | reverse complement strand
TGACCGGCGGTCTTCGTCGTTGACGACGCGGTGTTAGACCGAGTTGCCGACGGTGCTCAGGATCTTGCTGACCTGGCCGCCCAGGAAGATCAGGGCGATGATCGCGACGATCGCGATGAGCGCGAGGATCAGCGCGTACTCCGCGAGACCCTGGCCATCCTCGTCACGGCGGAGCATTTCCGTCGCGCGAAGATAGAGCGAGGTGAAGAGCGCCATGTAGGTGCCTCCTGGATGAGTACTCACCCTCGGTCGAGGGCTGCGCCACTATATGGACGGATCCAGCCTCTCGAAACTGAGACGTTAGTACCGTCAGTCGCCCCGATGCACCGGTACTGCTTTCAGCCGCCCGTCGCGCGGTCGATGGCAACGGCGATGGTGGTCAGGGCGTCCGACACGGTTCCGCCGAAGACCACGAGCCACATGGTCGTCAATAGTGCGGTGAACGCGAGGATCAGGCCGTACTCGACGAGGCCCTGGCCCGCTCGTGCGGCCCTCACGTGGGGCTACGTTCGTCGTCGCGGACGGGCCCAAGGTCGATCGATAGATGGATGTGGCCGCCGTCGCCTTTGAGTTCGGCATCCACGCCGACGGACGCGGCACGTTCCTGGATCTCACGCCAGGTCGCGGGTGGCAATACGACAACCGAGGCACGGATCGCTGCGTCGATCGCAGCTTGCTGCGCCGCACGTCGCTCTTCGACCAATGCCGCGAGGGCTGGCGGCAGGTCGCTGCCGGCATCCTGGGTCGGGATCTCGACGTCTGAGGTCGGTTCGGGTTCGACGACGGCCCGCATCGCGACGATGTCGGCTACGAACCGGTCGCTCCAGTCGATCCTGACGCTCACCGAGTCGGGCTCGGTCGCGAGGTAGGCCGCCAAACCCTCGTCGAGCATCCGGAAGAGCCCGCTCTCCAGGTCCATCGGCAGGCGCCGGTCCTGGCCCATCGACTCGAACTCCACCGGGATGTTCGCGCGCCGACTTCGCTCCCTGGTCGCCCGCCGTAGGGTCGGCACGAGACCGAGGTCGTCGAGGACCATGGGCCTGACGTCGAAGATGAACGTCTTCGTAGCGTCCAGCGTCTGCTGGACCATGCCGACCAGGTGCCCGACCTCGCTTGCGGCGCGGTCGGGATCATCGCGGACGAGCTTCTCGACGATCTGCGCCTGAAGGACGATGTTGGTCAGGCTCTGGGCGGGGCCGTCGTGCATCTGCCGCGCGATCTCCCGCCGCAGGTCCTCCTGGGCGCCCATGAGCAGCCGGGCGACCTCGGGTGCCATCGGGGCGTCCGGGTCCGTCCCGCCTCCCGACGCGGTCGTGGCGTCGACGCCCTCGAGGGCGAGGACGTAGTCGGCGATGGCGTCGCGGTACCGTGCCAGGGCTCGCCGCTTGCCTTCGAGCACCTCGACCTGTGTCTCCATCAGCGCCGCCCGCCTGGTCAGCGTGATGAGCGCAGTCGCCTGCTCCTGCCGGTCCTTGACGTCGGTGTGCTCCGGCAGGCTGTCGAACTTGTCGGCCGCAGCGACGCGCCTGGTCTCGTGGCGGCCCGCCTCCGTGGATGCCTGCGTGATCAGGAGGTCGATCTCGCCGAGCTCCTTGTCGAGCGTGAGCAGGTCGTCGGCGAGTCGGGACGACAAGGCCTCGACCCCCGAGGCCGGCTTGGTCGCGGGGTCGGTCGCCATCAGTCCTCGGGCATGCGGATCCAGCCCTGGCGCATCGCATACACCACGGCCTGTGTCCGGTCGTTGACGGAAAGCTTGCGAAGGATCGAGCTCATGTGGTTCTTCACGGTCTGCTCGCTGATCGTCAGCGCGTAGGCCACCTGCTTGTTGGTCATGCCCTGGGCGATGTTGTCGAGGATCTCGACCTCACGGGGAGACAGCGGCGCGAAGATCGGGGCGGCTTCCTGGCCGTACACCGCGAGCTCGCGGAACTCCTTGAGGACCCGAGTCGCGACGGCGGGCTTCGAGAAGACTTTGTCGTTGATGAGGAACTCCCCGTCGGCGACCCTGCGGATGATCGTGACGAGATCGTCCGGGCCGACATCCTTGAGGATGAACGCGGCTGCGCCGGCCTTGATCGCGTCGAACAGCGAGTCCTCGTCCTCGTTGACGGCGAGGACGATGATCCCAGTCGCAGGCAGTTCGCGCTTGATGCGCTGCGTCGTCTCGATACCACCGGGCGACGGCAGCGACAAGTCCATCAGGACGATATCGGGCGACGTCTCCAGGGCGCGGTCGACAGCGCTGCGTGAGTCATCAGCCTCGCCGACGACCTCGAGGTCCGGCTCGCGCGCGAGGATGTTGGCGATCCCGACCCGGAACAGCGCGTGGTCGTCGACGACGAGGATGCGCGTGAGTTCACCCGCAGCCCGTCGATCGGGACCACCCCGACGCCGCTCCGGTCCGCCGTATTCCATCGCAGTCATCCGTTCTCCTTTGCTCCCGTTCGGGCCCCCGTCGGGATCGCGAGCCGGACCACGGTACCGCCGTCCGGTCGAGATCGTACGTCGAAGTGAGCGCCGATCAGCTCTGCTCGCTCATGCATCACCTGCATGCCGAAATTGCGGCGGCCGCGATTTGCGATCGCCTCCATATCGAAGCCGTGACCATCGTCACGGATCTCCAAGGTCCATCCTTCCCCAGTCACGTCCGTGCTGACCACGACGGTCGACGCACTCGCATGCTTGCGGACATTCTGTAGGGCCTCCTGGGCGACTCGGAGGACCACTGTGCGTTCGCGGTCGTCGAGCACGTCGCTCGGCCCGCGCAGGTCGATGACGACGCCGATCCGCGTGGCGGACCGGAAACCGTCGACCGTGTCGGTGAGGGCATCGTCGAGGCCCGCGGCATCGACGGTCGGAGGCCGCAGTTCCGAGATGAACTCGCGGACGTTGGCCAGCTCGCGCCGAAGCATGGCCCGGAGCTGCTTGAGACCGGCGAGGGCACTGCCGGGATCGCGCTCGATCAGGCGCTCGATGTCGTCGACCTCGAAGATCGCGTTGGTAAGCGCCTGGGCCGGGCCGTCATGGATCTCGCGTCCGATCCGCGCGCGCTCGGCGTCGAGCGCCTCCAGGACCACGGGGGCGGCCTCCATCGGCTTCGGAGTATAGGAGTCGCTCACGGCGTCGATCCCGGGCACTGGATCTGATAGACGGTCGTGTTGGCGAGCGGATCCTCACCCGACCCCTGGTACCTGCCGAGATCGATCGGTGTGAAGCAATCCGATCCGGGCAGTCCTGCCTCCAGGTCGGCTGGCCAGTGTTTCCCCTCGGGGTCACTGAGGATGAGGTAACGAGCGCCGGGAAACGCGGCCGCGAGGTCGAGCACGTCGCGCGGGGTCTCATCCGGAAGCGCCAGCGTCGGGACACGCAACGTCTCGGCTACCCAGATCGGGAAGTTACTCATCAACCGGAGGCCGACTTCATCGACCGGATGACCGGCGGCGGCCATGCGTGGACCAAGCTCGGCGTACCGGGCCATCGTCACATTCGAGCCGCTGCCGAATGACGGCAACAGGGCCACCGAGAACAGGAGGCACGCGGCGACACTGCCGACGACGCCGATCCACGACATCTGCTTGGTCCACCCCATCCGACGCCCCAGCCGATCGATCCCCGCGTCGATCGCGAACGCCGCGCTCAAGACGATGAGCACTTGGACGGGGCCCGCTGCGTGGAGGAAGGTCCCCCACTGTGTCGCGGCCGGGAAGGCGAGGCTCGTGACCAGGAACATGATCAGGCTGATCGCCACCAGCGGTCGGAGGGCGAACGGCCGACCCTGCCATGGAAGGGCAAGGATCCCAAGCACGGAGATGGGTAGGCCGAGCAGCGTCAGGACGTTGAACAGGTTGTGTCCGAGGCCGATCAATCGGAGTTGGACGAGTCCGGCCGGCCCGAGCGACAGGTGTCGCGCAAGAGTCGGCGGATCGTTCCACGCGAAGATGTCGTAGCCGGTCAGGTACAGCGCGTTCGAGATGGCCTGGCCCGGGAGCGGGCTACCGAACTCGTGGAGGTTCCGGTACGCCCACGGCGCGAAGACCACCAAGGCGACGACAGCGACGATGCCGATCGCCCGTGCGCGGACGACGGCCGGCGCACTGATCGATCGCCATGCGAAGACGACCCAGATGAGTGCGAGCCAGGCCGTCTCATTTCGCGTCCACGCCCCGAGACCGACGAGGACCCCGAGCGCAAGGAGCCGCGGATCGGAGAGGCGCGCGCCGTTGGGCGAACGCACGATCCTGGTCATCAGGAGGCACGCCGAAAGGACGATCACGGCGAATGGCATCGTCGAGTCCGGCAGGGCGGAGTTGAGGACGAGCGGCAGATACACGGCGGCCGTGAGGCCTGTGCCGAGAGCGACCCAGCGCGCACGCTCCAGTGGTAGCTGGCGCTCCGCTGCCACATCTCGCGCGAGCTGCCAGCCGAGGACCGGAACCATCGCACCCACGACCACGCTCGAGACTTGCGCAGCCGTGAAGGTGTGGCCAAGCAATGCCATGGGGATCGCCGCCAGGAACGTCGGTAGCGGCAGCCAGACCTCGAACGCGGGCCGCGGGAACTCGAGGGGCGGCGTCGCATAGCTCCACAGCGCGTCGGAGACCAAACCGCGGCCCTCGAGGAAGTTGCGCGCGACTCCGAAGTAGTAGGCGGTGTCTTCGGGCTTGGGGAACACGATCTGTGCGGCGAAGACGGCGCGGACGACCAAGGCGACGAGGAACAGGCCGACGGCAGTCCACCAGACCTCACGACGGCTCATGAGGCCGCCTCGACCGGGAAGACGGCAAGGGCGAGCGGGCGACCGACCGACAGGATCGGGTCGCCGAGCCACGTGGGCAGCGCGATCCCGTCGAGGACGGGCGCCATCGGTCTGACGCTCTCCTCGCGATCGAGGACGAGCCACCGGATGTCGTAGGCGTCGACGACTTCCTGGATCGTCTCCGGCGGGTCATTCACGAGAACCACCCCACCGTGCCCCGTCCAATACTTCGTGCCTGCCGCATCGATCGACATCACGCGGTCGCTCTTGGGCGCGTTCGCCGCCTCGAGCGCCGAAGCGACCTGCTGGAACTTCGTGCGGCTATCGGCCCACACGCCGTGGACGAACGCAGACCCGACGAGGGCGGCGCCCGCTGCGAAGACGACCACGGCGCCGGTGAACGCCCGAGTCGCGGTCCGCGCGTCCCAGGTCGGCCGGCGAGCGGCGACCCAGGCCACCGCGATCGCGATGCCCTCGAGCCCCAGGACGTAGGAGTGAGGCGCGAGCGCGACGGCCGAATGGATGAACGTCCCACCCGGCACGTGCACTGCGCTGATCAAGGCCGAGAAGGCGAAGAGCAGGCCGGCGTAGAGGAAGAACGGTCCGAAGTCGAGGGAGCGGCGCCGTGCCCAGCCACCGATGACCATGAAGGGGACCAGCACGATCCCGCCGACGAGGACCGAATAGATCAGCACCGCGGAGACGAGGCCGCCGATCCGCGATTCGATGAGCGGTCCGATGCCCATCCCCAGGAGATGCTGGAGCGTGGCGGGGGTCGTGATGCTGTTCCACTCGCCGATGTCGCGGATGAAGAACACCTTGCCCGACGCCGTCGATGGCGAGAGCGACCCGAATACGGCGAGCTGGCGAATCCACCACGGCGCCATGACGAGGAAGAAGAGCGCGAGGCACGCGAAAGCGGCCGACCAGGGGATCGCGCGCCGGCGCCACCGGTCCCACAGGAACGCGAGGCCGAGCGCGCCGAGCACGAGAAACCCGTCGTTGCGCGACAGCGTCGCGATGCCCGCGAGGAGACCGGCCGCGGCGAAGGATCGGGGTGACCCCTTGAGCCCGCGGGCGCCCATCCAGAGCGCGGCGAGGACGAGCGGCTGGTACAGGGAAAAGTTGTCTGGCTGGACCATGTAGACGAGCGATAGCACGGGGACGGCGATCAGGATCCCGGCGCCGAGCGCGACCCGATCCGAGGCGCGCGCATCCCGCGCCATGGCCCAGGTGAGCGGCGCGGCGAGTGACCCGATGAGTGCGAACGGCAGAGACGATGCCCAGGCGGTTTCGCCGAGGAGCCAGATGAACGGCACCTGGACGAGCGATGCCAGCGGCATCCAGTGCGCATTCGACGGGATCGGCAGCACCGGATCTGCGGGGATCGAGCCTCCGACCTCGGGGAAGATCCAGATCAGGTCGATGTTGAAGCCGTGGCCCGCGGCGATGTTCCGGGCGACGTCGACGTAATAGAAGGAATCTGGATATGCGGGGTCGGGGAAGTGCCAGATGAGGGCGACCCGGACGACCAGGGCGAGCGCGTATAGGACGAAGGGGATACGCACGGCCGGTGCAGCGTAGCACCGGGTCCTGGGCCCTCCTCCCGGTACGAACGGACTACCCGACGGCCCCGAATCCGTACGAACGGTGCAGCGACGGCGAGCGCGACTTCGCCGACATTTCGCGCATGCAACCGATGGATCTCATCGTCGCCGGAACGGTCGCCGTCCTCGGGTACGCGATCCTATGGGTCGTCCGCCACGAGCGCGCGGTACGGCGTATCCGCTCGCAACCGCGCGTCTAGGCAGGCACCTCGGGACCTAACCGCAAGGCGCTACCAGCCTCGTCCCGCCGCCTTGACACACGCTCGACCACCCGACCACCTCGCGCGAGCCCGTGCCTGAGCGGACGCTCGACGTACCGGAAGAGAAGCGCCGACAGAGCCACGGCTACCACGACCTGTGTACCGACCCGGACGGCGGGCGCGAGCGTTGCCAGCAACTGGTTCAGATACATGAACACCGGGACATGGACCAGGTACAGCGAGTACGACCGCTCGCCCAACCAGACGAGCGGCCGAGCGGCGAGACCGCGCGAGCCGCGGTCGTCTCCGAGCGCTCCCGCGACGACGCCCATCGATGCGAGTGCTATCGATCCATACCCGCTGCTCGGTCCGAACACGTCGAGCGGCAGGACGGCGAGGAGACCGAACGAGAACAGCGCGATCGGCCCCAGTAACGGAGTCGGGCTCCAGCCAGGGTGTCTCACGCGGATGGCCGCCAGCAGACAGCCGAGCAGCAGCGCGTCGGCCCGCGTGTCGGTGCCGAAGTAGATCCGCGCGCTCGATGCCCCACCCTCGGCAAGGGCCGCTCGCCACAGCATGACTCCGCCGATCGCGACGACGAGGGCGACGATGAGCCTCTGACTGCTCGGCCGCCAGGCGCGAGCCAGGACGAGCATCGTGAGCGGAGCGAGGACATAGAACTGCCCTTCCACGGATAGGGACCAGGCATGGTTCCACCACCCCATCTGGTCACCAGCCGATCTCGCCCAATTCGCCAGATACACGAGCGTCAGGAGGGAGTCCTCGGCCAGCTCGTGCGCATCGCCAGCCGCGAACCTGAGCATCGCGAGAGCGATCATCACGGCGACGAGTGCCGGCAGCAGTCGCCAGGCTCTGCGCGCAAAGAACCTTTGCACGTCGATGGTCCCGGTGGCCTCACGTTCGCGCATGAGGAGCGTGCCGATGAGATAGCCGCTCAGGACGAAGAACAGCGTGACGCCGGCGACGCCGCCGGACTGGAGCGGGATCCCGGCATGGAACGCCACGACGCACAGCACGGCGAGCCCGCGCACCCCGCCCAGGGATGGCCGCCAGCGAACGGTGGCGTCGACGTGAGAGGGCTCAGGCAATCGCGCGCAACGCCTCGGGCCTTCCCGAGCCGGTCTCGCCACTCGCTCGGCACGATGCCTTGGGCGACCGGGCTGGTCACCGTGCCGTGAGCGTTAGGGTGCCCCCAAGCGCTCGCGCTTCCTCGAGGACGACATCTTCCGGGGCGATGGCAGCGTCGACAAGTCGTTCGGTGCCTCGCCGCACCGATCAGTCGGGACGGCGCGCCACGAACATTACGTTGAAGTGGAGCAGCGAGTAGCCGAGTCGCTCGATGTGCCAACCGGCAAGCATCTCGCGAACCTCGTTCGGGAGGTACTCGTTGTGGAACGGTTCACTGTGCGGGCACGTGCTCGACAGGAACCGGAACTTCCAGATCAGCGACCTCGCGGGTACTGAGCCGACCAGGACGCCGGCCGGCTTGAGGACGCGCGCGTACTCCGACAGAGCGCGTGACGGATCCGGGATGTGCTCGATGACCTCGGTGCACAGCACCGTCCCGAAGCTGCCATCGGCGAACGGGAGGTGCTCGACGTCGCCTTCGACGATCGTGTGGTCAGGAAGTCGCTTCCTCAGCAGCTCGATGTTGCGGGGGTTGATGTCGACGCCGACCGACCCCTTTGGCAGGTGGCGGAGGTTCAGTCCCGTGCCGCACCCCGCGTCGAGGATCGGCGCGTTCGGGGTCGCGTACTTCGTGATCAGCCCTCGGACGACTCGGGCGCGATTTCGGTGGAAGAACGCCTCGAGCCCGCGGATGTTGTCCGCGACGTCGACCCAGTCATAGGTCTCGACGTCACGGTAGTAATCCTTGACCCACTCCGACCACGCGGCAGAACCCTCTTCGAGGTCGATGCCGTGCGCGGCGTGCTCGTGCTGGTGCATGGGTCCTCCAAGTCCGAGATGCCAGCGCAGCTTCAGGTCATCGACCTCACTTCGTCCATGTGCCGATAGTCATGGGCTTCCGCGC
>JBKPMM010000223.1:0-8441 GCA_046732155.1 Chloroflexota bacterium | reverse complement strand
TTCCGGAGCGGCAGCGCGGGCGATACGGGACGGCTCCAAGGGCGCTGAAGGTGGCCGAACCGAAGCCCGTGGGA
Organism: Chloroflexota bacterium; assembly: GCA_046732155.1. Taxonomy (GTDB): domain Bacteria; phylum Chloroflexota; class Limnocylindria; order Limnocylindrales; family CSP1-4; genus SPCO01. The sequence continues at coordinate 8,367 of JBKPMM010000223.1, read as the reverse complement.
TAATCACCCTGTATGGGTACCGTCGAGGAAGTCCGCATCGCGAAGCGGACCGGCTTCTGTTACGGAGTGCGCGAGGCGATCGACAAGGCCAAGGAGGCCTCGGCCGCCGGCAAGTCCACGCATACCCTCGGGCAGGTCGTCCACAACGAGGGCGTCGTGCGGGATCTCCAGGACCTCGGGATCCAGACCGTCGACACGCTCGATGACGTCGATCACGGTGCCGCGGTCGTCATCCGCGCGCACGGTGTTCGTCCTGACGTGATGTCGCGCGCGGAAGCGCGCGGGCTCGAGGTCATCGACGGGACGTGCACCTGGGTGATCCAGGAGCAGAAGGAGCTCGCGCGGCTCGTCGATGAGGGCTACACGATCGTCATCCTCGGCACGCCCAAGCATCCCGAGGTCGTCGGTCTGCTCGGGTTCGCGCCCGACGCGATCGTCGTGGACGAGGAAGAGGAGTGGGACACGGCCATCCCGCGCAAGAAGCGGATGGCGCTCCTGTCACAGTCCACCCAGCCGCCCTGGAAGTTCGAGAAGCTCGCGGCGCTGATGGTGTCGCGCGCCCACGAGCTCAAGATCGTCAACACGGTCTGCCCGGTCACGATCCGCCGCCAGCAGGACACGATGGAGACGGCGTCCGAGGTCGACATGATGGTCGTCGTCGGTGGCCGATCGAGCGCGAACACCAAGGAGCTGACGCGGCTCTGCGAGATCGCCGGGACGCACGCGATCCAGATCGAGAGCGTGCACGACTTGACCGATGCCGCGCCGTTCGACGGCGCACGTGTTGTCGGCGTCACGGGCGGCACGTCGACGCCGATCGAGGATCTGCGCGACGTCACCTGCCGCATCCTCGAGCTCGCCGGGACCGACGACGCTGCCGCACGAGCCGCTGAGCTCGCCGACGCCGCGCTCGGTCGTGCCGCGACGCCGGCCGGCCGCACCACGTCGCTCCCGCACATCACATCGACGCCGGCGACCGGCGCGGCCTGAACCGTCGTGGCCGCTCGGACCGGCCCTGCGGCCGCTGACCGTACGTCGAGGGCGATCCCGCTGGTCGCCATCGTCGGCCGCCCGAACGTCGGCAAATCAACGCTCTTCAACCGGATCGTCGGTTCGCGCACGGCGATCGTCGAGGACCGTGCCCGCACGACGCGCGACCGCCTCTACGGCGACGGGGAGTGGAACGGCCGCCGGTTCGTCGTGATCGATACGGGCGGGCTCGAGGTCGACACCGACGACCCGATCGAGCTGCGCGTCCAGGAGCAGGCGCGGCTAGCGATCGCCGAAGCCGATGTGATCGTGTTCGTCGTCGATGCCGCCGCCGGCATGACGCCGGCGGACCTGGAAGCCGCCGAGCTGTTGCGGCGCGCGACGGCTCCAGTGATCGTCGCGGTCAACAAGGCCGACAACGAGAAGCGTGAGCTCGAGGCCGCCGAGTTCCACGCGCTCGGCTGGGAGGAGACGTACGCGATCTCGGCGTCGCACGGTCGCGGGACGGGTGACCTGCTCGACGCGATCGTCTGGGCGCTGCCGCCCGAGAGCGAAGCCGAGATCGCCCGCAAGCAACGCGAAGCCGAGGCGGACGCATGGGCCGACGAGGTCGCGGCCGGTCGCCTGGAGCCGTTCGTCGTCGGCGACCCGGAGGAGGATCTCGACGGCGACGACGCCGTGGCGGACGAAGCCGCCGCCGAGGCGGCTCGCTGGGATGCCGCGCTCGCGGCAGAGGCTGATACCGCGCCTGCCGCGATCGCGTTCGTGGGCCGGCCGAACGTCGGCAAATCGAGCCTGTTGAACGCCCTCCTCGGCGAGGAGCGGGCGATCGTCTCTGACCTCCCGGGGACCACGCGGGACGCCATCGATACGCGCCTGGCGTGGGGTCGCAGCGAGATCGTGCTCATCGACACCGCAGGCATCCGGCGGCGGGGCAAGGTCGCGTCCGGGGCGGCCGCCGAACGCTATTCGACGATGCGTGCGCTCACGGCCCTGTCGCGCGCCGACGTGGCGGTCCTCGTCATCGATGCGGTCGAGGGGTTGACCTCGCAGGACGCGCACGTCGCCGGGTACGCGGTCGAGGAGGGGAAGGGTCTCGTCATCGCGGTGAACAAGTGGGATCTGGTCGAAGACAAGACCGATCGCACGTTCGACCAGTACGTCGAGTGGATCCGGAGCGACGCGCCGTTCCTGGAGTTTGCACCGGTCGTGTCGATCAGCGCCAAGACGCACCAGCGCGTCGGGCGGGTGCTGGAACTGGCGGTCGATATCTGGGCCGAGCGGCGCAAGCGGGTGCCGACCGCCGAGCTGAACCGGATGCTGATGTCCGCGACCGAGCGGACGCCGCCGCCGCCCGTGCGCGGCAAGCGACCGAAGTTGTTCTACGCCACCCAGGCAGCCATCGCCCCGCCGACGTTCGTCTTCTTCGCGTCCGATGCGTCTGCGGTGCATTTCTCGTACCGGCGCTACCTCGAGAACCGGCTGCGCGAGACATTCGGGTTCCACGGCACGCCTGTGCGGCTCGTCTTCCGCGATCGGGCGTCGGTGAAGCTGCCGAGGCGTCGGAAGACGCGGACGGTGCCGACGAAGCCCGCGAGACGATCCGCGCCGCGGACTCGCCGCTCCCGATGAAGGACGCCGGGCCGACCGTCGCGGTCGTCGGCGCCGGTGCGTGGGGTACCACGCTCGCCTCCATCCTCGCCAAGCGCGAGCCGGTCGTCCTGGTCACCCATCGACGTGACGTGGCCGACGAGATCAACGCTACCCATCGCAACGAGCGGCGACTGCCGGGGATCGAGCTGCCGGAAAGTCTCGTCGCTTCGTCGGATCCGGAGGTCCTGCGCGACGCGTCCGACCTCGTCATATTCGCCGTCCCGTCGTCGCACCTGCGTTCGGTCGCCGGCGCGGTGCGGCCATTCGTGCCGCCGTCGGCGGACGTGCTGTCGGTCGTGAAAGGACTCGAGAAGGGATCGCTTCTGCGGATGAGCGAGGTGATCGCGGAAGCGACCGGTATCGCGCCGGCGCGGATCGCGGCGCTGTCGGGACCGAACCTTGCGACGGAGATCGCGCAGGGGCTGCCGGCCTCGGCGGTCGTCGCTGCGGAGGACCTCGCGCTCGCCACGCGGATCGCCGAGCGGCTCGGTCGGCGCGAGTTCCGCCTCTACGTGAACCGCGACATCCTGGGCGTCGAACTGTGCGGGGCGCTCAAGAACGTGATCGCGATCGCGGCGGGCGCGGCGGATGGACTCGGGTTCGGTGACAACGGCAAGGCCGGATTGATGACGCGTGGCCTCGCGGAGATGATCCGCCTCGGCGCTGCGGCCGGCGCGAATCGGCTGACCTTCGCCGGGCTCGCGGGGATCGGCGACGTCATCGCGACGTGCGGGTCTCGCCTGTCACGCAATCACCGGCTGGGGGAGGAGCTCGCCAAGGGGCGCTCCTGGGCGGAGATCGAGGCGACGCTGCCCGGGACCGCCGAGGGAGCGTATACGGTCGATGCCGCGCTAGCGCTTGCGGACCGCTACGACGTCGAGATGCCGATCGCGCGCGAGGTCCACAACGCGCTGTTCGAAGGCAAGAGCGTCCAGCGCTGCCTCATCGACCTGCTCTCGCGCGAGTCGAAGGACGAGCTGCAGGATCTCGGGTAGCGGGGCCTTGCCGCCTGCGGGCGTTTTGCGCCGTGGGGGCGCTTGCGCCCTGCGGGAGGGCAGTTTCCTCCGGGGAACGTGGCCGCGATACGCCCGCAGGGGTCGTCGCGCGAAAGGACGATCCCTGCATCCTGGGAGGACCACCTGTGGACGGCTGTGCAGGACCTGTTCCCCGGAGGAACGCGGTCCGCGGTCGCGGTCGGGCGTACGGCGACCCGCGGAACTGTCAGTGCCGCCCTCCCACACGAACGCACTGGGCTGGGGTCCCGATCCTGCAGATGCCCGTCGGCTCGTCATACGAGCTCCACGGGTTCATCGACGTTCCGGGAACTGAGGGTTCCGGACGGGCGGCACCCGGTCTGACGAAGAGGACCCCGTGCTAGACTCGCACCCCCGTCGGGGCGTGGCGCAGTCTGGTAGCGCACCAGTCTGGGGGACTGGTGGTCGTCGGTTCAAATCCGGCCGCCCCGACCACATTCCACTCACAAACGGCTCCCCGAGGGGGAGTCTGTCCCTCGCCGATCGACATCGCACTTCCGGAGCCGATCAACGTCCTGACCGCCGCGGACCGCGATCGCGTCAACCAGCTCTTGCAGCTCACCGATAACGAGGCGCTCCCGCGCTGGCGTACGTGTCGGCGTCGACTGGGGCTTACGCGAGGGCATCCGCCTCGGGATGGTCAAGGGCGGGAGCGCGTCGGTCGATGATGTCGTCGCGGCGTGCCTCGCGAGTCCTCGCGCCCGACGGCAGATGACCGTCGTCAAGGACGTGGAGAGGGACTCGGAGGGAGGGTGGTCCGCGTCGTGGAGCGGCCGGTTGACTTGCAGATCCTCGCGAGCCGTCTCATCTCCCCGCGTCGACGAGGACGGGGATCGTTCCTGTCGACCGGAACCCGAGGCGCTCGAGGATCGGTCGGGAGGCCGCCTGGGCCTGCGTGACGAGCGCGGGCGCCCCGCTGTCCCGCGCCGCATCCCATCGCGCGCGGACGAGCGCGCGATAGGCCCCGCGGCCGCGAGCTCGAGGTGAGGTCACACCACCGGCGAGGAGCACCGGTCCAGGCTCGGTGCTCCGCATCACGCCGTATGCGACGGCCTCGCCATCTAGCTCAGCGAGGAACGCCCTCGAACCGGGCCTTGCCTGGAAGTCCGCCCAACGTTGCTCCGCTGGGGCGCTAGGTCCTGCGGAGGCGCCGAATACCTCGCGGTAGATGCGCTCCATCGCTTCGAAGCCAGGCAGATCTCGGATCTCTCGGACCGCCACACCAGCCACCCGCGGCGGCGCGTGGGTAAGCACCATCGCGATCAGCGCGGGCTCGTTCTCATCAGGCCGAGCTCCGGCCATGGCGAGGCTGCGGGGCAGGTCTGCCGGGGTGGTGGATGGACCGAGGAGCCAACGAAACTCCGTAACGGAGCGCGCACCGAACCAGGCTCGAACCGACTCGATCTCTGGCAGCGGGTCCACTTCCGAAAATCGGATGCGAGTCGCGAGGTTTGACCACGGGTCGTCAGCTGCGGAGCCGTGGATGAGAACCGCATCGGCCCGAGCCTCGCGGTCAACGGAGGGAGATGTGTCGAGGTACGCGTCGGCGTCCTCGGCAACGAAACTCCAGTCCGTTGGCATGGCTACCTGACCATCATCTCGCGTTCGCGGCCAGAGACCGGGAGGGTCGGGAGGTCCGGTCGAGCGTCTCGCGCATCCTGACGAGGACGACGAGACCGGACACTCCGGTCAACACCGCGACCACGGCGATCGCCGGTGGCATCCCGAGCACATTAGCGGTCACGCCTGCCACTAGCGCGCCGACCGCGAAGCCAAGGTCGCGCCACAGGCGGTACACGCCGATCGCAGACCCCCGCCAGACGGGGTCCGCGACATCGGCGACCGCGGCGAGCAGCGTTGGGTAGACCATCGCTGTCCCCAGACCGAGGAGCGCCGAGGCGAGGAGCCACACCATTACGGTCGACCCAAGGGCGATAATCGCGAGTGCGCCCGCCTGGACCAGCATACCGCCGACGATGAGCGGCTTACGTCCGATCCGGTCGGACAGCCCGCCCGTCACGACCTGGCCGATCGCCCAGACCGCGGGGTACGTCGCGGCGAGCACACCGATCTCGCCCAGGGACAGACCAACCGAGGCATAGAACAGCGGGAGCAGACCCCACGCCATCCCGTCGTTGAGGTTGTTGGCAAGCCCCGCCTGCGATGCCGCCGAGAGGTTGCGGTCGCTCAGGGTGGTGCGCCAGAAGACATCGCGCCAGCGCAGGGTCTCGGGATGCTCGCCCATCGCCTGCTCATGTTCGACGTGGCCGCGCGTCTCGCGCACGAACAGGACAGTTGCACCGAGACCGAGGCACGCATAGGCCAGGCCGAGCAGGAAGGGACCCGGCCGTAGCCCGTACTCAGCCGCGATCCAGCCAGTGACGAGCGCCGTGAGGGCGATCGCCCCGTAGCCCGCGGCCTCATTGATGCCGGTCGCAAGGCCCCGACGAACGGGGCCGACCAGGTCGATCTTCATGACGACCGTCGTCGACCAGGTCAGTCCCTGGTTGACCCCGAGCAGCAGGTTGGCCACCACGATCCATGCCCAAGACGGAGCGAGGATGATCAGGATCGGTACGGGGAGGCCGACCAGCCATCCGACGACGAGGACGGGCTTGCGACCGAACCGGTCGGCCAACGCGCCTGCTGCCAGATTGGTGAATGCCTTCGCGACGCCGAAGGCGACGACGAATGTGAGCGCCGACACGAAGCCGGTAAGCCCGAAGACGTCGGTGGCCAGGAGTGGCAGGACGGTGCGCTCCTGGCCCACCATCCCGCCGACGAGGGCGCTGACGACGACGAGGAGGGCGAACTGGCCGAGGTTCGCACGCAGCCCGAGGACGGGGCTCACCGGAGACCGAACCGTGAGGGTGCCCGAGTCGATCGATCTCCGGTCGACGTCGACGTGGGCAGCACGCCTCGTTCTCGGTCGCTGACCGACGTCGCTAGGATGATGTCCGCCGGAGGAGGACCCAGATGCCGCTGTTCATGGACCGCCATGACCTGCCGGGAGTAACGGCAGAACAGGTCGCCCAGGCGCATCTCGCCGACCTCGAGACGGGTGCCAGGTTCGGGGTCCAGTTCCTGGCCTACTGGTTCGACGCCGACCAGGGTGAGGCGTTCTGTCTGGCGAAGGCTCCCGCCAGTGAGTCGCTCACCGCCGTGCACCAGGCAACGCATGGCCTCATTCCCAACGAGATCATCAGCGTCTCGGAGGACAACGTCCTCCGGCTGCTGGGGAGGATGAGCGAGACTGCCAGCGATACCCCCGCCGTCAATCCGTTCCGGACCATCATGTTCACGGATCTGCAGGGTTCGACCTCCATCCTGCAGTCCGTCGGGCAAGCCGAGTTCATGGTGCTCCTCACCGAGCACGACCTGATCATCCGGCGGGCGCTCGTCGCCGCTCGCGGGCGCGAAGTGAAGCACACCGGCGACGGGATCATGGCCTCGTTCGACGACGTGGCGAGCGCCCTCCAGTGCTCGATGGCCATCCAGGCCGGGTTCAACGCACGATCGGCCGATCGCCCGGAAACAGAGCTTCGCGTGCGGATCGGGATCGCCGCCGGCGAACCCGTCGACCACAACGATGACCTGTTTGGTTCGACGGTCACGCTGGCAAGCCGGATCTGTGACTCCGCCGCTGCGGGACGGATCCTGACGTCTGACCTCGTTCACGATCTGGGCGTCGAGCGAGGCTTCAGGTTTGACGGCGGTCGTGAAGTCGTCCTGAAAGGGTTCTCGAGTCCAGCGCGCGTGTTCGAACTCGCGGCATCAGAACCGCGCCCCACCGCGACGGGACGGGCGTAGGCTGGTCAAAGGTCAAGGATCGAAGGTCGTACGAAGCGCGGCATGGCGGTTTGACCGACGCTAACCAGCAATAGCAGAGGAGACCGTCGTCTTGTCCGCGGTGGAGGTGGACCGGCGTGAGCAATGAGCAACCACCGCCCGATCCGAGCAATGAGGCCTTCTGGTACGACTTCCTGACCATCGGCAGCCCGAACGAGCGCCGGAATCGCCGCATCTTCCGGCTCCTGCCGCACGGGCCACGCTGCCGGCTCTGCGCCGCGCCATTCGCCGGCGCGGCGGCGCCCGTCATGCGGATGATCGGCAAGCGCCCCGCCGACCACAACCCGAACTGGTGCAGCTCGTGCTTCGACTTCATCACCGAGCATCACGGCGGTGCCGAGATCGAGCTGACCCTGCTGTTCGCCGATATCCGTGGCTCGACCGGCATGGCCGAGGGGATGTCGCCAGGTGCGTATCGGGCGATCCTCGATCGTTTCTATGACGTCGCGGCGCAGGCGATCATCGATCACGACGGCTTCGTCGACAAGTTCGTCGGGGACGAGGTCGTGGCCACCTTCGCGCCCATGCTCAGCGGGGAGCGGCACACCGCCCAGGCGATCGATGCGGCCCAGGACTTGCTACGCAAGACAGGCCACGAAGCGCCGGAGGGACCGTGGGTTGCCCTCGGCGCCGGCGTGCACACCGGCATGGCGTGGATGGGCGCCGTAGGCGAGGGTCCGCACACCGCCCTGACGGCCCTGGGTGACACGGTCAACGTCGCTGCTCGCCTGGCCGCTCTCGCGCAGCCTGGCGAGATCCTGATCACCGCCGACGCGGCTGCAGCTGCCGGTATCGACGGCGGGCTCGAGCGGCGGGTACTCGACTTGCGAGGCAAGCAGCA
>JBKPMM010000222.1:0-2305 GCA_046732155.1 Chloroflexota bacterium | reverse complement strand
TGACGATCACCGCCCAGGAGATCCTCGTCGACAACGCCAGCTACCCGACGCCGAAGATCGAGGAGAACAGCCACAAGTTCCGGCCGCTGGGCCTGGGCTACGCGAACCTCGGCGCGCTGCTGATGTCACGCGGCCTCGCGTACGACTCGGACGAGGGTCGCAACTTCGCGGCCGCGCTGACCGCGGTCATGCACGGCGAGGCCTACAAGCAGTCGAGCGCCATCGCCCGCGACCACGGCGGTCCGTTCTGGGCCTACGACGAGAACCGGGCGCCGTTCCTGCGGGTCATCAACAAGCATCGCGATGCCGCCTACGCGATTCCGCGGGCGGGCGTGCCCGAAGACCTCGGGCGCGCCGCCCGCCAGGTGTACGACGAGGCGCTCGAGCTGGGCGAGAAGCACGGCTACCGGAACGCCCAGGTCACCGTCCTCGCCCCCACCGGGACGATCGCCTTCATGATGGATTGCGACACGACCGGGGTCGAGCCGGACATCGCCCTCATCAAGTACAAGAAGCTGGTCGGCGAGGGCTTCCTGAAGATCGTCAACCAGACGGTCCCGAGCGCCCTGCGGAAGCTCGGCTACGGCGCGGAGCAGGTCTCCGAGATCCTCGACTACATCAACGAGCACGAGACGATCGAGGGCGCGCCGCACCTCAAGCCCCAGCACCTGACGGTCTTCGATTGCGCGTTCAAGCCGGCCAACGGCGAGCGGTCCATCCACTACATGGGCCACGTCCGGATGATGGGCGCGATCCAGCCCTTCATCAGCGGCGCGATCAGCAAGACCGTGAACATGCCGGAGGCCGCCACAGCGGAGGAGATCGAGAAGGTCTACCTCGAGGGCTGGAAGCTGGGCCTCAAGGCCATCGCGATCTACCGCGACAACTCCAAGCGCAGCCAGCCGCTCTCGACCGGCAAGAAGAAGACCGACGGCGCGGCCGACGCCGACGCGATCGACACCGAGGAAGTCGCGAAGCTTCGCCAGGAGCTCGCGAAGGCCCAGGCCGAGGCGGGCAAGCCGCATCGCCGCCGCCTCCCCGCCGAGCGTGACGCGGTCACCCACAAGTTCGACATCGCCGGGCACGAGGGCTACATCACCGTCGGCCTCTATCCCGACGGCACTCCAGGCGAGATCTTCCTGAAGATGGCGAAGGAGGGGTCCACGGTCTCGGGCTTGATGGACTCCTTCGCCACCACCGTGTCGGTCGCGCTGCAGTACGGCGTGCCGCTGCGCGACCTCGTGAACAAGTTCGCCCATGTCCGGTTCGAGCCCAGCGGCTTCACCGGCAACCAGGAGATCCCGATCGCCAAGTCGATCGTGGACTACATCTTCCGGTGGCTCGGCTCGCGGTTCCTCTCGCCGGACGACAAGGCGATGCTCGGTCTGGTCGACCGGTCCTCGGTCGTGTCCGACTCTCCTGGGAGCGGCTTCGGCGGGTTCGGCGGCGGGTTCGCCGCTCCGAGCGCCAGCGCCGAGGCGATCTCGAGCGCGCCGGCGATCGACCGGTCCCCTACCCCATCAACCGATGACATCACGGACGAGCCGAAGGCGTCGGTCGCCGTGGAGGAGGCGCCAGCGCAGCGCGCCGATGCCACTCTGACCGACGCTTCGGACAACGCCGAACAGGCCGCCGACGCGGCGCGGGTGAAAGCCTCCTCCTCACCCGCGCCCGCGTCGGAACTCAACGTCCTCGCGACGAACGGGATCGCCAACGGCCACGCGGCGAATGGCCACGCCAACGGCCACGCGACAGGCACGAACGGCAACGGCAAGCCCTCGACCGTGACCCTGTCGCTGGGCACGACGAACGTGGCGTTCAAGATCCAGGAGGACGCCCCCAGCTGCGCCGAGTGCGGCTCGATCATGGTCCGCAACGGCAGCTGCTACAAGTGCCTGAACTGCGGGAGCACCAGCGGCTGCAGCTAATCTCGAAGGACTCGCGATTCCCGTGGATTCGGGGCACCTATTCGGCTTGCGGCGTGAATTGGTCCGGTCGGACGTCAACCGAACCTCTCGTCGGCGCTAACTTCGTATGCGACTGGATCCAGCCCTGTGGTTCCTTCCGGCCACATGCGCTGTCGGTGCACTCGGATTCCTGTTCTGGCAAGGAGCGCCCAGCTGGATCTGGACTCGCACAAGCCGTCGATCGCTGCGGCGGCAACTGGCAACTCAGCTTCGTGTTCGAACGAGGTGGGGCGAGCGGTTCGCTCAGTGGCTCGACGGCTGGCCGGCCGGCCTTGGACTACTCCTCCTCGCGCCGATCGCGCTCGCGGTTGCGGCCTCTACAACGACCGAAGCTCCAT
>JBKPMM010000221.1:0-3345 GCA_046732155.1 Chloroflexota bacterium | reverse complement strand
CGGACGGCAGGTTCGGCTGCGGACGCGTCCTTCGCGTCGGGACCGGACGCGGTGGGCGCACGCGCTTCATAGCCGCGATCCTCGATTGGGTGGGCGACTCGCCTCCGTCGTCGGACGCGATCGCCGGCAGCGACGTGCTCGCCGTCGGGAATGCACACGTTCAGCTCGTCTCGTTTGGCGGCGGCGCGATCCTGGGCGAGCGGCCGCTCGAGGCCGATGGTATCGAGCCGCCTGAGCGGGTAGACAGCTACTGGGGCGACGGCTACGCGCTCGCTCGTGCCGAACGGCGGTTCATCGCCGGTGACCCACCGCCGACGTCGGACTTCCGCCAGGTGTCATCGCCACTGACCGGGGAGATGCTTCGGCCGTCGACGACCGGTCGAGGCGTCGTCCAGTTCTCCTCACGCCTGACCGACGGCGACTTCGCGCAGCTCGGCGAGTGGTTTCGGGCGTATCCCGAGATGTCGCTCCGTGCCTACGGCTCGTACGACCGCTCGATCAGCGACCTCGAGTTCCTGCGGTTCTTCCCGACGCTGCGGAGGTTCGGCGCCGACGCGTTGTGGGACTCGCTGACGTCGCTCGAGGGACTTCGCCACCTCCCTTCGGATCTCGAGGAACTCGGGATCGGGGCGACGAAAGCGAAACTGGATCTGGCGGTGCTGTCGCGGTTCCCGGAACTCCGCTGGCTGTTCCTCGAGGGCCAGGCGAAAGGCCTCGAGGTGATCTCGGAGCTGCGGAACCTGTACGACCTGACGGTGCGATCGATCACGATGCACGACCTTTCGCTGCTACTCCCGCTGCGGGGGCTTCGGTCGTTGGACATCAAGCTCGGCGGGACGCGCGATCTTGGACTTCTGCCGCGTGTCGGCGAGCTCTGGTACCTCGAGCTGTGGATGATCCGCGGATTGACCGACATCTCGGCCGTCGGCCGGATCCCGTCACTTCGATCCTTGTTCCTCCAGGCGCTGCGTCAGGTCGAAACGCTTCCCGACTTCAGTCGCGCAGCGTCGCTCCGACGCGTCCACCTCGAGACGATGAAGGGTCTCCGCGATCTTCGGCCGCTCGCGACTGCGCCGGCCCTCGAAGGTGTCGAGCTCATCGATATGCGCCACCTCCGGCCCGAGGACCTCGCGCCGCTCGCCGGTCTGCCTCGGCTGAAGGCGGTCACTCCGGGTCTGGGAAGCTTTCGGAAGAACGAGGCGGCGACGGCTCTGCTCGGGTTGCCGCTCGTGCGGGAGGCGTTCGACTGGGCTGCCGATCCGGGCTGATCGAGGGCTGATCCGGCATCGCAGGTCGAGCGCGGACCCGCGGGACCGTGCATGTGCCGCCGTCACGCCATCCGACCGACCCACCGTCCCGGCGACGCACCGTCCCGGCGACGCACCGTCCCAGCGACGCACCGTCACGCGGTCACGCCGTCCCGGGTGCGGGCCGATTTCTGTCATTTGTTCGCCCTCGCGAGCATTCGACCAAGCGCGACGGGTCCTGATGCGAGCATGCGCGTATCGCTATGCAGGCAAGGTCACCGCTCCTGCACGTCGCCCCGGCCCGAGTTGTATACCGATGCATGATCCTTGCCGTCGCGACGTCCGATCCTTGCCGTAGGCTCGTCACAGGAGCATTTGACAGAAACCTGCCCTGGGCTGCCCTCGCTCCGCGCGCGCCTGCCCTCGCCGCCAGCGCTGCCCTCGCCGCCCTCGCTGGCCTAGCGCCCACGCCCGCGCCCACGCCCTCGCTCGCGTCCTTCCGGCACGTGATTTCGCCGGAGGAGAGGTTGCCAAATCAACGGTTTTCGGTTACGATACTGGCTGTAAAGGCGTGTCAACACTTGACACGCCATCACGTGTGTTCGGCAGGTGGCGGGCCGGCATGCGGCCGACTCCCGTGGCGGATGGGAGCGGCATCACCCGTTCAACAGCGGGCGACGGCGCATCGCCGTGCGCGGTCGTCCGAAAGCAGGAGCATCTTGATCCAGTTCACTGACACCCCCCGACTAGACGAGCCCGACACCACGGATACCGCGGCGACCGACGCCATCGTGGCGCCGGAGGAACTCGAGAAGATCAGCCTCGAACCGGCCGACGACGCCGCCGAGGCTCTGACCGTGGGACCACCCGCGGCCGAAAACGACGACGAAGACGATGACGACGATGCCGAGGCGACGGTCGATGACGCCGATCTCGACATCGAGGATTCGACGCGGCTGTACCTGCGCGAGATCGCCCGTGTGCCGCTGCTGACGGCCCAGGAAGAGGTCGTCCTGGCCAAGGCCATCGAGCTCGGCGCACGGATCCAGACGGAGCCTTGGACGGCCTTGCTCGATCTGCACGAGTGGACGCTCGATAAAATGGAGCCCGTCGCTCGCGCGAAGCTTCCGGCGTATGCCCTCCCCCATGGCGAGGAGGCGCACCGGATCGTGCGCAGCGCGATCGAGGACGAGGCGGCCATCGACCTGCTCGTGACCGCGCCGCGCTTCGGGTTCACCGAGGCGATCCGCGACGCGCAGACCGCTACGGCAGCGGAGCTGCTCGAGCGGGCTCGCGCCCTTCGATCGGTCTACAACGAGCGGCTCGATGCCGAGTCGTTCCTGAGCCTGCTCGACGGCGCACACGGGATCGCGTTCCAGCCGTCACTGCGCGGTGAGAAGACGATCGGCGCGATGCTCACGTGGGCGCGCGACGAGGTCGCGATCCCCGCTGTCCGTCGCTGGGTCGCGACCGGCCGCGAGGACGACGTCCTGGCGACCCTTGGCTATCGATCTGAGGAGGATGGCGAGCCGGCGGGCGTCCTCATCGATCAGTCGAAGGCGGCCCGTGATCACATGATCTCGGCGAACCTGCGGCTCGTCGTTGCCAACGCGAAGAAGTACATGAACCGCGGCCTCGGCTTCCTGGACCTCATCCAGGAGGGCAACGCGGGGCTGATGCGTGCCGTCGACAAGTTCGAATGGCAGCGCGGCTTCAAGTTCTCGACCTATGCCACCTGGTGGATCCGGCAGGCGCTCCAGCGCGCGATCGCCGACCAGTCGCGGACGATCCGCGTCCCGGTGCACATGACCGAGACGATGCAGCGCGTCAACCGGACGACCCGCGAGCTGACCGTCGAGCTCGGGCGAGAGCCCACCTCGGCCGAAGTAGCGGCGAAGCTGTCCGAGGATCCGCGGTGGGCGATCACGCCCGAGCGGGTCGAGGAGGTGAAGCGCTACGGGCGGACGCCGATCTCGCTCGAGACGCCGATCGGTGAGGACGGTGATACCGAGCTCGGTGCCCTGATCGAGGACGAGGCTGCGGTCTCGCCCCTCGACGCCGCCACGACGCAGCTCCTTCGTGAGCAGGTCGATCGCGT
>JBKPMM010000220.1:0-14282 GCA_046732155.1 Chloroflexota bacterium | reverse complement strand
GGCCTCTGCCGGAGATCGCCGGACAGCTCGGCCGCTCGTCGAACACGATCAAGACCCAGGCGAAGTCGATCTATCGCAAGCTCGAGGCCACGTCGCGGTCAGAGGCCGTCGACCGGGCACGCGCCCTCGGTCTGCTGGGTGGCGAGTCACCCAGCGAGGCACAAACCGCCTGACAGCACGCTCCTGGCTGGACCCGTCGTGCTGTGAAGAAGCCGCCCCGGCCTAGCCGGAGCGGCTTCGATCGGTGGCGAGAACGGCTACGCGGCGGCGGACGCAGGCTCGGTCGTCGCCAGTGCCGGCACGACCGTCGTCCTGATCTTCAGCAGTTTCTTCACCTCGGCGATCACGATCACCGAAAGCGAGACGACGAAGGCCGTGATCCACTGCTCGACCGTCAGGTTGACCGTATCGAGGATCGTATTGGTGATCCGGAGCTCGGTAGCCAGGATCGTGAACAGGAACGCGATACCGACCGCCTTGAGCAGCGTCGGGTTCTGGAGCGTCTCGGCGCTGAACACCGACTTCTCTTCGTCCGAGGTCTCCAACGCGAACCAGATGTTGCACAACGAGAAGGCGACGAGCCCCATCGTCCGCGCGACAGCCTCGCCGTAGACCGGCGTCGCCCAGCTGATGATGCCGAGGGTCGCCGTGGCCATCACGAGCCCGGCGAAGATCAGCCAGATGAGCAAGCGACGCGACAGGATCGGGACGTCCGGCGAGCGCGGCGCCTCGCGCATCAGATCGGGACGTGGCTTCCCGTACCCGAGCCCGATCGCCAATGCCACCTGGACGGTGAAGTTGATGAACAACGTCTGCAGCGGCAGGAATGGGATGCCGCCGGCGATGAACAGCAGGCTCGAGCCCAGGAACGTGGCGATGAAGCCGAACAGCACGGCCATCTGGAAGCGGATATAGCGCACAAGGTTGTCGTACAGCGCGCGTCCGAGTTCGACGGCTTTGACGATCGTCGCGAAGTTGTCGTCGGTGAGGATCATCACGGCGGCCTCCTTCGAGACCTCCGTGCCGGTGATGCCCATCGCGACACCGATGTCAGCCCGCTTCAGGGCGGGAGCATCGTTGACACCGTCGCCCGTCATCGCGACGACGTGGCCCTTGCGCTTGAGCACATCGACGAGACGGACCTTGTCCTCCGGTGCCACGCGGGCGATGACACCGACACCCTCGATCTGACGCTCGAGCTCGTCGTCGCTCATCGCGGCGAATTCGGCGCCTGTGATCGCGCGACCTTCGATGCCGAGCTGCGAGGCGATGGCGGCTGCCGTCACGGCGTGGTCGCCGGTGATCATGCGGGTCTGGATGCCGGCGGCCTTCGCCTTGGCGATGGCGTCGCGTGCCTCCGGCCGGGCCGGGTCGACGATGCCGACGAGGGCAAGCAGGGTGAGATCCGTGACGAGGGGCAACATGTCCGCCGCGGTCGCATCGAACGTCGCGGGATCGAGGTCGCGATAGGCCGTCGCCATCACGCGCAGGCCCTGCTCGCCTAGCCGCTGATTCTCGGCCATATAACGGTCCTTGCCGTCGCCCGTGATCGGCATCACGGTCCCGTCGCCTTGGATGGCGCCGGTGGATCGGGCAAGCAGCTGGTCCGGCGCACCCTTGACGTAGCAGCGCACGACATCGCGGCCGTTCTCGTCCGTCATCCGATGGAACGTGGCCATGAACTTGTATGCAGCGTCGAACGGGACCTCGGCCATGCGCGGGTACTTCTGGCGGGTCAGGACCGGGTCGACGCCGCCCTTGGCGGCAAGCACGACGAGGGCGCCCTCGGTCGGGTCGCCGACCAGACCGCCATCCTTGGCGACGGCGTCGGCGCACAGCGCCATGGGCATGAGATAGCGCTCGAGCGGCACCTCGCCCTTGCCGGCCTCGCCGGCGATGGTCCCCACTGGCAAATAGCCTTCGCCACTGATCGTGAAGTGCTGACCGACGATGGCCATCTGGACGGCCGTCATCTGGTTAAGGGTCAGGGTGCCGGTCTTGTCGGAGTTGATGGCCGATGTCGAACCGAGCGTCTCGACGGACCGGAGGCGCTTGACGATCGCACCGGCGGACGCGAGCGTCGACGTCCCGCCCGCGAGGATCGTCGTGACCACTGCGGGCAGGCCCGTCGGGATCGCCGATACCGAGAACGCGACCGCCGACAGGAAGAGGACCTGGAAGGGTTGATCGCGGGCGAGACCCAGACCGATCGAGATGGCGAGCGCGACGCCGGCGATGACAAGGATCTGGTTGGTCAGGCGGTTCAGCTGCTTGGTGAGCGGCGTCGCCTCGGCCGTCTGTCCCTGGAGCATGTCCGAGATGTGACCGACCTCGGTGCCCATGCCGGTCGAGGTGACGACGAACGTCGCCGCGCCCCGGGTCACCTGCGTATTCATGAACGCCATGTCGATGCGGTCGCCGAGGGCCGCGTCCGCCGCCACGGCATCCACACCCTTCGGCACCGGGGCGCTTTCCCCGGTGAGCGCCGACTCATCGATCTCGAGGGTCGCGGCGCGGATGATCCGACCATCGGCCGGCACGAGATCGCCCGCCTCGATGTTCACGATGTCGCCCGGGACGAGCTGCTCCATCGGGACGAGGACGACCTCGCCGCCACGCCGGACCTTCGCCTGGACGACCATCATCTTCTGGAGCGCAGCGACGCTCGCCTCGGCCTTGCCCTCCTGGTTAAGGCCCAGGAAGGCGTTCAGCAGCGTCAGCAGGATCAGCAGCACGCCGGTCGCGAACTGCCCGGGTAGGAACAGGCTGATGCCGCCCGCGATGAGCAGGACGATCTGCATCGGGTCGCTGTACTGCCGCAGGAAGCGCCGCCACGTCGGCTCCTTCGGCGCCTCGGCGAACTTGTTCGGCCCGTAGGTCTGCTTCCGCGTGGCGACCTCGGCGTCCGAGAGCCCTGCGTCCTGCTGGACCTTCTGGGCGCCCAACGCCTCTTCCGGGCTCATGGCGTGCCAGACCGGCGGCTCGCCCGCTGTCATGGCGTATCGCTCGGTCATGTACACACCACCTCTGAGCTCTCCTCCACGTCGGTCAGCCGAGTAGCACGGCGATCGACATGACAGCCATACACAGGATCGCGAGGATCACCAATAGGGGCCACACGAACTTGAGCCACGTGCCGTAGCCCACGCGTGCGATCGCCAGCCCACCCATGACCACCGCGGACGTCGGCGTCACGAGGTTCACGATCCCGTTGCCGGTCTGGTACGCGGTGACGACGAGTTCCGGTGGCACGTTCGCGAAACTGGCGAGTGGCGCCATGATCGGCATGGCCACGGTGGCGAGCCCGGACGACGACGGGATCAGGAACGACAGCGGCAGGAAGAGGCCGAACATCAGGTTGATGAACGCGACCCCGCCGAGGCCCGACACCGCCTGCTCGGCGGAATTGAGGATGGTGTCCGTGATCTGACCGTTGGTCATGATCACGGTGACGCCACGCGCGATGCCGATGATCAACGCGACACCGAGGAGATCTCGGGCGCCGCTGACGAAGCTCTCGACGAAGTTCGTCTCGGAACTGCGCGCTGCGAACCCGATGAGGATCGCGAAGAAGAGGAACGACGCCGTCATCTCCGGGAACCACCAGTAGTGGGTGGGGATCCGCTGGATCCCGAGGTCGGCCCACGGGACGACGCCGATGATCATCACGATGAAGGCGAGGAAGAACAGCACGAGGACGACCTTCTGGCGGCCCGTCATCGTGCTGGCCGACCCCGACGACTCGGAGCCTGCTGCGAAGTGGGCGTCGATCTCGGCGCGGTCGCCAGCGATCAGCGAACGGGCGGGATCAGCCTTGATCCGGGCCGCGTAACGCATGACCCACCAGATGCCGAAGGCCGTGCCCACGACGAGGATGACGATGCGACCGATGAGGCCCTCGTCGATACCGGTCCCCGCGAAGCCGGAGGCGATGCCCGTGGCGAACGGATTGATGGTGGATCCGATGACCCCGATGCCACAACCCAGGAGCAGGATGGCGGCGCCGGTGAGCGAGTCGTAACCCGCTGCCACCATGACCGTGATGACCAACACGTAGAACGCCAGGCTCTCCTCCGCCATCCCGTATGACGTGCCTCCGAGCGCGAAGAGCGCCATGAGGATCGGGATCAAGAGCCGTTCGCGGCCGCGTAACCGCTCGACGACGCGAGTGATCCCAGTTTGGATCGCCCCGGTCTGCATGGTGACGCCGAGGAACCCGCCGATCACGAGGATGAACAGCGCCACATCGATCGCGCCGAACAGCGGGCCGACGTTGTACGGGGAGATCGAACCGTCCTCGGGCGACTCGATGCCGTACATCCCGTTGATCGGTGCGAGCAGGGAGTCGGCGACGATCCGGGCCGGATTCTGCTCGACTGGGTGGTACGTGCCGGGGATCGGCGTGCCGTCGTCGTTGTAGTCGTAGCGGCCCGCCGGGATGATCCACGTCGCGAACGCGACCGCGATGATCAGGATGAACAGGATCGTGTACGCGGACGGGAGGCGGATCCCCCGCTTCGTGGGCTCCGCCTCGACGGCGGGGGCGGCGGCGGTCATCGTCCTTCCTCCATCTTCACAACTTCAGCCCTGATGTGCGCCGACCGCCGTCGGTTCGATGCGCGTGCCGCGCTCCCCGGCGATCACTTGGCCGATCTCGGCCAGACGGCCGATCGCCGCGGGCTTGCCAGTGTTCTCCGCGAACGCGATCCCCGCTTCGACCTTCGGGCCCATGGATCCGGCGGGCAGGTCGAGGTCCCGGATCTCCTGCGGCGTCGCGCGCCCGATCGCCGCCTGGGCGGGTGTTCCCCAGTCGCGATACACGGCGTCGACGTCGGTCGCCATCACGAACAGATCGGCGCCCAACTCCTCGGCGAGGAGCGCGCTCGCCCGATCCTTGTCGATCACGACCTCAGCACCGACGAGGGTCCGGGTGCCCGGTGCATACATCGTCGGGATGCCGCCGCCGCCGGTGCAGATCACGACGCAGCCTCGTTCGAGCAGCCAGCGGATGGGACGGATCTCGAAGATCCGCTTGGGTTGCGGCGATGCTACGACGCGGCGCCACTTGTCACCGTCCGGTTTGATCGCCCAGCCCTTCTCGGCAGCGAGCCGTTCGGCGTCCGCCTTCTCGTATACCGGGCCGATGAACTTGGTCGGGTCGCCGAACGCCGGATCATCCGGATCGACCTCGACCATCGTCAGGATCGACGCGAAGGGGCGCTCGGGCGGGAGGATATTGCCGAGCTCCTGCTCGATCATGTAGCCGATCATCCCCTCCGTCTCGGCGCCGAGGACGTCGAGGGGATACGTCTCGACGGCTTCGTACGCCGACCCCTGGAGCGCCAGCAAGCCGACCTGCGGCCCATTCCCGTGCGAGATCACCAACTCGTGCTCGGCGGCCACCGGAGCGAGCTGCTCGGCCGCGACCCGGACGTTGGCCCGTTGCATGTCGGCGGTCATCGGTTGACCGCGCTGAAGCAGCGCGTTGCCGCCGAGCGCGACGACGATCCGCATCCTGCCGAGCCTCAGTTCCCGATCGTGGCGACGAGGATCGCCTTGATCGTGTGCATCCGGTTCTCGGCCTGGTCGAACACGATCGACGCCGGAGACTCGAAGACCTCCTCGGTGACTTCCATCTCAGAGATCCCGAACTCCGCCGCCATCTCGGCGCCGAGCTTGGTGTCGGTGTTGTGGAACGCCGGCAGGCAGTGCATGAACTTCGTGTCCGGATTGCCCGTCGCGCGCATGGTCTCGCCGTTGATCTGGTATGCCGAGAGCTCGGCGATCCGGTCCTTCCAGACTTCCTTGGGCTCGCCCATGGAGACCCACACGTCGGTGTACAGGTAGTCCGCCCCGGCGACGCCTTCTTTGACGTCCTCGGTCAACGTGATCCGGGCGCCCGTATCCGCCGCTATCGCCCGCGCCTGTTCGACGAGCTCGTCGTGTGGCCACCGGATGCGGGGCGCGACGAGCCGAACGTCCATGCCCAGCTTCGCCGCTCCGATGAGCAGGGAGTTCCCCATGTTGTTCGCCGCGTCGCCGAGGAACGCGAAGGCGATCTGCTCGATCGGCTTGTTCGAGTGCTCGCGCATCGTGAGGATGTCGGCCAGGATCTGCGTCGGATGGAATTCGTCCGTCAGGCCGTTCCATACCGGTACCCCGGCATTCGCCGCCAGGACCTCCACGATGTCCTGGTCGAACCCGCGGTACTCGATCCCGTCATACAGGCGACCCAGGACTCGAGCCGTGTCCTTGATGCTTTCCTTGTGACCCATCTGCGACGACACGGGATCGAGGTAGGTCACATGAGCGCCCTGGTCGTACGCGGCGACCTCGAACGAGCAGCGAGTCCGCGTCGAGGTCTTCTCGAAGATCAGGCAGATCTCCTTCTGACGCAGATGCTCCTTTTCGGTGCCGGCCTTCTTCGCAGCCTTGAGCTCCGCCGCGAGATCGAGGAGATACCGGATCTCCTCCGGCGAGTAGTCCAGCTCCTTGAGGAAGTTGCGCCCCTTCAGGCTCGGGGTCGGCGTCAGCGTGGCCATGTCGTCCTCCGTGGTCGGTCGTGCCGGTTCGCAGGTGAGGCTCGCCGTCTTCGTGTCAGACGGGGTCGCGCAGCAGCGGGCAGGTCATGCAGTGGCCGCCACCGCGACCCTTTCCGATCTCCGAACCGTCGAGGACGATGACCTCGACGCCGGCCTTGCGCAGCAGGGTGTTCGTGAACTCGTTGCGCTCGTAGCCGACGACGACGCCGGGCTCCAGCGCGACCACGTTGTTGCCGTCGTCCCACTGCTCACGCTCGGCCTGGGCGGCGTCGCCGCCGGTCCCGATCACGGTCAGATCCTTGAGACCGAGGGCGTCCTTCACCGCGCCGAGGAAGGAGTCCTCGCGTCGGATATCGAGCTCGCCTTCCTGATCGGCGGGGCGGACGGAGTACGCGGTGATCGAATCCACGACCTTCGGGTAGAGCGTCACCTTGTCGCGGTCGAGGAAGGTGAATACGGTGTCGAGGTGCATGTGCGCGCGATCGCGCGTCATGCCGGCGACGATCACCCGATCGGCCGCGCCCTTGGCGAACAGCGACAGGGCGATCTTTTCGATCATCTGTCCGGTCGTCCGCTCGCTCATCCCGATCGCGACCGCGCGGTTGCCGATCGGCATGATGTCGCCGCCTTCGGAGCTCGCCCGCCCGAAGGATTCGCCTTCCTGCTCACGGGAGTACCAGAACTCGAACCCAGCGTCGCGGAAGTTCGGATGGAAGCGATAGATGGCCTCGACGTTGAGCGCTTCGAGGCGCCGGGCGGGCCAGTACATCGGGTTGACGACCACGCCTCCGTAGATCCACGCCGATGGGTCACGCGTGAAATAGCTGTTCGGCAGCGGCCGCAACACGAAGTCGTCTTCCTCCATGGCGGCGACGACGAGCGAACGCTTGGCGACCTCACCCTCTCCGACGCCGCGCACGCCCTTGTCGCGCAGGATCTGACGCGCCTCACGAACGGTGAGGCCGCCGATGAGGTGGTCGGCGAGCGTGACCGGGTCGATCTCCTCGAGGTACGCCCGGATCTCGTCCGACATGCCGGCACCGACCGTGAATGGCGTGACCGCTCGATCCAGCACCCACTCGCGCGCGTCGGCCGCCTGAAGCGTCTCGGCGAGCAGCTCCTCGAGATACACGACATCGATCCCGCGATCGCGCATCAGGTCGGCGAACGCGTCGTGTTGCTGACGCGCCCGGCGGACCCACAGCACGTCGTCGAACAGCAGCTCGTCGTGGTTGTTCGGGGTGAGTCGCTTGAGCTCTAGGTCCGGCCGATGGATCATCACGCGGCGCAGCTTCCCGACCTCGGAATGGACGCCGAACTCCCAGGCTGCCGCGGATGTCGACTGGGATTCGGATGGGACGACGGCTGCCATCTGGCGTTTCCTCCTGACCAGTCCGGCGAACATCCGCCGGGTCCGGTGACGCGTGTTGGATGCGCGACGGGGGCGGTGGGGATCGACGCGACGAGCCCCGCGACTCGAAACTACGAGACACCGGGGCGCCCGGTGGTGTCATCACCCGTCTTGGGTGATGATGTGTCGAGCATGCCCGCCTAGCCTGCAGGCGACCACCATCTAGGAGGAGTGACGCCGTGTCGATCGGACCCGTGCAGTTGATCGTCCTCGGCTTCAACAAGCCGGACTTCAAGGGCGAAGTCATCGAGGAACTCGGACGCCTGCGTGACAACGATGTCGTTCGGGTGATCGACTCGCTGACCGTGTACAAGGACGCTGAGGGCAACGTCGCGAGCCTCGAGCTGAGTCAGATGGATCAGGCAGATCGCCAGGAGCTGGGCGCCTACGTCGGCGCACTGATCGGCTTCGGGGCGGCCGGCGAGGAGGGCGCCGAGATCGGGGCGGCCATGGGCGCGGAGGCGGCAGCCGACGACGACGATGGCATGCTCGACGACGCGCTCGACGTCCTCGCGGAGATCCCGCCCGATTCAGCGGCCGCCATCATCCTGCTCGAGCACCGCTGGGCGATCCCGCTCCGCGATGCCGTCTACAAGGCGAACGGATTCCCCGTCGCGAGCACGTTCGTGACGCCCATCGACCTTGTCGCGATCGGTCTTCTGAAGGCCGAAGAAGCGAGGATGGACCAGTCGATGTTGGAGCGCGCCGACTCCGCGAAGTCGGAAGGCGGACCTGCCGCAGCAGCTGAACCGGCTAGCGCGTAGCCTCCATCCCACAGCAAACCGGATCCCAAGGAGGAGATCGAGATGTTCGGAGCCTCTCGGCGGGTCGCCCGCCGGACCGCGCGTCGCACCTCGCGTCGCCAGATGGCGATGTACGGCAACCAGCAGGGCGGATACGACGACGGCGGCTATGACGAGCCGGCGCCGCAGCAGTCCGCCCCGCCTGCCGCACCGGCTGAGCCGGATTACGTAGCCGAGCTCAGCAAGCTCGCGCACCTCAAGGACCAGGGGATCATCTCGAACGAGGAGTTCGAGGCGAAGAAGAAGCAGATCCTCGGCATCTGACGGTCTCGCCCGCGTGGGCATGACCGTCGATCCGACCACCGAGCGCCCCGACGCCCCTTCCGGCGATCGGGGCGCGAACGTGTCTGCCTCGGATGGGGGACGGGTCCTTCGCCTCGCGATGCGCATCGCTATCACGATGCTCGGGTCCGGCGCACAGACCGACGACATCGAGACCGCGATCGACACGATCGGGACTGCCTACGGGATCGACACGATCCAGCGCTCGGTCACGTTCTCCGGGATCGCGATCTCCCACGACGACCCCACGGATGGCCGACCTCCCACCACGTTGCTTTACACGGTCCCGGAGCGGGCCAGCGATTTCGCACGCCTTGCCGCGGCGTCGTCGGTTGCCCGGCGGATCAAGGCCGGCGAGCTCGATGTCGCCCAGGCGGAACACGCGCTCGACGAACTCGATCGCCAGCCACCGCCATACGGTCGGGTGGTGTCGTTCGCCGCACCGGCGATCTCGGCCGCCGGGTCGACGGTGGTGTTCGGAGGGGCGCCTCTCGACGCGGTAGCGACGCTGGGCGTGGCACTCGTCATCCAGCCCGCACTCTCCAGCCTTGACCGATCGAGTCTGCCGCCGTTCTTCCGGACATTCGTCGGGGTCGCGGCGTCGACGCTCCTCGTCGCGCTCCTCGTCGCGCTGGGTCTGCCGATCGTCGGCGGCCTCGTCCTGACCGGCAGCGTCCTTCGCTTCCTGCCCGGCTATGCGCTGGTCTCAGGATTCCGGGATCTCATCGATCAATCGATCATCTCGGGCAGCGCACGACTCGCGGAGGCCCTCCTCCTGGGCGCCGGAGCTGCCGCCGGGATCGCCTTGGCGCTCGTCGGGGCAGCGTCCTTCGGTGTCCATCTCTCGCTGGTCAAGACCGGCCCTGAGGAGTGGGGCGCGACGGTCGCCGGGCTCGCAGCGTTGGTGGCGGTCGGCGGGTACGCGATCAGACTCGGCGATCCACGTATCGCCGCCGTCTCGGCATCGTTCCTGGGCGCGATCGCATGGATCGCCGTCATCCGGATGCGCGACGCCGGCATCGACGCCGCGGTCGCGACGCTGATCTCGGCGCTGGCGATCGGAGTCGTCAGCCGGACGATCGCCGTCCGGCTGCAGGCACCGGCAGCACTGTGGGCGGTCCCGGCGGTCCTGCCCATCCTGCCGGGCCTGCAGATCGTCGAGGCCTTGTTGTCACCGGCCGATGCGGCGCGCGTCGTAGGGCTGGTCGGCGCGGCGGGGACTGCATTCTTGATCGGCGCCGGTGTCGCGAGCGGCGACATCGTGGTGACGACCGTCCGCCGCATGCGCGCGAGGGTCACGCCAGCCATCGATACCGTGACGAGCGGGATCGAGGTCGTCGTCGCGCCCGTCGATCGCTACGTCCGCGAGCGCGCCGGGTCCGTCTTCACCTCACACGACCGCGACGACGCCTGACCCGGAATCAGGCGCGCCCGGCGACGTCCATCGCGAACAGCCGCACGAAGTGACCGAGCCCGGCAACGATGAGGGCCAGGAAGATCGGCCCGCCGACGGCGTTGAGCGAGATGCCGAGCGCCTCGAGGATCGAGAAGCCGTCGCGCGACGCGAGGTCGATCCACCACAGCACACCGGCGACCACGGCGTAGGCGACCGCGATCCAGCCGACCCACACGAAGAAGGTCGCGACCGACGCCAGCCGGCGCGCTTCAGCTCGAACGTCCATATCGACACCCTCTCGCTCGATGGCCACGCGCCGCGGTTGCGGCCCACCGTGATGGTCGGGCGTGCGGGGCGCACAGGGGATGGCGCGGGCAGGCGTCAACCGAGCGCGCACGCCAGCGTCCGTGACGGGGGAGAACCGCCCGTCACCCGGACGGTGCGATCGCTATTCCCCCTCGCTGAGGTACAGCAACACCGCCGTGACCCGCCGGCTGACGACCTCGTCGTCCTCGAGCGCCAGCTTCTGGAAGATCGCGCCCACATGCTTCTCGACCGCGCGCTTGGTGAGGACCAGGGACTCGGCGATCGCCGCATTGCTCTTGCCCTGCGCCATCTCGGCGAGGACCTCGTGCTCGCGCGGCGTGAGATCGTCGAGGGGCGAATCGCGCCGACGGCGATCCGCCGCGATCAGGCCTTCGATGACGGTCGGGTCGATCATGGTCCCGCCAGCCGCGACGATGTCGATTGCCGACGCTAGTTCGTCCCGGTCGTGGACGCGTTCCTTGAGTAGGTATCCGCGGCGCTCGGCGCCTCCCTCGAGGAGCGCGAGTGCATAGCGCGGGTCGGAGAACTGGCTCAGGACGATGACCCCGACCTCGGGATGGTCCTCGCGAAGCTCGGCGGCGACCCGGATCCCCTCGTCATCGCCGCTCGGCGGCATGCGGATATCGATGATCACGACGTCGGGACCGGTCGTGTCGACCGATTCGAGGAGGCCATCGCCGTCCTCGGCCGTCGCGACGAGCTCGACGCCGTCGATCTGGCCGAGCACCTCACCCAGGGCATTGCGGATCAGGTACGAGTCGTCTGCGATCGCGACCCGGATCGGCTGACCGGTCTCGCGCCGCTGCGGTCGCGTGTGCTGGCTCGCCCGGGCGCGCCGGATGACGCTCCCGATCGGTTCTGCTTTGCGATTCCGTGCGACCGTCATTCCCTCACTCCAACGTCGATGGGGCGCGCTGACGCTCACGACACCTTACTCGAGCGGGCGATCCGCGTCGCTTGACGCGCCGCGCCAACGGTCCGACCGGGCGGCCGACGCGACAAGGGGGCGGACCCTAACCCCTTTCGAAAGGCGGTCGGCACGCAGACGTCAGCGTGTCGGCCCCCAGCATGCCTAGACATGCCGACGTGTCGGTTCTCACGCGTGCACCGGTGGGCACCACCGGCGGTTGACAGTAGGTGACGACGCAACCACACTCGGTCCGTCGAGGCTCGATGAGAGCTGAGGAGGAATCGCCCTCGTAGAGCGCAGGAGCTGGCGCGTCTCCGGCTCGACGTACCGGGATCATGAGGGGACGCGATGTACCTATCGGATCGCTGGGGGGTCCGCACCGGTCGGGCGACGCCTGGCATGGGCGTGGTCGGCAGCTCTCGAGCGCTCCGGAACGTGCGGTCGCTCCTGATATTCGCCGCCGTCGTCGCGACGTTCGTGGGCTTCATCGCCCTCATCGCGGTGCACCACGCTCGGCCCGAGATCATCCTGATGCTCGCGGCAGCAGGGCTCTGGCTCGGAAGCTTGTGGTACGTAGAGCGACGATCACTCGACCGTGAACTGCAGCGGGCGCGCGTCCGGCTGCTCGACGCGAGCGATCGCGAGCGCCTGCGCGTCCAGCGCGACCTCCACGACAGCGCCCAGCAGCGCGTCGTGAGCGTGCGCATCCATCTCGGTCTGCTCGCCGATGCCGCGACCTCACCCGAGGAGCGCCTGAAGCTCGACGAACTCGGCAGGGAGCTGGAGGACGCCCTGGCGGATATCCGATCCGTGACACGTGCCGGTTCACCGGAACTCCTCGCACGATTCGGCGTCCCGTCGTGTCTACGCTCGGCCGCGTCAACGTCGCCGGTGCCGGTCATGATCGAGGCCGTCGGCTTCGGACGGCTCGATCCGCAGGTCGAGCAGGGCGTCTATTACTGCTGCCTGGAGGCACTGCAGAACGTCATCAAGCACGCCGGTCCGAACGCCGTCGCACGGATCCGACTTCGGCGCACGCACGACAACGTGAGCTTCGAAGTCGAGGACTCCGGCCGCGGGTTCGATGCCGCGCGCGTGGAGCGTGGCGAGGGACTGACGAACCTCGCCGACCGCCTCGCGGTGATGCGCGGGCGGCTGGCGATCGACTCTCGGCCGGGGATGGGAACGCGGATCTTCGGCGAGATCCCGATCAGCTGACAGCGGCCGCGGCCGCTCCTAGCGTCGACCCTCCGGCCGCTCGACGAAGAACTCCGTGAAAGACCGGCAGCGCCCGTCGGCGTCGAACTCGAGCAGATACGCGTTGTCGTACGTCGTCCGGATCGCGGCTTGGGTGTCATCCTCGAAGTAGCGGCTGTGGCCGACCGCCACGGCTCGATCGCCACCGACGACGAACGGTTCGTACGTCGCCTCCCACGTCCCGGGCACGTCGCGGCTGCTGGCGTCGCCGCTCGGTTCCAGCCATGCGCGGACGATCGCGTCACGGCCGACGAACGGCTCGTCGGACGGGTGGTATCGGTAGCGCGCGTCCTCGCTGAACAGGTCGCCGATCGCACCGGCGTCGTAGCTCGACCACGCCGCGATGTAGCGATCGAGCCACGCCTGGACGTCGTCATGGGTCATGCGGGCAATACCTCCAGTGCACGGTCGATGCGGGCGAGGACGCGTTCGCGCCCGAGCGCGACGAGCGTGTCGAACAACGGCGGCGTCGCCGTCCGGCCTGTCACGGCTACCCGGATCGCCATGAACAGATCGCCCGCCTTCCAGCCGCGCTCATCGGCGAGCGCTCGAAGTGGCGGCTCGAGCTCATCGGCCTCGAAGGACACGTCGCCGACGGCGTCGATCGTTTCGCGCGCGGCCGTCAGACCCGCCCGCGTCGTCGCCGCGTCCCAGCGCTTCGGCACGAGGGTCGCAGGGTCCAGATCGACGTCGCCGACCCACAGGAACCCGACGAGGTCGCCGATGGCGCCGAGCGTCGGAAGGCGTTCCTGGACGACCGGCAACAATGCCCGGAGCTCCTCGTCCGTGGGCATCCGTTCGATCCGCCCGGCGACGAGCTCGGCTTCGATGAACGGCCGGAGTCGGTCGATCAGGTCGTCGGGATCGAGCCGGCGGATCCACTGCCCGTTGAGCCACACGAGACGCTCGCGGTCGAAGACCGCGCCGCCCTTGTGGACCTCGGCGATGTCGAACCGGGCGATGAGCTCGTCGAGCGAGAGGATCTCCTCCTCGGTGCCCGTCGACCAACCGAGAAGCGCCAGGTAGTTGACCAGCGCCTCCTTGATGAATCCTTCCGCGATGTAGTCGTCGATCGCGGTCTGGCTCTTGCGCTTGCTCATCTTGGTCCGGTCGGGGTTGAGGATGAGCGGCAGGTGGGCGAACCGCGGCACGTCGTAACCGAGCGCGCGGAACAGCAGGATGTGCTTCGGCGTGTTCGACAGGTGATCCTCGCCGCGGATCACGTCCGTGACCTCCATCGCCGCGTCGTCGACCACGACCGTGAAGTGGTAAAGGGGTGTCCCGTCGGCTCGGACGATGACGAAGTCACCGCCCAGGTTCGCGACGTCGAACTCGACGCGTCCCCGGATCACAT
>JBKPMM010000219.1:0-20539 GCA_046732155.1 Chloroflexota bacterium | reverse complement strand
CCAGCCCGACGCGCGAGGTATTCAACCAGCTCACGAACCGTGAACAGACGTTGATCGACCCGAAAGAGATCATCTACTTCCGCGACATCTACGACCACGTCATCCGCTTGACGGACGAGCTCGACAACTACCGCGAGCTTGCCGCGTCGACCCTTGAGGTGTACCTGACCCAAGTCAACAACAACCTATCGGTGATCATGAAGCGGCTCACCGGGGTCACCGTCATCCTCGCCGGCATCGGTGCTGTCGCGGGGATCTTCGGGATGAGCGAGGCGGGCACCGCGCTGCGGGGGGCGGAGGCCGGTGGGTTCTGGGCGATCACCGCCGTGACCGTGGGGATAGCCGTCGCCGCGGCGGTGATCCTGCGCCGGATCGGCTGGATCTAGCCGTCAGCCACAGATGACGGGTCGGGGCGTCGGATGGGCGGCGTCGTGGTCGGCCGGTCGTGCGTCGATCGGCTTGGCGATCACCTGGGTGTAGCCGAAGTCTCGACCCGGGCCCTGCGACGTCTGCAGCCACAGCTGCTCGGTCTTCGCCTTGGATGGCGCGACGAGGCCGGTCGTGTAGGGCTGATCGCGGCGGACGTTCACGATCTCGTAGCGATAGAGCCAGTCGTCACTGGTCCACACCTCGACGACGAGACCGCGTTGGTCGAACGCCCTCGTCCGGAGCAGCGGCAGGAACATGCCCTCGCGCGCATGGGCGTAGATGTACGTGGCCTTGCCGAACCCCGGCTGCGACAGCTGCGGTAGGTACATCGCGACGTTGCAGTACGGGTAGCCGGTATTCGCCTTGACGACGGCAAGATCGATGCCGAGATCGCTGATCCGGACACGGGTAACTACGCGGTTCTTCGGTGGCGGTGTCGGCGATGGCTGAGGCGTCTCGCTCTCGGTCGGGCGCGGCGTGCCGATCGGCGGCAGCGTGATCAGCGGCGCCGGCGTGGGCACGAAGGCATCCGATGGGTCGGGTGATGCCGCAGGAACGCTACTCGGTCCCGCCGGGACCGGAACGGTGTACGTGAGCAGGCCGGCCGACAGGATCGTCACCCCGAACGCCGTGAGCAGGGCGGGGAGCACGCGGGTTCGAAGCTCATCGGTCGGTCGGGCCATCGGAGCGGCATCGTATCGGAGGCTCGGGCGAAGCGCCTCAAGGCGTCCGTACTGGTACCCTCCGCGCCAGCATGTGGCCTCGACTGTCGATCGTCGCCGGTCTGCTGACCGGTATCGCGGCCGCGGCGCTGGTCCTCGGGGGGATCCTCCTGTTCGGCCCGGCGGCCGGTGCTGTCCCGACCCTCGCGCCCCAGCCGCCGGCGTCGTTCGCACTTGATCCGTCGCCCACCGTGTCGCCGACGCCGTCACCGTCACTGAGCCCGTCCGCCTCGCCATCGTCAAGCGCGAGTACTCCGGCGTCGCCCTCGGCGAGTGCGAGTGCATCGGCGTCGGCGGACCCGAACGCCTTGCCATCGACATCGCCGTCCGTCAGTACGGCCGCAGTCGAACCGTGACAGCGGCCCCTGCCGGAACGCCGGTCGGCGCCGTCATGTCGCCCGTACCGACCGTCTCGTCGGCCGCCGACGTCGACCGTGCGCTGACGGCGCTCGTCGCGGGGCGGCCGCCACTCCTGCTCGTCATCGACTTCGACGGCACGCTCGCGGTCGGGTCGCGTGACCCGGCCGTCGCGCGGATCGAGCCCCTCGCTCAGCGTGCACTCAGGCGGCTTGCCGGCATCGCCGCCGAGCGCCCCGAGCGTCTCGCCCTGGCCGTCCTCACCGGGCGCGTGGTCGCCGACGTCGCGGCGCGCGTGCGCGTCGGCGGCATCGACTACCTGGGCGACCATGGTCTCGAGCACGGACGTCTGCCGCGTGGCGGGCGCGCGGAACAGCTCGTCGCCACGACCGATCCCGCGTTCGACCTCCACCGCGACACGGCGGAGACGCTGGCCGCCGCCGTCTCCGTCGAGCTTGGCTCGCCGCCGTGGCTCTTCGTCGAACGCAAGGGCCCGTCGGTCGCGTTCCATGTACGTCAGGCGGACGATGTGACGGCCGCGCGCGCGGCCGTCATGGCGGCGATCGAGACGGTCGAACGACGACTCGGCCTGGTCCACGGGCTCGCCCATTACCGCGGCCGGTCGGTGGTCGATCTCCGCCCGCGCGACGCGGGTGGCAAGCGCGAAGCGGTCGAACGGTTGATCGCACGCGACCACGCAGGAACCGTGGCCGTGCTCGGCGACGAGATGAGCGACATCGACGCGTTCGAGGCGGTCGTGGATGCGCGAACGACAGGCAGGATCCGGGGCCTCACGATCGCGGTCCACGGGAGTTCGCGCCCGGCGCCGGCGGAACTGCTTGCGCTGGCCGATCTCCAGCTCGGTGGCGCCCGCGAGGTCGGTCGCTGGCTGGCCGCGCTCGCCCGACGCCTGGACGCGGAGGTTGCGCCGCGTCCCTAGCCCGGAAGGGAGGAGATCGCGGCAGCAGCTCCCTCGGCGACCTGGAGCAGCGGCGTCGGGACTAGCCCGAATAGGATCGTCAGTGCCGTCGCGGCAGCGAGCCCGCCCCACAACAGGGCACCGTGGCTCAGCGGCGGAGCATCGCTCTCCGGGTCACGCATGTACATGTAGACCGCGACCCGCAGGTAATAGAAGGCCGCCAATGCGGCGTTGAGCACGACGATCACGGCTAACACCGTCAGCCAGCCTCCGGCCTCGACGGCCGCGAGGATCACGTACGCCTTCGCCCAGAAGCCCGCGAGAGGCGGGATGCCGGTGAGCGACAGCAGGAAGAGCAGCATCAGCGCTCCGAGCAGCGGTTCGCGCCGTCCCAGCCCCGAGAACGTCGCCAGGCCCGACGTGACACCGGTCCGCTTCTGGAGCGCGGCGACGACGGCGAACGCCCCGAGGTTCATGAACGTGTAGGCGGCCCCGTAGAACAGCAGCCCCTGCAGCCCGAGCAGCTGGCCGCCGGCATACGCCGCGAGCCCGACGAGCATGTAGCCGGTGTGCGCGATCGAGCTGTACGCGAGCATCCGCTTCACGTTGTCCTGGGTCAGCGCCACGAGGTTCCCGACGGTCATCGTGAGCGCCGCGAGGATCATCACGACGGGCAGCCACCATTCGGCGAGTGGCCCGAGCGCCTCGACGAACAGCCGCAGGATGAGCGCGAACGCACCGACCTTCGGGCCGACCGAGAGATAGCCCGTGATCGGCGTCGGCGAGCCCTGGTAGGCGTCCGGTGTCCAGTAGTGGAACGGGACCGCGGCGATCTTGAAGGCGACGCCGGTGGTCAGGAACGCGAGACCGATCGCCAGGCTTGCCTGGAGGGGCGCCTCGCCCGCGACGATCTGCCCGAGGATCTGCGTGATGCCGGGTCGTGACGGGTCATCGCTGCTGATCAGCGTCGTTCCGGTGATGCCCCACACGAAGGCCAGCCCGAACAGGAAGATCGCGGAGCTGAACGACCCGAGGAGGAAGTATTTGATCGCGCCCTCGGTCGAGTACGCATCGGTCTTGTGGTACCCGGCGAGGAGATAGCCCGGCAACACCATCAACTCGAGGCCGAGGAACAGGAGCAGGAGATCGGCGGCACCCGCGATGAGCATCGCGCCGGTCATCGCGAAGATCAGCACGATCGCGAACTCGGCGATGGGCAGGCCGCGCGGCAGGAGGTAGTCGGGCGCGAACACGATCGTCATGGCGACGATCGTGATGAACAGGACGTCGAGGAACGTCGTGAGCGCGTCGACCTTGTACGAGCCGTTGAACGCGGTCGATGTCTCGGCGCCGACCTGGATCGTCACGAAGGCCGTGATCGCCAGCCCGATGAGTGCCGTCCCGATCGCTGGCCCGTCGCGGCCCGGCCAGACGAGGTCGACCAGCAGAACGGCGGCCGCCGTGAGGACGGCCGCGATCAGCGGCGCGATCGTGACGAGATCGGCGAATGCCACTATGCGCCTCCGCCCTGTGCGACGACCGCTGGCTCGCGCCGCCGGCCGAGCGCCACCGCGACGATCCGAGCGAGGACGAGGAGGAGGATCACCGCGAGGGCGATGACCACGACGATCGGATCGACCGGGATCGGTTGACCCGTCCGCGCCGAGACGAGGAACTCATCGACCGATCCCTGGATCAGCCGCAGGAGCAAGCCTGGCTGGACGCCGAACACGACGATGAGCGTCGCGAGCGGGACCAACGTCAGCATCTCGATCGGCGTCATGTCGGTGAGGTGCCCACCGAGGTTCTCGAGGAAGTCCGAGACCTCGCCGAACACGACGCGTTGGTACATGAACAGCAGATAGCCGGCGGCGAGGATCATCGCGAACGCCGCGACCGCGGCGGCGGCAGGGCTGACCAGGAACGTGCCGACCATGCTCAGGAACTCCCCGACGAACCCGGACAGACCGGGCAGGCCGGCAGATGCGAACACGAAGAAGCCGAACGTCGCCGCCCATAGCGGGAGCCGTCCCGCGAGTCCGCCCATCTTGGCGATCGTCCGGTCATGGGTCCGCTCGTAGATCACGCCGACGAGCAGGAACAGACCGCCGGTGATGAGCCCGTGGTTGATCATCTGGAGGATCGCGCCCTGGACGCCCTGTTCGGTGAACACGAACACGCCGAGCGTCACGAATCCCATGTGGCTGACCGATGAATACGCCACCAGCCGTTTGAGGTCGGGTTGGACCAGCGCGACGATCGCGCCGTAGATGATCGCGATCAGCGACAGCACGATGATCGTCGGGGCGAAGGTCGCGGCGGCGTCCGGGAAGAGCGGGACGGCGAACCGCAGGAAACCGTACGCACCAAGCTTGAGCAGGATCCCGGCGAGGATCACCGAGCCCGCCGTCGGCGCGTCGGTGTGGGCGTCCGGGAGCCACGTGTGGAACGGGAACATCGGCACCTTGATCGCGAACGCCAGGAAGAACGCCAGGAACGCACCGACCTGCAGCGCCGGCGCAAAGCCGGAGCTCGCCGCGAAGTCGCGCAGCGTCACGAAATCGAAGGCATTCGTCCACGACCCGGTCGCGGCCTGGTAGGCGAACGCGGTCGCGAGGATCGCGACCAGCATCAGCAGCGAGCCGACCAGCGTGTAGAGCACGAACTTGATCGTCGAATAGATGCGGTTCGCGCCACCCCAGATCCCGATGATCAGGTACATCGGGACGAGGACGACCTCGAAGAAGATGTAGAAGAGGAACAGGTCCAGCGCGAGGAACACGCCGATCATCCCGACCTCGAGCACGAGGAAGGTGACCATGTATTCCTTGATACGGTTCTGGATCGGGACCCACGAGGCGAGGATGCAGATCCAGGTCAGCGTGGTGGTCAGCACCACGAGTGCCGCCGCCAGCCCGTCGACCCCGAGCTTGTACTGGATGCCGAAGGCCGGGATCCAGTCGTAGGCCTCCACGAAGTCGAACTGGTTGCCGGCCGCGCCGGCGTACCCGACGAGCATCGCCAGTGACACGACCCAGGTCACGAGGGCGAAGGCGAGCGCCGTCGGGCGCGTCCAGGACGTCGGCAGGATGGCGACCACGAGCGCGCCGAGCAGCGGCAGGAACGTGACGATCGTGAGGATGCCGATCGGCATGCCGGCGAGACTCATCCCTGATTCCCGACGAGCAGCAGGTATGACCCGGCCATGACGAGGAGGCCGATGGCGATGCCGAGGGCGTAGTTCTGCACCCGCCCGGTCTGGACGCGCCGGATGTTGCGACCGGCGACCACCGTCGAGCTGCCGATGCCGTTGACCGTGCCGTCGATCACCTCACGATCGAACCACCACATCGCGTTCGCGATCCGCCCACCGATGACGATGAACAGGAGGTGGTTGAGGTCGTCGAACCACCACTTGTTCAACGACGCGCGGTAGAGGAACGAGAGCCCAGGACGTGCACTGATCTCACGGACCGCTTCGGGTCGAGCGGGCATGTGGAGCCCCGCGATGTCCGTGCCGAACAGCCGCCACGCGATCACGACGCCGGCGGCGGCGACTGCGACGCTCGCGCCGATCAGCGCTCCGTCGATGCCGAACAGCTGGTACTCGGCCTCGGTGTGATGGAGCATCTCGACCGCCGGCTGGAAGACGGGCTCGAGCCACTGTGAGATCAGGTTCGCGCCGAGCGGCAGCCCGAGGAAGAGACCGAGCAACGCGGACGGGATGGCGAGCAGGATCAGCGGCGTCGTCATCACGGGTGGCGACTCATGGATGCGGTCCCACAGCTCCTTCGGCCCGCGGAACGAGCCCCAGAAGGTGAGCCCCATCAAGCGGAACATGTAGAACGCCGTGAGCAGTGCCACGAACAGGCCGATCGCCCAGATCCACGGGAAGCCGAGCTTGAACGCCTCGCCGAGGATCTCGTCCTTCGAGAAGAAGCCCGCGAGCGGCGGGATCCCGGAGATCGCGATCGAGCCGATGAGCATCGTGATGTAGGTGATCCGGATCTTCTTCGACAGCCCGCCCATGCGGCGCATGTCCTGCTCCTCGTGGACGGCGTGGATCACCGAGCCGGAGCCGAGGAAGAGCAGGCCCTTGAAGAAGCCGTGCGTCATCAGGTGGAAGATCGCCGCTGTGAACGCGCCGACGCCGAGCGCCGCGAACATGTAGCCGAGCTGGGACAGCGTCGAGTACGCCAGCACGCGCTTGATGTCGGTCTGCGTCATCGCGATCGACGCGGCAAGGATGGCCGTGAAGATGCCGATCGAGGCGACGACGACCATCGTCGAGGGAGCAGAGGCGAACAGCGGGTTGGCGCGCGCGACCAGGTACACGCCCGCGTTGACCATCGTCGCCGCATGGATGAGTGCCGAGACCGGGGTCGGGCCCTCCATCGCGTCGGGTAGCCACACGTGGAGCGGGAACTGGGCGCTCTTGCCCATCGCGCCGGCGAACACGAGCAGGGCGACGAGCGGCACCGGGATCGGGAAGGCCACGAGCGTCGGCGATAGCAGCGTCCCGAGCGACTGGCGGATGTCGAGGGTGCCCGTGTTCAGGAAGATGGCCATGATGCCGAGCGCGAACCCGACGTCACCGACCCGGTTGACGATGAACGCCTTCTTCGCCGCGAGTGCCGCGGAACGCTTCCGATACCAGAAGCCGATGAGCAGGTAGCTCGACAGGCCGACGAGTTCCCACGCGACGAACACGACGAGCCACGAGTCTGCGAGGACCAGCAGCAGCATCGAGAACATGAACAGGTTCAGGTAGGCGAAGAACCGCCAGTAGCCCGGGTCGTGGCCCATGTAGCCGATCGAGTAGATGTGGACCAGCAGCCCGATCGTGGTGACGACGATCAGGAGACAGGCCGTGAGCGGGTCGACGAACAGGCCGAGGTTCACCTGGAAGCCGCCGGCCGGGATCCACGTCCATGGCCCGACGACGTACCCGTGGAGCTCCTCAGAGCCTTCGATGAGCGGTGCGGTCCCGGTCAGCACGTTGAACACGGCGACCATCGCGATCATCCAGGCGATGAAGATCACCGCGACGGGGACCCAGTGGGCCCCCTTGCCGAGCCGGCGCCCGACGAGCGCCGTGAACAGGAAGCCTGCCATCGGCAGGACGAGCAGCAGCGGGAGCAGCGATTCGATGGTCACTGCGAACTGCCTTGCGTGCCCGCGAGCGCCCGTGGAGCGGCACGCCGGTCATGTCGCTGCAGGTCGTTCACTGGCGCATCGCGTCGTATTCGTCGACCAGTGGCGTCTTCTTATTGCGGTAGATGGCGATCACGATGGCGAGGCCGACGGTCGCCTCGGCCGCTGCGACCGCCATCACCATCAACGCGAAGACCGAACCCTGCGCGACCGAGTCAGCGCGTGGCCCGAACAACCCGAACGCGACGATGGCCAGGTTGACGGCGTTGAGCATGAGCTCGATCGACATGAGCATGCTGATCGCGTTCCGGCGAGCGAGGAAGCCGAACGAGCCGATCGCGAACAGGATCCCTGACAGGATCAGGTAGGTGTCGAGGTTGTCGCTCACGAGGGCCCGTCCGGTTCACGTTTCGCGAGGAACACGCCACCGATGACGGCGGCGAGCAACAGCACGCTGACGATCTCGAACGGGAAGAGGAACTGCTGGAAGAGGATCCGGGACATGATCTCGGTGCCGAGGCGCGCGCCTCGTTGCACCTGACCCCAATCGGTCGCACTCACCGCGAGCGCGATCACGATGGCCACGACGATCGCCGCGATCGACGCGGGACCTGCCTGGGTCTGGAAGACGAGCCGGGTCGGCGCGTCCTTCGTCTGCGTGAGCATGATGGCGAACAGGATCAGCACGCTGATCGCACCGATGTAGACGATCACCTGTGCCGCGCCTAGCAACGGAACGCCCATCAGGACGTAGATCCCCGCGAGCGCCAGGAAGCACACGATCATGGCGAGCCCGCACCGGATGATGTCGCGCATCGTCACGACCAGGAGACCGGCGCCGATCATCACCGCCGCGAGCAGCCACAGCAGGACGTCGTCCCAGTCCTGGTGAAGGACGACGAGCATGAGCGCGGCGATCCCGAGGACCGCGCCCATGACGAGCAGCGCGAAGATGATCTGGGGGAGCTTGGCGAGCACGGCTACTCGTGCTGACCCGGGCCGAGGGCGGCGACCGCGCCGTGCCCGTCATGCCCGTGGCCGTTGCCGTTCGTTCGTGCGCCCGGTGCGATCCCCGTGAGCGTCGGTGGGAGCACCGGGAGGAGGCGCCCCGGGTCGTAGACCCGGCCTTCGATCTGTGCGCGCTCGAGCCAATCGCGCTCGCGCCGGATGTAGGTGACCTCCGTCTCCTTGTCGATCGCGGCGAGCGCCATGAGGTCGATCATCGGTTCGGAGCGCCCGGTATGGGAGAGCTCGAACTCCGTGCTGTCGCGGAGCGCGTCGTACGGGCACGCGTCGACGCAGATCCCGCACAGGATGCAGCGGCTCTCGTCGACCTCGTATTTCTCGAGGACACGTGGCTTGGGCATCAGGGCCCCGGTGGGGCACGTCTCGGCGCAGCGGCCGCACGACACGCACGGCGTGTCGTTCAGGCTCATGTCGAGCGGCGTCGTGACGAGCGTGTCGAAGCCGATGCGCATGAAGTCGTAGCACGCCGCCCCGACGATCTCGGCGCAGACGTTGGCGCAGCGG
Source organism: Chloroflexota bacterium (assembly GCA_046732155.1). GTDB lineage: Bacteria > Chloroflexota > Limnocylindria > Limnocylindrales > CSP1-4 > SPCO01. The sequence continues at coordinate 11,428 of JBKPMM010000219.1, read as the reverse complement.
CCACAGTCGATGCAGCGCGACGGTTCGCGAAGGATGAACGCGTGCGAGTCGTCGCGGATGTAGTCGTGGTTGATGCCGGTGAACCGGTTCTCGGTGATGGACCTGTAGCCGGCCCCCTGGTGGTTGTCGGGCTCGAGCGTCTTGAGCGTCGTGCCGTATTCGATGCCCAACCGCCGGAGGTCGCAGAACCCGATCGCCTCGCATGTGCACTGGAGGCAGCGGGTCGACTCCGCCATCGCCTCCTCGCGCGTGTACGGCAGCTCGTACTCGATGTAGCTGTGGTTGCGCTGCTCGGCGGGGAGGGGCTTCAGCCGGTAGCGCGGCTCCTTGATCTCACCCGTGAACGGCACGATCGAGAGGAACTCCGGCTGCGGCTCGGCCAGCGTCTGGCGGGTCCGGATCGCGTCGAGATCCATCCCCTTGAGATAGGCGTCGACCGCATACGCAGCGCGCCGCCCCTCGGCGATCGCCTCGACGACCGTGGCGGCACCGATGCGCACGTCGCCACTCCCGAAGACGCCCGGTCGGCCCGTGGAGAAGGTGACCGCGTCGGCCTTGAGCCGGCGATTCTTGGTCGCCTGGACACCCTCGTTCCCGGGTTGACTCGCCCAATCGAGCTCGGGGCCCTGGCCGATCGCCAGCAGCACGCGATCACACGGGATCGTGAACTCGGTGCCGGGCGCCGGCTCGGGTCGGCGGCGACCGGATGCGTCCGGCTCGCCGAGCTGCATCCGGATGAACTCGACACCGGTGACGTTACCGGAGTCGTCGGTGATGACCCTGACGGGGCCGGCCTGGAAGATGGCCGTGACGCCTTCCTCGATCGCCTCGTGGACCTCGTCGGACGCAGGCATGTCCTTCATGTCACGCCGGTAGACGAGCGTCACCTCACTGGCACCCTGCCGGATCGACGTCCGCGAGCAGTCCATCGACGTGAAGCCGCCGCCGATGACGACGACGCGCTTGCCGGCGTGGTTCGGGTAGGGGAGACCGAGCGTCGCGGTGCGCAGGTACTCGAGCCCGTCGAGCACTTCGGCTGCGTCCTCGCCCGGGATGCCGAGCTTGTTGGTGTCATAGCACCCGATCGCGATGAGGACGGAGTCGAAGCCCTGGTTCGTCAGGTCGTCGAGCGTGAAGTCACGCCCGAGCCCGGCGTTCGTGACGATCCGCGCCCCGAGCCGGGTGACCGACTCGTACTCCGCCTCGAGCACCTCGACCTTCGGCAGACGGTACTGCGGGATGCCGTAGCGGAGCATGCCGCCCGGGGAAGGGTCACGCTCGAACACCGTGACGTCGTGGCCGGCGAGGAGCAGGTAGTACGCCGCGGCCATGCCGGCCGGTCCCGACCCGATGACCGCCGCTCGGCGACCCGACGTCGCCTGCTGTTCGAACGGGACGGGCGGGTCGATCTCGTCGTCGAGCATCGCCTTGAGGACCTGGTCGCCGGCGTAGCGGTGCGAGTCTCGGATGGCGATCGCCTCGTCGACCTCGTCTCGCCGGCAGTGCTCCTCGCACGGTGCCGGGCAGACGCGCCCGAGCACGGACGGGAATGGGATCGTGCGCTTGAAGATCCGCGTGCTCTCCCGCCAGTTCGCCTCTGCGTTCGCCTTGAGGAAGCCCGGGATGTCGATGTGGCTCGGGCACTTGTTCTGGCAGGGCGGCAGGCAGTACGCGTTGTGGTCCGAGAAGATCAGCTCGAGGTTCGTGCGGCGGAGCCGACGCACCTCCTCGGTCTGCGTCTGGACCTTCATCCCGTCCTCGCATGAACGCGAGCACGAGATCGGCGGATGCTCCTCGCCCTCGACCTCGACGACGCACATCCGGCACGCGCCGAAGCCCGGCAGCTTCGGTTCGTAGCACAGGGTCGGGATCTCGATCCCGTTGTCGCGGCAGACTTCGAGGATCGTCTGGCCCTCGAAGCCCTCGACGACGCGGCCGTCGACCTCGATCCGGATGCGCGGCGTCGACTGCGGCCGCTGCGGCGACTGGGTGTCGAGCAGTCGATCGGCGAGGGCACCACGTGTCGTCGCCGGGGTCGATGCCTCGGTCTCTACGGCGCGCGGCTCGGGGCGGGCGAGCGTGTCGGTCATCAGGATCCGGTGGCGGCCGTCGTCGGCCGGCTGTCAGGGTCGAAGGCGGAAGCGAAGTATCGCATCCCGCTGGTGAGCGGGAGGGTCGCCAGACGCTCGTGATCACATAGCGCGGACGCGACGATGTCGTGCGCGAGGTCGGTCGCAAGCTGGGTGTCGGCGGGTCGGAGCAGACCCGCCTCGCGGCGGGCGACGATCTCGGCGAGACGCCGTGTGCCGATGCGGCATGGGATCGACTTCCCGCAGGCCTCGTTAGAGCAGAAGCGCGTCAGGACACCGACGAGCTCGAGGAGATCCGTCCGGTCATCGACGAGGACGACCGACCCGGAGCCGAGGTGCGCGCCGGCGTCACGCAGTCCATCGAAGTCGTATGGCGTGTCGAGCGCGTCGGGCGGCAACAGCCCGCCAGACGGGCCACCGATGAGGACGGCCTGAAGCGAGCGACCCTCCGGCAGGCGGCCGCCGAGCTTGAGGACATCTCGCAGGGGCGTACCGAGCGGCACTTCGGCGACACCGTCCTTGCTGGGCGTCCGCATCTGGACCAGGACGGTCCCCGGCGCGCGCGTCGAGCCGGTCGCGCGGAAGGCCTCCGGCCCCTCGCGGATGATCCACGGGACCGCGGCGAGCGTTTGGACGTTGTTGACGACCGTCGGCCGGTCGAACAGGCCGGTCTCGGCAGGGTGCGGTGGCCGCTGGTCCGGCTGGCCGCGCTTCCCCTCGAGCGCCTTCAACAGGACCGTCTCTTCGCCGAGCATGTAGGCGCCTTGGACCGGGCGGACCGACATCGATAGCTCCATCCCGGAGCCGAAGACGTCGAAGCCGAGGTAGCCCGCATCGGTCGCGTTCCCGATCGCCGTCGCCAGGGTGGCGACGAGCTCGGTGTCCTCGCCGCGTACGGCGACGAACGCCTCCCGAGCCCCGATAGCAGTCGCCGCGATGGCCGTCCCTTCGATGACCGCATACGGATCGCGCATCATCAGGGTCCGGTCGGTGTGGGACGCCGGATCGGCACCGTAGCCGTTGGCGACGACGTATCGGCGCTCCGCTTCGGTCGACGCCGCGGTCCGCCATTTGTCACCGGTCAGGTACCCCGCACCGCCGCGCCCGCGCAGGCCGGACGCCGTGACGGCGGCGATCGTCCCGGCGCCACCGAGCTGGCGGAAGGCACGCTCGAGCGCCGTGAAGGCACCCTCGGCGACCGCGGCATCGAGGTCCAAGGGGTCATCGGCGTCGGCGCGAGCGAGGAGGATCCGCGGCCAGGCGGCCGGCGTCTTCAGGATCGTCACCATGTCAGGCCCCCGCGGGCGCGCCGGCGCGTCCGCCTCCCTCGAGGGCGGTGCCGAGAGCAGCGAGATACGCCGTCTCGGCGGGGCGGTGTCGGTCGACCGCAGCAGCCTGGTCGGTCGCGGTCGGCGGCTCGAAGCGGAGATGGCCGTAGTAGCTCGCCGTCCCGTAGATGATCGCGTACCAGGCACCCGTCCGATGACTGATGCGCTTCAGCGCCGCGACCGGCAGGTAGCCGTACGCCTCCTGCGTCGCCTCGAGGATCGGCAGCATGTGTGCGGGATCGAAGTCGTACTCATCGAGGATGCGGTCGACCTCGCCCAGGTCGATCGGCTCGTACGGCCGGAATGCCGGGTCGGGCACCGTGCGCCCTGACCGCCGAACCGCGGATTCCTCACGCCGCTCGCCGTACGTCTCGGGCGGGCCCCAATGGACGTGGTAGCGCCCGCGGGTGTCGATGCCGCCCATGTCGATGCACTCGATCGGACAGGCCTGGGCGCACTGGAAGCACGTCTCGCACTTGAGCGTGCCCCACTCGTCGTAGAGCAACTGGAGGCGGCCGCGGAATTTGCCCGCGACGTCCGCGGGCTCCTCCGGGTACATGATGGTCGCCTTCGGCTCGAAGAAGCGCCGAAGGGTCAGGGCCATGCCCTTCGCGATGCCGAGACCGGGGACGAAGCTCATCCGGCTATCGCCCGATCACGACGATCGCCGCCGCCGTCACGAACAGGTTCAGGAGCGACGCAGGCAGGAGCCACTTCCAGGCGAAGCCCATGAGCTGGTCGATCCGAACGCGCGGCAACGTGCCCCGCATCCACACGAACGTGAACACGAGCACGTACGTCTTGAGCATGAACCAGAGGATACCGGCGACCCAGTTCAGTCCGATGTATGCCCACGCGACGGCGAGCGTGACGATGAACAGGTTGGCGAGCACGAAGCCGATGAGCAGGGCCTGCCACCACTTGATCCGCGAGCTGAGGAGCCAGAACGGGGCAGCGAACAGCAGCGTCAGCACGACCGGTGCGAGCGCGATGATGAACAGCAGGCCGATGTTGAACGCGGCCGGGTCGAGGCTCAGCTGGACCTGCCATGCATCAGGGATCGCGAACGGCGCGTTCCATCCGCCAAGGAACAGCGTCACGAACAGGGCCGACACGATGAACACGTTGACGTACTCGGCGAAGAAGAAGAACCCGAAGCGCATCCCCGAGTACTCGGTCGCGAAGCCGGCGACGATCTCGGAGTCCGCCTCGGTCAGGTCGAACGGCGTGCGGTTCGCCTCTGCGGTCGCGGCGATGAAGAAGATCAGCGCCCCGAGTGGCTGCTGGAAGATATACCAGTCGGTGAACCAGCCTTGCTGGTTCTCGACGATCTGATTGAGGCTCATCGTCCCGGCGAGCAGCAGCAGCCCCACGACCGATAGCGTCAGCGGGATCTCGTAGCTCACGATCTGCGCAGCGGCGCGCAGGCCCCCGAGCAGCGAGTACTTGTTGTAGCTCGACCAACCGGCCATCAGCAGCCCGACGACGGCGAGGCCGCTGACCGCGAAGAAGTAGAGCAGGCCGATGTTGAGGTCAGCCCCGTACAGACCGGGCGCGAACGGGATGACGAGCAGCGTCATCACGCTGGCCAGGTAGACGACGACGGGCGCCCAGGTGAAGACGACCGAATCCGCGCCGGTCGGCGTGAAGTCCTCCTTCATGAGGACCTTCAGCCCGTGCACCACCGAGAGGAGCGACCCGAACGGCCCGACCCGGTCCGGTCCGATCCGAAGATTCATCAGGGCGATGATCTTCATCTCCATGTAGATGATCAGGAACGCGGTCGGGACCGTGATGAGCAGGATGACGGTCGCGGCCACGACGAACCGCACGATCGGCAGGTTCGCGGCGAGCGTGTCGATGGCCAGCTGGCCGAACGCGGTGATCAGGATGATCAACGCCGCGATCGCGACGATGAGCAGCGGCACGAGGATGAACAGGAACTTGCCCGGCAGCGTCAGCCGGTTCCAGCCCCGCGACACGACCGTCATCGCGCGGGCTCCCCCGTATACGAACTGCCTCGCGTTCCGCCCGAACTGCGTTGCGTGCCCCGGGACGAGGCGAGGCCAAGGCGATCGCGAGTAGCCGAGCGAGCGTAGCTGGAGCTACGTGAGCGAAGGCGCGCAGCGGTCAACGCGGGCATTCGCCCGTCGCGCGGCACGCCGACGTCACCTGTCACTTATCTACCCCGCCCATGATCGGGTCGAGGGACGCCATGATGGCCATGGTGTCGGCGACCAGATGCCCCGGCATCATCAGGCCGACCGACTGGAGATGCAGGAACGACGGGTCGTGGATCCGCATCCGGAACGGCTGATCCGTCCCGTCGCTGATCGCATAGACCGCGTACTGCCCGCGCGGGGCTTCGATGCCCGCATACGCCCGACCCGGGCGTGGACGTAGCAGCCGCGGCAGCTTGGCGATCACCGGCCCGTCCGGCATCTGGTGCAGGCACTGGTCGATGATCCGCAGGCTCTGCTTGATCTCGTCCATCCGGAGCAGATAGCGCGCGAGGCAATCACCTTCCTGGCGGGTCGGGATATCGAAGTCGAGCTCGGGGTAGACGCTATACGGGTGCGCGCGACGCATGTCGAAGGGGACGCCCGTCGCCCGAAGGTTCGGCCCGCTCATCGTCATCCGCAGCGCGGTCTTCGAATCGATCTTGCCGAGGCCTCGCATCCGGCGGACGAAGATCTCGTTCTCGTTGAGCAGCGTGTTGCCGGCCTCGACCTGTTCGGTCGCGTGGCTCATCCAGTCGCCAAGGCGACTCATGAACTCGTGGTTCAGGTCGCCATTGACCCCGCCGATCCGGAAGTAGTTGAAGAGCATCCGCTGGCCGGTGAGCGACGCGAGCATCTCGACGATGGTGTCGCGCTCGATGAACGACCACAGGATCGGTGTCAGGCCGCCCAGGTCGAGGGCCATCCACCCGAGGAACAGCGAGTGGCTGGCGATCCGGTTCAGCTCCGCGGAGAGCACGCGGATGTACTCGGCGCGCCGCGGTACCTGCACGTCGAGCAGCTTCTCGAACGCCATGACGCCCGGCCACTCGCAGAACAGCGAGCTGACGTATTCGAGCGGATCGAGGTACGCGATCGAATGGTGGTAGTCGGCGTTCTCGCATAGCTTTTCGACGCCTCGATGCAGATAGCCGAGCACGGGATCGAGGTCGACGACCTTTTCGCCGTCAAGCTTCAGGACGACGCGGAGCACGCCATGGGTCGACGGGTGCTGCGGACCCATGTTGAGGAACATCTCGCCGTCGCGCAGCGTGTAGAACTCGGCCTCGCGCTCCGTCCGCGGCGGATACGGCGGCACGGGCTCGAACACACCGAGCTCGCGATCGAGCTGGACGCGCGGATCGTCCGGCTCACCGGCGAAGGCGTCATCGCCCAGGCTGCTGGTGCGATGGCTGCCCGGGGCGTCGGGGCGGGGTGTGGTGGCGGTCATCTGGGTCCCTTCGAGCGGCTCAGGTGCCCGGGCTCAGTCGTCGCACCTTCCCAGTGGCGACGGTGTCTCGGGGGGCGTGGGTCTGCTCCATGTGGCGGACGCCGGCGCCGGGGGATCGGGCGGCGTCGTCGGCAAGATAGAAGTCCTTGCGGAGCGGGAAGCTCTGGTAATCAGGCGGCATGTAGATCCGCCGCAGATCGCGATTGCCCTCGAACGTGATGCCGAACATGTCGTATGCCTCGCGCTCCATCCACTCGGCGCCCTTCCACATGAAGGTGAGCGATGGGACGCGAGGGTCGTCGCGCGACAGGCCATCGACGATGACGCGCAGCCAGTCGGATGTCGTCGGGCTCCACAGGTGGTAGACGACCTGCATCACCTCGCCGGTATCGACGCCACAGAGGTCGGCGAGGAACTCGAAGGCGAACTCGGGCTCGTCGTGGAGGGCCGTGATCACCGGCACGACGTCGCCGGCGGCGATCCGCACCTCGGTCTCGTCATGGCGCTGGCGGACGGGACCGGTCAGCTGGTCGCCGAAGCGCCGCTCGAGGCGGGCCTTGAACGATCGATCCATGTCAGATCTGCGCGGGGACCGTCGGGCCGATCGGTCGCTCCGGCCAGTGGCCACGGCGATCCTTGACGAGCTGTTGCAGCTTCATCATCCCGTAGATCAGGCCCTCGGGACGGGGCGGACAGCCCGGAACGTAGACATCGACGGGCATCACGCGGTCGATGCCCTCGACCGTCGAGTAGCTCCGCTTGTAGCGCCCGCCCGAGCACGTGCAATCGCCCATCGCGACACACCACTTCGGCTCTGGCATCTGCTCCCAGAGACGGACCAGCGGTCCGGCCATCTTCGTCGTGAGCGTCCCCGCGACGATCAAGACGTCGGCCTGGCGGGGGCTCGCGCGGAACGGGAACATGCCCCACCGATCCATGTCGTTCTTCGAGGTGGCCGCTGACATCATCTCGATCGCGCAACACGCGAGACCGGAAAGCAGCGGCCAGAGGCTGTTCATCCGGATCAGGTCAAGGACATAGTCGGCCTTGGTGGGGATGACCTCGAGCGGGCCGCTCCAGCGCGCGTTGTCACGGCGCCCAGCACCGCTCGCCTCGAACTCGGCCAAGTGGGTGATGCTCGTCGGCTGGTCGCCCTCGTAGGCCAGCGGATCGACGGACCGCCAGAGGGTGTTGGGCACGACGATCGGCGCCATCACCTCGTCCGAGGGTCGCGTCGCCGGCAGGGCCGGCTGGGCCGGCACGTCGGACGGTATCTGGGTGGCGTCGGACGGTCCCGCGCCCAACCCGTCGGGGTTGGCGCGGTCCTCATTCACCGCCATGTCAGGGCTCCCTTCCGCCACGCATACGCGAGGCCGAGCAACAGGATCAAGACGAACACGACCATGCTGATGAACAGCCCGGCCGGGTTCAGATTGGGATCTTTGAACACGATCGCCCAGAGGTAGATGAAGATCACCTCGATGTCGAACGCGACGAACAGCAGCGCATAGATGTAGAAGGAGAGCCCGAATCGTCCGTGGGTGTCGCCGTAGGTGTCGATGCCCGACTCATACGGCAGCCCCTTGTGGACATCACCCTTGTTCCGGTGGGAGATCAGCCACGCGGCACCGATCGTCAGGAACACGAACGACACGCCGGCGAAGGCGAAGCCCACGACGTACCAGAGCTGTTCCAATCGAACTCCCTTCGGGGTGGAAGAGGCGTCGGGCAGGGGCGTCTCCGTGGAGGCGCCACGCACGAGCATTCTACCAGCGGCAACGGCCGAACCGAGTCGATGGCCACGGGCGCCACGCGCCTTGGTAGTGCCGGCCGAACGGTCGAAGAACACGGCGCGGATCGACAGAGGAGGTGGGTCGATCCGGGTTGGGCGCGCGCGGCTGACGGTGCGTCACCGGACACCGTCTGGCACCGCTGCGGGGAGCGCGGCGCGCCGAGCGCGCGTGCAGGTTCGCGTCGCGCTCCCCGTTGCGATGCGGTCGTGCGACGACCATCGAAAGCGTGAGGGCCAGCCACCTGTGACGGCAATACGGCATTCGCCCTAGTCGGCGTCGCCGCCGAGTCGCGGCAGGCGATAGCGCAAGATCCGAGGCGGCGACTCAGGCGGCCATCCGCGCCCGAAGACCATCACACGGAAGCGACCCATCGCGGCCGGATCGAGTAGTCGCAGCAGGCTTGCGCGCAGCAGCGTGTACCCCTCCATCGTCGTCATCGGATCGGCCTGGATCTCGCGGAGCCGATCCTCGATGCCGAGGGCCATCAGTGCCTCGGCCTGGGTCGTCACGCCGAGGGTCGTCAGGCCGGCGGCCTCGGCGGCTCGTTGGACCGCGGTGACATCGACATGAGCGGTGAGGTCCTGCCGGCCCACGAATCGGTACGGATCGTCGCTCAGCTGATGCCGGACGTAGGCCTGCAGCGTGCCGTCGCGACGACGGACGGGGTCGTACAGCTCGGTGGCCGGCGCCCCATAGTCGATGAGGATCAGGAGGCCTTGCCGCAGTTGCGCCGCCGCGTCGCGGATCCAGGGATCCACGCCGAGCGCGATCTCAGCAGTCTGCCCATCGACCAGCGCGATGCCTTCGACAGCGAGGCGCTCGTGGAGCGCGGGCGTCGTCGGATCGATCTCGACCTCGACGAATGAACCGTTGGCCGCGATGTCGACCGCCAGCTCCCGAAGCACGTCATGGCGCCGAACGACCCGGTGGACCGGGAGCGCGTCGAGTACCTCGTTGGCGACGATGACGCCATCGAACGATGCAGGGAGCGGATCGACGAGGCGGCCCGCAAGACCGGCGTCGGTCAGCCGCTCTCGAAGCCCGGCGACGCGGCGCTCATCGATCTCGACCGGGTGGTAGCCGATCGCCGGCGGCAGAGCGCCGAGCAGCGGGACGGCGAGGGCCCCCTCGCCCGCACCGTGCTCCACGACGACGAACGGATGGGGTCGACCAAGCGCCACCCACGCGTCCTCGACCCCGCGCGCCAGGAGTTCGCCGAAGATCGGATGGAGCTCGGGCGCGGTGATGAAGTCGCCACCACGGCCCGGGCGCGCCTCCGAGGAGCGGTAATAGCCGCCGTCAGGGTCGTACAGCGCGAGCTCCATGAAGCGAGCGAACGGCAGCGGGCCGCTCGCTCGGATCTGCGTCCGTATGCGATCAGCGAGACCCGGGTGGTCGGCAAGGTCCGAGAGATCGGCCGCGGGGTTTCGCCGGAGCTCGGGTCGGAAGCCGGTCACGGTCGGATGCTATCGATGGCCGCGGAGCGCCAGTGGGAGTCCCGGTCCGACGAGCGTATGACCGCCAAGGACGATAGGGACGCTCGCCTGGGCGGCAGACGCAGTCAACGCCCGGAGCCACGGATCGGCGACGCGATCCGCGAGCAGCAGGTCCGACGCGAACCGGTCCTCGGCTCGCGGCCAGCCGGGCTCGTCGGCGCCGAAGCGATGGGCGAGGAGGACGCGGCTGTCGATGACCGCCCCGTCGCCAAGTCGTGCCACGTGCGTGCCGAGCGATCCGGGACCGTCCCGTTCGAGAAGGGAGCCGAGGACGGAGGCAGCCGGCCGTTGCCCCGGCCGTCGGGTTCGCAGGCCTCGCTCCTCGATGAGCGCCCGGGTCCTCGGAGCGGTCTCGCGTTCCAACCAGCCGAGGTTCGCCGCTGAGACTCGGCCCGCGACCAGCAACTCGCCATGGGCATCGGCGGCGACACGCCGCACAGCCTCGATGGCCGACGTGACACGCTCGACATCGACTCCCTCGAGGTGCTCCAGCCATCGACCGCCGACGAGGATCAGGTCGAGCGGGCCGTCGATGTCGATCCCGAGTCGACGACGTGCTCGACGATCAGAAACGGGTATCCCCGCGATCTCATCGAGCCACCGCGGCAGCATGTTGTCGGTCGCGAGATCGGGCAGGCTCCTGAGCACGGACCGCGCCCGCGCGATCGCGACGACATCCGCCGAGTACCGGTTGTTCGTGAGTGCCGCCGCCTCCGTCCCGCGCGCCGCGTCGACCAGCTCCCGGCGATCCGTGGCGGTGGCAAGCGGGATCGCGCCGGAGCCGAGGACGATGAGGCCGCCCTCGCCGATGCCTGCGGCGAGGTCGCGGAGCCGCTCACCGAACGAGACATCGTCGGCTCGTCCGGCATGGACCGTCGCGGCCGTCGCGCCGGCTGCCATGAAGCCCCGACGATGCCGGTCCGCGAGCTCGAGCCGCGCCGCAGCCGTCGCACGCGTGAGTGACCCTGCCTCCGCATCGGGCTCGAGGTGAAGGATCGCGACGTCGACGTCGGTCACGCGTCCGGTCGGCGCATCGGGAGGCGGCATCGCCGGATAGTAAGGTGGCGCCGATGAGCGCCCCCCCGACGGTCCGTGCCTACATCGGTCTTGGCGCGAACCTCGGTGACGCCGCCGCGACGATGGCTGCCGGGGTTGCCGCGCTCGACGACCTAGCCGATGTCCACGTTCGTGGCGTGTCGCAGCTGTACGCGACCGCGCCATGGGGCGTCACTGATCAGCCCGAGTTCCGGAACGCGGTGGCCGAGATCGAC
>JBKPMM010000218.1:0-21569 GCA_046732155.1 Chloroflexota bacterium | reverse complement strand
GATCCGGCTGGGTGCCGACGGCATCGAGACCGACGTCCAGCGGACCAGGGATGGCCGGCTGGTCATGCTCCACGACCTGACGGTCGACCGCACGACCGACGGGCACGGCGCGATCGCATCACTCGATTGGGCCGAGGCCCGCGCGCTCGATGCGGGGAGCTGGCGCGGCGAGCGTTTCGCGGGCGCGCGGATCCCCAGCCTCGACGAGACGATCGAGCTCGTCGTCGGGGCCGGCCGCATGCTGTGCGTCGAGATCAAGGGCACCGCCACCGACGCTCCCGCGACCGCCATCGCCGTCGCGAGACTGATCCGCGATCGGGACCTCATCGACCAGGTCTTCATCTCATCGTTCGACCACGGCGCGCTCGCCGCGGCTCGCGACGAGATCGGAAGCCCATTGCTCGCCCCCGAGCGACTGCCTGAGGAGGGCCGGTCCGACCCGGACGTCGCGGTCGCCCAAGCCGCCACGCTGGATGCGGCCGTCCTCCAGCACCGCTGGGAGGACCTCGGGCCTGAGGTCGTCGACGCGCTCCACGCGGCCGGCACCGCCGTCTGGTCCTGGCCGATCGACACGCTCGAGTCGATACAGCGGAGCGTCGAGCTCGGGTGCGATGGGGTGATCGGCGACGACGTCCCACTGCTCCTCGAAGGGCTGGGCCGATCCGCGGTCGTGGACGCACCGGTCCCTTCGCCGGGGTGGTGATGATGGCGGGAGCGCGCGGGCAGGCACGGCTCGTCGTGCTCGTCGACTTCGATGGGACGATCGCCCGCCTCGACCTCAGCGACGAGGTGATGCGCCGCCACGCCGACCTTGAGGCGTGGGCCCCGCTCGAGGCCGCCTATCTGGCCGGCGAGATCGGTTCCCGGACCCTGCTCACCCGGCAGGCCGCCGTCCTCCACGGCGACACCGCCGCCATCGCCACCATGACGGACGGCGAGGAGTTGGACCCGGCCTTCCGACCGTTCGTCGAGGAGCTTCTCCAGCGCGGGGCCGTGGTCGAGGTCGTCAGTGACGGCTTCGGCTTCTTCGTCCGGCCTTCGCTCGAACGGATCGGGCTCGGCGACCTGCCCGTGTACACCGCCCGAACCACCTTCGGAAGTCGCGCCGTGACGATCGACTTTCCCGACGGCCACCCGACGTGCCGGGTGTGCGGCACGTGCAAGCGCCAGCGCATCGTCGTGCACCAGGCCGCCGGCGACTACACCGTGTTCATCGGCGACGGGTTCAGCGACCTGTACGCGGCCGGCCACGCGGACCTCGTCTTTGCCAAGGACCACCTTGCCGCGATCTGCGCGGATCGTGGCTGGCCGTACCGCGATTGGTCGACATTCGAGGACATCCGACCGGTCGTCCTCGATCTCCTGGATCATGGCGTCCCGACACCACGAGCGCACCCGTTCATCTGCGGGCCCGAGGTCTGGGCCGATCTCACCGAGCCGCGCTGGGACCGCCCGCCGGCGCCGCGTCCGCCGGCGACCACGGCCACGGACGCCTGACCGCCTGAGGCGCCCAGGGACGGCGTCGAACGCGGCACGCGCACGGCCGCCAGGACCGGCATGCGAGGAGTCGCGGCCGACCGGTACCAATCGGCCATGGCGGAGCGACGCCGGACGTACGTACGGTGCGCCGCAGCACCGTGGCATCGCTCGACACCAACGCCGCTGTCCTTCAGGCCCCGCGTCTTTCGCGCCGGCCGAGCTTCCATGCGCTCGTCACCGTCCCCGCCGTCGCGGTCATCGTCGTCATGGCGATCATCGTCTCGAACAGCGCGGCGGACGCCCTTCGGGAAAGCGCCAAGGAATCAGCGGTCCAGAACGTCGAGGCGATCGTCCGCGGTTACCTCGACCCGGCGCTCGGTGAGACGAGCCTCGATCTCGAGGCCACCCGCGACCCCGCCATCGATCAACAGCTCGAGCGGCTTACCCAATCCGGCGAGCTGCGCCGGATCAGCATCTGGTCGCGCGACGGGCGCATCGTCTATTCGAGCGACCCGACCCTGCGCGGTCGGCGATTCTCGATCGGCGGCGAGCTCGGCAGTGCCTACGCCGGTGAAGGCGTCGCGCGCTACATCGACGCCGGGGCGGGCGGCGCCCCGCAAGGGAAGGCCGAGCCGGGCGGCGATCCAACCCTGTCGCGCCGCTATCTCGAGCTGTTCGTCCCGATCCGCGGCATGGTCGATGGCAATCCGATCGGCGTCTATGACGTCTTCCAGGACGCACGACGCATCGAATCGCGCGTCGACTCGACGCGGCTCGGCGTCTTCATCCTGGCGCTGATCGCGTCGAGCGTCCTGGGCGGGCTCATCGTGCTCGCGTTCGGCGGCACGTCCCGTGTGCTCGAGGCGCAGAACCGCCGTCTCCAGGAGCAGGCGACCACCGAGCGCCTGCTGATGGTCGACCTTCAGCGCAGCGAGGAGCGTTTCCGCTCGCTGGTCAGGAATGCGTCGGATGTCGTCGCCGTGCTCGGCGCTGACGGCCTGATCAGGTACCAGAGCCCCGCGGCGGAACGGGTGCTCGGACGGTCGCCTGATGAAGCGATCGGCCGGCGTGCGACCGCTTCGATCCATCCCGATGACCGCGCCGCGGTCGAGCGACGGCTCAATGAGGTCGCGAGCGTCGACGGCGCTGAAGCGACGTTCGAGTTCCGCGCCCGTCATAGCGACGGGTCGTACCGGATGCTCGAGGCGATCGCGAAGAACCTGCTTGACGACCCTGCCGTCAGTGGCGTCGTCGTGAACTACCGCGACATCACCGAGCGCAAGGCGCTCGAGGAGCAGCTACGGCACCAGGCGTTCCACGACGTCCTCACGGGGCTCGCGAACCGTTCCCTGTTCCGCGACCGACTCGCCCACGCGCTCGCGCGGGCATCGCGGGGCGCATCGCCGACCGCCGTGCTGTACCTCGACATCGATGATTTCAAGGCCGTGAACGACCGCCTCGGGCATGCCGAGGGCGACCGACTCCTGGTGCTCGTCGGCGAGCGACTCGTCGGGGCCACCCGCGCTGGTGACACCGTAGCGCGCCTGGGCGGTGACGAGTTCGCCGTGATCGTGGAGGAGACCGATCCCCGCGAGGCCCAGACCGCCGCCGACCGGATCCTCAAGGCGCTCGCCGACGCCTTCCACCTCGACGGTCGCGAGACGGCAGTCCGCGGGAGCATCGGCATCGCGATCCACGACGTCGATGGCGGCGACGCGGACGAGCTCCTTCGTCGCGCGGACATCGCCATGTACGCGGCGAAGGCACGCGGCGGCGACGGCCACGCGACGTACGACGCCAGCCTGTACGAAGCGACGGTCGCGCGGATGGAGTCGAAGGCCGACCTCCAGGGTGCGCTCGAGCGCGGCGAGCTCCAGGTCGCGTATCAGCCGATCGTCGATATGGAGACCGCCGAGGTCACGGGTGCCGAGGCACTGATGCGCTGGATGCATCCGACGCGGGGCTCGATCCCGCCCTCGGATTTCATCCCGCTCGCGGAAGAGTCGGGTCTCATCGTGGAGCTGGGGAGGTGGATCCTCGAGACCGCCTGCCGGCAGGCCCGCGAGTGGCAGCTTCAGAGCGGCCGGTCCGACTTGACGATCAGCGTCAACCTGTCGGGCCGTCAGATCGGCGATGCCGACCTCGTCGGTGACGTCGCGCGCATCCTCGCGACGACCGGCCTCGACCCGGCATGCCTGACGCTCGAGATCACGGAGACGACGCTCGTTCGTGACGTCGAGACGACGGTCGGCGTCTTCCGCGCACTGAAGGGGCTCGGTGTGCGGCTCGCGATCGACGACTTCGGGACGGGTTACTCGTCGCTGAGCTATCTGCGCCAGTTCCCGATCGACATCCTCAAGATCGATCGCTCGTTCGTGGCCAGCCTCGACGAGGGGACGGAGTCGAGCGCGCTCGTCCGGTCGATCCTCAATCTCAGCGCGACGCTCCGCCTCGATACCGTCGCCGAGGGGATCGAGACGGCAGAGCAGCGCAAGGCGCTCGAGTCGCTCGGGGCCACTCGCGGACAGGGCTTCCTGTTCGCACGGCCGATGGATCCCGACGAGATGGCTGCGATGCTCGCCGACGGGATCACATCGCCTGCCGGCGGACAGTCATCCGACACCCGTCCGACCACCAAGTCTCACGCCCGGCGGCGCATTCGCGCGACCGCCCCAGCCGCCCATCCTCGATCGCATCACGAGGTCCGCTCATGACGTCCACCGCCGACGCACCTGCTCGAAGCGCCCCGTCCAGCCGGCTGCTGGTCCTCGTCATCGCCGTCGCCGCGGTCGTCGCCGGTGCCGCGATCGTGATCGCCGTGCGACCACCTGCCGCGTCTCCGAGCCGCGTCATCCAGCTCCAGACATTGAATGCCTCAGGCGTGACAGGGTCCGTGTCGTTCACGGATGTCGAGGGCCGGACGCGGGTCGACATCGACGTCGACCCAGGGGCCAACCCCGACATGCCGGCCCACATCCACCCTGGCACCTGCGCCAACCTGACGCCGCAGCCGAAGTACCCGCTCGAGAACGTGAAAGCCGGCAAGTCGACGACCCTCGTCCCGGCGTCGATCGGTGAGCTCTTCGCGGGCGGGCTCGCGGTGAACATCCACAAGTCGAACGACGACCTGAAGACCTATACGGCGTGCGTCGATATCCACTGACCGAACGAGCCGGAGAAGGAGCACGCCTGCTCGGGTTGGTGTTCCTTCTCGCGGGCTGTGCCATCGGCGCGGGTAACGCCGCGACGAAGACCGTCGACGTCAGCGTTCGGACGGGTGCCGGAGACCAGCTTGCATTCACGCCTTCGGAGGTCTCGGTGCCTGCCGGCGTGAACGTTCATGTGACGTTCACCAACGGCTCCAGCTTCGCGCACAACCTCGTCTTCACGTCGGGGATCACGGCCGCCACGCCGACCATCGTCGAGCCGGGTGAGTCGGCCCAGCTCGCGTTCCGGTCTGCGTCCCCGGGTAGCTATCCGTTCGTCTGCACGATCCACGACGGGATGCACGGGACCCTGACGGTCCTCGCCCCGATCGCCGGCCGCTAGTCGACCGGATCGCCGTTCCAGGGCGAAGTCGGATCGCCCTGGCTGGACATGGCAGCCCCGCGCGCTCGGTCGGCCCCTCCCATCACGGCGGGGCACCTTCGCCGGGGCTTCCGACCGTTCGGAGTCTTGGTCTATCCTTTGGCCCGCGCCGACATAGCTCAGCGGTAGAGCAGCTGTTTCGTAAACAGCAGGTCCTCGGTTCAAATCCGAGTGTCGGCTCCAGCTTTTTCACGCACAAGATGGCCTTGGTGTTGAGCCAGGGCCATCATCGTACCGTCGCGGCCTACCGCCATTTCATCCGGTGCGGATCGTCTCCATGCGGTCTGCGGAGCGTCAGCGTGCGGAATGTCGTGCCTGTGACACCGCGGCAGGCGGGCCACCGAACCCGCCTGATCGCTCGACCGGTTTCGTTGTAGCCGCGTGTGTAAAGTCCGACCGAGGGCATAGTCTGAGCCGATGGACGAAGCGGGCGGACGGGTCCTCGGCATCGGAGAGCTCCTGTGGGACCTCTTCCCGGACGCCCCCCGGCTCGGCGGCGCCCCGTTCAATGTCGTCGCCAACCTACATCGTCTTGGTCACCGCACGGCGTTCGTTACGGCAGTCGGCGACGACGAGTTGGGTCGCGCGGCCCTCGTCGCCACGGACGCACTGGGCGTCGACTCGACCTTCATCACGACCGCGTTTGACCTGCCTACTGGAACGGTCGCCGTATCGGCCGATGGTCACGGGGGACATCAGTTCACGATCCGCACGCCGGTTGCTTACGAATCGATCCGCGGCGGCGAGGCGCTCGTCGCCCGGCTACGCGCTTGGATGCCTGACGCCATGGTGTTCGGAACGCTTGCGCAGCGGTTCACACAGGTTCGCGAGCTGACCCACCAGGTCGCGGCCGATATCCGTCCAGCGCATCGCCTATATGACGTCAACCTCCGCGACGGATGCTGGACGCCCGACCTCGTGATCGAGTTGCTGGCAGACGCGACGATCCTAAAGCTGAACGAGCAGGAGGCTGACGTTCTTGCGAGCATCCTCGGCACGAAAGACGCCGGCTCGACGCTCGCGTCGGCAGTGGCGTCGCGGCACGGGATCCAGACGATGTGCATCACGCGCGGTGGCGCGGGCGCTGCTCTCTGGGTCGACGGCGAGGAACGCACCGTCGACGGCGTCGGCGTCGACGTGGTCGATACGGTTGGTGCCGGCGATGCGTTCGCGGCGGGCCTTCTCCACGGGCTCCTTCGGCATGAAGGCCCGAACGAGATGCTCGACTTCGCGAACCGCCTCGGTGCGCTTGTCGCTTCTCGCCGTGGCGCGCTCCCATCCTGGCGGCCTGAGGAGGTGGCCGCCACCTGACTGCAGCGGCTCGCGCGGGGTACCGACACGCGAAGCCCTAGGGGCGACGCGGGGTGACGAGCGTCGCGCTTGCCCGCCGTGCTGCGACCCTCTACAGCTCCCTCAGACCCCGTTCGGAGCGACAAGCGTCTTGAGCTCGCCGGCCTCCTTGGGTCGACGCAGGATGTCGCCCACGTCGTCCAGGTCGACCACACCCGTGATCAAGGGCTGCACGTCGATGCGCCGGGAACGCAACAAGTCGTGCGCCTGCTGGAACGTGTAGTTGATCGCCATCGATCCCAGGATCTCCCAATCCTGATGGTAAACGTCGAAAGGACTGATCGGGATCTTCGCTTCAGGAGGCGCGACCCCGAAGAACATGATCCGGGCATTGGGGCCCGCGTGCCGGAACAGACCTTCGATGACGGACGGCACGCCCGTGCAATCGATCACGGCGTCATACCCTCGACCCTGTCGTCGCTCGCGAAGGATCGCGTCGAGGTCGGGGCCAGACGTGAACGTCGCCGACGCCCCGAATCGGCGCGCGATCTCCAATTTCGAGTCCATGACGTCGACGACCGTGACCTCCGCCGTCCCGCTGGCACTCAGCAGACCCGTGAGGAGCGAACCGATCGGCCCCGCCCCGAAGATCAAGGCATAGCTGGCGGGCATCAACCGGAGCCGCTCGACGCCCCACACCACGCACGCAAGCGGCTCGGTCAGCGCCGCTTCGTCGAGTCCTACCTCATCGTCGACACGGTAGAGATTCCTCGTGGGGACCCGCACGTACTCGGCCAGGGCGCCCTCGCGCGTGTCTCCGATCGCCCCCCAATGGTCGCAATGGTTGGATTGCCGGCGGAGGCAGTGGTAACAGTGACCGCAGTAAAGGGTCGGGTCGACCGAGACCCGGTCGCCCGGTTGCCAATCCACGACGTCAGGGCCGATGTCGCTTACAACGCCCGAAAACTCGTGCCCATTGACGAGCGGAAACCGCGAGTTGAACTCCCCTCGGAAGATGCGGTAGTCGGTGCCGCAGACCCCAACGTAGGCCACTTTGACGATCGCCTCGCCCGGCCCCGGATCGGGCCTTGGGACCTCGCGTACTTCACCCTCGCCGGCGGCCGTGATCGTGAACGCGCGCATCGCCAGTCTGCCTCGGCCTCGGCTATTTGACGGCGCCGAGGGATAGACCTCGAACAAGCTGCTTCTGTGCGAGCCAGCCGAGGATGACCACTGGCAGCATGGCCATCGTTCCGGCGGCGGCAAGCTTGGCCCAGAAGAGTCCCTCCGACGTGACGAACGAGATCATGAACATCGGCACAGTGGCTCCTCGCGTGGCCATGAGATTCACGGCGAGGAAGAACTCGTTCCAGCCGAAGATCAGGCAGATGAAGATCGTCGCGACGATGCCGGGTAGCGTCATCGGGATCGCGATGTCCTGGAGCTCGTGACGGAGGCTTGCGCCATCAACGCGTGCAGCCTGCATCACGTCGACTGGGATCTCGTCGAAGAACGAGCGTAAGAGCCAGATCGAGATCGGCAGATTCATCGCCGTGTACACGATCACCAGCGCGATCAGGTTGTCGATCAAACCGAGGTTCCGGGCGATCACGAAGATCGGGATGATCACACCGACCGCGGGGAGGAACTTCGTGGACAGAAAGAAGAACAGGACGTCCTGGTTCTTCTTTCCTGGCCGCCACACGAGCGCAAACGCGCACGGGATCGCGAGTGCCATCACGATCGCGGTCGAGACCCCCACCGCGACCACGGAATGGAGCACGAACGGTCCGAATCCGCGGTCGAAGACCTCACGGAAGTTTTCGAGCGTTGGCGTGAATGACAAGGGGAGCGCGTCGCCGAAGGGCAGGATCTTCGGCGGGAGCAGGACTGCTGTCGCCTCGGTCTTGAACCCTGTCACGACGAGGTAGAACACGGGGAAGAAGAACAGGATGCCAAGCACCCACGCCGCAACCGTCCGGATCGGACCTGCCCGCTCGACGTGCGATGACGCGTGCGTGCCGCCCGCACCGCGGCGACCGGGAAGCAGAGACCTGACCGCCGACGTCATCGCTGATTCCCCCTCATCAATTGGCCGAGCGTGCGGATGAAGATCGTGGCGAACGCGAAGGTGAGCGCAACGACGAGCACGCCCATCGCCGCCGCGTGGCCAACGTCATACCCGTAGAAGATCTTCTGGTAGATGAGCCAGGGCAGGTTGGTCGTGGCCGTGCCGGGCCCACCTTGGGTCGTCATCGCGATCACATCGAATTCCGCGAGGATGTAGATCGTCCCGAGGAGGACTGCCAGCTGCATGTAGCCCTTGAGGTGCGGCAATTCGATGTAGCGGAACTCCTGCCACGTCGATGCTCCGTCGACCTTGCCCGCCTCGCGGACCTCGTCGCTCAAGGATTGGAGACCGGCGAGGAGGATGAGCATCATGAACGGCGCCCACCGCCAGATGACGATCCACGTCACGGACAGCAGCGGCATCGATGCGAACCAGTCGACTCGCGGCAGACCGACGCTTGTCAGGACCCAATCGACGACGCCGAACACGGGGTTGAGCATCGTGGTCTTCCAGCCGAGAGCTCCCACCACGGGCATCACAAGGAATGACGTGATGAGGAGTGTCCGGACGATGTCCCTACCGCGGAACCGAGCATTGACGAGGTCCGCCATCAACAAGCCCAGCAGCAGGGAGGCGATGACCGCGGTGGACGTCATGATCACGGTGTTGATGAGCGCCGGGACGAAATCACCGACCTGGAACAGATCGATGTAGTTCTGGATCCCGTTGAACTTGCTGTTCTCGGGGCGGAGCAGGTTCCACTTCTGCAGGCTGAACCAGATCGTCAGGACGAACGGCGCCTGGGTCACGACGATGGCAAAGATCAGCGCTGGAGCGATGAGGCCGCTGCGACGGATGCGGCCGGCGAACCCGAGCCCGGAAGCACGGGTCGCCGGGAGCGTCAGCTCTCCCTGGTTCACGTCAACCCTCCTCGACGGCAACGACCGTCGTCGTCATCCCCATGCCCGATCAAGCACTGCGCAAGGACAGTGCTCATGGATTCGACCCGCGGGCGGCTCGAGGAGGAGGTCCAAGCCGCCCGCGGATCCACGCCGGTGGCCCGTGCCCTACCTGTAGCCCCCGCTGACGGCGACGTCATCCGCGAGCTTCTGGCACTTGCCGATGGCATCGTCCGCCGACTCGGAACCCGTGATCGCCGCGGCGAACTCCTGGGTGCACTTGGTCCCTAGATCCTGGAACTCCTGGATCTGGACGAACTGGATCCCGGTGTATGGGGTGTCCGGGAAGTTCGTGGCGTGGAGCGGGTCGACCGTGTTGAGCGAGTCGACCACGACCGGTCCGAACGCCTTGGAGTAGTCCTTGTAGCCGGCGTTGTCGTACAGCGACTTTCGCGAGCCCGACGGGACACCGCCCCAGCTGCCGGTCTTCTGGTTGACCAGGAGGGCGTAGTCCTTGCTCGTCGCCCACTTCACGAACTCGAGGGCGGCCGGCTTGTTCTTCGAGGTGGACTCGATCGCGAAGGCCCACGCCCACAGCCATCCGCTGGGGCTCTTGACCTTCGTCGGGGCATAGGCGATGCCCATCTGGTCGGCCTTGCTGTTCTGCTTGGAGTCGAACAGGAAGTCGGCCGCCGACGAGGCGTCGTACCACATGGCCGCCTTGCCCTGGGCCATCAGCGTCTCGCACTCGGTGAAGCCCGACTGGACGGCGCCCGGCTCGCCGTACGTCTTGACCGTGTCGATGTAGAACTTGATCGCCTCGGTGGTCTGCGGGAAGGTCAGCTGTGCGTTCCATCCCGCGTCATACCAGCGCCCGCCGAAGGTGTTGATCACGGTGCCGAGCGGGGCACCCATCTCGCCCCAGCCGGGCAACCCACGAAGGCAGATGCCGGCTTGGTTCGCAGATGGATCATTGGCCTTCTTGGCCGCCGCGACGACGTCGTCCCAGGTGGGCTTGTCGGGGATCGTCGCGCCCGCTGCGTCGAGCAGGTCCTTGCGGTAGAAGAGGGTGCTGCTCTCGCCGTAGAACGGAGCGGCGTACAGCTTCCCGTTATAGCTCAGGCCGTCACGGACCGACTTGAAGAAGTCGGCGCTGTCGTACGCGGGGTCGGCATCGAGCTGGGAGCCGAGCTCGTCGATCCAGCCCTGCTTCGCGAACAACGGCACCTCGAACATGCCGATGGTCACTGCGTCGAACGTGGCCGCGCCGGTGGAGACGTCTGTCGTGACCTTGGACCGGATCTCGTTCTCGGGGAGCACCAGGAGGTTCAGGGTGATCCCGGGGTGACTCGACTCGAACTCGCCCTTGAGCTGCTCGAGTTCCTTCATCTGTGGATTGCCGACCATCCCGACAGTGACGGTGCCCGTCGCGCCGCCTGAGGACGCCGGACTGGCGCCCCCGGCCGAGGGGACCCCACCACCCGCGGTCGGCGCTGTACTGCCCGACGGTGAGCCGCTCGAGCACGCGGCTGCGATGACGACCGCGGCGACAGCACTCGTCATGATCTTGAGCCAGGGTTGCGTCCGCGCCGGGTTCTCCTTCATGCGTCTCGCTCCTCTCGCATGCTCGGACTGGACGGCGATCCCGCCCATGGGCGATGACCCCAGGCTGGCATCTGTAACACACACCAAAAGCAACTGCGATACTTATTGTGGTCGCCGGAGTGAGTGTTTCTTGACTATTTCGAACGCGTCGGCGCGGCGGCCCCAGCCGGTGGGAAACGGGCGTCAAAGGACTGCGTGCGTCTGGTCGTGGCCGCTGGATGACCGATGACTGTGGATTCGGCGGTCGACGAATCCCGGTGATCCGCTCCGGAGATCGGACGGCGGCCACGTGGCGCCCACTCACCACGCTTCGAAGGATTCGATCTCGGCGTAACGCCGCATCGTCCCCCGACCTGAGCGTCTCGCCTCAGACCTTCACAAGCGGAGCGCCCGCGGCCAGGAGCCGGCTCGTCCAGGTTGCGCTGAGCTCCTGGCCGGTGATGATGAGCTCGAAGTCGCTGAAGTGAGCGAACGTCACGAACGTCCTGTTTCCGAACTTGTGGTGTGCACCCACGAAGATCCGCCGTGCCGAGCTCTCGATCGCTGCCGCCTTGACCGCGGCAACGGCCTGGTCTGGCGTCGTCATCCCGTGTTCGAGCGACACGCCGTTGGCGCCGATGATCGCCAGGTCGAAGTTCAGCTCTCGCAGCATATCGACTGCCCACGTGTCCACCACGCCGAGGGTGTTACCGCGAACCCTCCCACCAAGGATGATCACCTGCACGTTTGGTCGGGAGGCGAGCATCGTGGCGACCGGCAGTGCAGGCGTGACGACGGTCATCCGGACGTTGTCAGGAAGGCGTTGGGCGATGAGTTGCTCGGTGTAGCCCTCATCTAGGTAGATGATCTGGGCCTCATCGAGGCGCGAGACGACGGCCGAGGCAAGGCGCCCCTTCTCTTCCGGGTTGATCAGGCTGCGCATCGCGAGCGACGTCTCGAAGGCCCCACTCTCCACCGGAGCGACTCGTCCGTAACTACGACGGATGAGGCCCTGTGACTCGAGTGCTCGTAAGTCCCGACGCACTGTCTCCAAGGACACGTCCAGGACCGCATGCAGCTGCATCGGCGAGACTTCGCCCTTTTCCCGAATCAGCTGGAGCAGGTGGAATTGGCGGTCCCGGGTGTCTCGATGGCCGAGGGGAGAAGCGTGCATCGACTAGAGCCCAGAGCGGATGTTCTGTCGGAAGGCGCCAGTTCCTCCCGCGGAGTGTACTGAAGGTCGACCTCGACGAGATCGCGCGCGGCGATCTGGACCTCGACGCTGTCGGAGATCACTCACGGCCGCACATCTTCCAGCTCACGGTCGATGAGTCGCCACGGCCCGGGTTCACACTGTGCGTGAATCAGTTAGCGAGAACGTACCGTTTGCTGTACCGCCGATGCCACACTACTTGGCGGCAGTTAGCGGTACATCGTGAACATGCCGTCGCTCCGTGCCGCGTGGTTGCCACCGTTTCGTAAACAGCAGGTCCTACCGTCACTACGTGCCGGCATCGATCGGGCGACGACCGCCTCCACACGGTCGGCCGAAAAGCCGACCACCGAGTGAGACTGCGGGTCAAGGCTCGTCGCGGTCCGCTCGACCAAAGACCGGCAGCATCTGAAGGTCGAGCCACGTGTGAGGCTCGAGACGCGGCCGGAGCATGGCTGCCGTACCGTCCCGGATCGCTATCTCCGCCGGGATCGGGTGGGAGAGGAATAAGGGCATCGACTCGGTGAATCCATAGGCGCCGAGGTCGAGGATCGCGAGGAGATCGCCAGGCATCGGCAGGGCCATGCTGACATCGGCGACGATGACGTCCAGCCCGGAGCAGAGCGGGCCCGCGATCGTGACCGGGCCGACGGCTGCGGCGGTCTGCTCCGGTCCAAGCAGGATCACTCGGTGCGGCTGGCCGACGAGGGCAGGACGCAGGGCGTGGTGGATCCCGCCATCCAGGATCACGATCTCTCCGCACTCGCCGCGTTTGCGGTCCACGACACGAGCCACGTAGGCGCCCGCGGGCCCGACCAGGAATCGACCTGGCTCGAACAGCACGGTGGGCATGACGGATCGATCAGTTCCCCACGCGTCCGCCTGCATCGCAAGACGTTGCCCGAACTCGTTCAAGTCAAGCGACGTGTCACCTTCCTGGTAGGGGATCCCAAGACCCCCGCCGACATCCACCAGGCGAAGGTCGAAGTCTGCGGCCCGAGCAAGCTCGCGAGCGGTCGCCATCGTGGTCGCGACATGCGTAGCCAGCGCCGCTGCATCGACGACGTTCGAGGCCCCGAACGCGTGCAGGCCGACTAGGTCGAGGTGAGGCGAGCGCGAGGCGTGTCGAGCGGAGCTCAGAAGGTCCCGGGGGTCCATCCCGAATTTGCCGGTCCCGCCCGTCCCCACCAGGCGCACGCGCTCGGCCGGTGCTCGACTCGATGTCGCTGCCCGCAACAGGATCGGCACCCGCCGGCCTTCCTCGCAGGCGATCCGCTCGAGACGCAGAAGCTCACGTGGCGACTCGACGGTGATCGCGCGGAGGCCAGCCCTCGCCGCACGGCGTAGCTCCTCGTCGCGCTTGCCGGGGCCGGTCATCACGATCCGCTCTGGCGGGATGCCTGCCCTTTGTGCCGTCTCCAGTTCGCCAGCGGACGCCACGTCAGCGCCGAGCCCGAGTCCGGCGAGATGGCCGACGACGCCAAGGGCCGGGTTGGCCTTGACCGCATACGCCAACTCGAACCCGGGCGGCAGGACGGCGGTCAGCGCGTCGACCTGTCGCGTCACGACATCCAGGTCGTACACGTAGAGCGGGGTACCGAACCGCTCGGCGAGGTCTTCCGGATCGACGCCGCCAAGTCGGCGCCCCGCCAGGATCTCGTTGGAGCTCGATGAACCGGCCGTGCCGCCGATACCGCCGACGCTCACCGGAGCGCGTCCTCGAGTGCCACCCGGGCGTCGGTCCCGGCGTCACGGTCCTTCACGATGATGGCTGCCGCGACCGCGAGGCCATGACCGCCGGCGAACGAGCCGCCGAGGGCTCGGGCGCCTGGCACCACGACTGCATCGGATGGGACGATCAGTGGCGCATGACTCGTGCCGACGTGGACGGTCTCGCGGACAAGATCGTAGAGACGCGATGTGCCAGTGAGGACGACGCCGGCCCCGATGACCGCCCGACGACCGACCAATACTCCCTCGAGCAGCGAGCTGCCCGCGCCGATGAAGGCGTCATCCTCGACGATGACCGGGCGCGCACCGGGGGGCTCGAGGACGCCGCCGAGGGTCACGCCGGCGGCAAGGTGGACGCGCGAGCCCACCTGTGCGCACGACCCGACGAGGACGTGTGAGTCGATCATGGTCCCGTCGCCCACCCAAGCGCCGATGTTGATGTATGACGGCGGCATCACCACCACGTCGTCGCCGAGATATGCGCCGCGGCGGATGGCCGTCCCGCCGGGAACGACCCGCCATGGCCGCCCTCGAACGTCGCGCGGGCCCAGCGCGGCGCGATCGCGGAAGGTCAGCGGCCCAGCCTCCCAATCGGCGCTCGTCCGGTCGCGGAATGCATCGAGGATGGCTGCCTTGACCGCGGCGTCGACGCGCCAGCCAGCCGAAGCGGCGGGATCCGGACGGGCGGCGCGGAGCCGCCCAGCCTCGAGACCATCAAGGACATCGATGGCGGCGGCCTGCACGGCCATCACGCGATCGCCTCTCGCGCCTGGCTGATCCGCCCGCCGCGCAACTCGACCAGCCCGGCCGAGCGAAGCGTCAGCGCGAGCGCGGCCCGGGCGTCGTCCGTCAGCGGAAGCAGCGGCCGGCGAAGCGCGTCATCCTCGAGAAGACCCATCAGTGCCATGGCCGCCTTGACGGGGACCGGGTTCGGCGCACCCCGGAAGTTGGCGAGGAACAGCGGAAGCCATCGCTCGTGGATCCGACGCGCGGTCTCCCAGTCGCCGGCCCCGGCCGCGGCGCACAGCGACACAAGCTCACCCGGGATCTCGTTGCTCGCCACCGATACGACGCCGTCGCCGCCCAGCGCCAGGATGGGCAGCGTCCACGCATCGTCGCCAGCGAGGACCGCGACATCGGCCGGTCGCTCGCGGCAGATGAGCGCGATCTGTTCGAGGTTGCCGCTGGCCTCTTTCACCGCGATCACCCGGGGATGCTCGGCCAGGCGCAGGAAGGTGGCGGCGTCGACGTTGGTGCCTGTACGTGACGGGACGTTGTACACGACGATCGGGAGGTCGCCCTCGTCAGCGACCGCCCGGAAGTGCGCCTCGAGCATCCGCCCGTCCGGCCGGTTGTAGTACGGGGCGACGACGAGCGCGGCGTCGGCCCCAAGGGCAGCTGCGCGGCGTGTGGCGGCGATCGTGGCGGCGGTGTCATTGGTGCCCGTGCCGGCCACGATGCGGACCCGGTCGCGCCAGGTCCGTTCGGAAGCGACTTCGACGGTGGCCGCGATGACGCGCTCGCGCTCCTCGCTGCTGAGGGTCGGTGCCTCGCCGGTGGTGCCGCACGGGACGAGTCCATCGATACCGGCCAGGAGTTGCCACCGGACGAGCTGGCGGAAAGCGCCTTCATCGAGAGCCCCATCGGGGCGGAACGGCGTGACAAGAGCGGTGAACGCACCGTGCAGGAGCGGACGGTTCGAGCTGGTCATGATCGGTCTCCTTGGAGTCGTGCGGGGATCAGGCGGCGATAGACGGCCGCGCCAGCAGCTCGTCGATGACGGCGTCAAAGGGGTGGATCCCTGCTGTCCGTGGTGCGCGGGTCAGCCAGTCAGCGGCCGCGAGGATGCCGGCCGCGTACGTCGAGCGATCGCGCGCCGTGTGGCGGAGCTCGATCGACTCACCAGCCGCATCGAACCCGACGAGATGCATGCCCGGCGATGCTCCGGCGCGCAGCGACACGATGTCGAGCTCGTCGACCGTCTGGAGCCCAGGGTGGTGGCTCGCCAGCCGTCCTCCGAGCTCCAGAGCGGTACCAGAGGGCCGATCGACCTTGCCCCGCCGGTGCCACTCGAGGATGTACGGATCGAAGCCATCGATCGAGCCGTACAGCTCAGCGGCGACCGCTACGAGTCGTCCGAACAGAGCCACACCGAGGCTGAAGTTGCTGGCCGCCACGGCGCTGGCGCCCGCCGCTCGGAGGCTGGCTTCGACGGCCTCGCGCTGATCGGCCCAGCCAGTGGTCGCGAGGACGAACCTCCGCACACCTGCCTCGAGCGCCGCCGCCACGTTGCTGGCGAGGGCCGGCCCGACGGTCGCATCGACGACGACGTCGACGCCGGCGAACACCGTGGGGTCATGGCGTCGACCTGGCGGGCGGCCCACGACCGGTGTGCGTAGGCCGCGGTCGGATGCGACGGCGGCGATCGCCCACCCAAGGCGGCCATCGCCGACGATCGTGATGCGTGGCTGCTGCATGTCTGGTCCCTCGCTTACTTCGAGGGCCGCCAGGTGGGGAGGTTCAGGACAAAGAAATAGCCGCGGTCACCGATCGGTGCCGCGGCCCCTGGAGCCTCCGTCCCTGGAGGCCCCGGTCGTCCTGACGAACGCGCCGGTCAGCGCCCCAGGGCCCGTGCCTCCCGGCAGGGCCGCCAGAGCTTCTTCTTCGACTCGGCGGAGAAGATGCGGCGGTTCACATGCATAGCTTGCACCGTCAGCGCTGGTTATGCAACAGCGATCCTTGTGCAACCCGAGGGAACCGTCGCGGTTCTTTGTCAGCTCGCTACTGGACCTCGTGAAGACCCTTCGCGGCGACAGTCGCCCCATCCGTGCGGATGCGCGGTGCCACGGCGGCCGCGCGTGCGCGGGTGTCCGGAGCAAGGGCCGTCGCGAGTGCATCGGAGAGGGAATCCACCGACGGGACCGCACCGTCGTGCGCCGCGCCGATCCCGAGCTCGGCGACGCGTCGCGCCCAATGGGGCTGATCGACGATCTGGGGCACGATCACCTGCGGGGCACCAGCAAGCGCGGCCGTCGTCGTCGTGCCCGCGCCACCGTGATGGACGACCGCGGCGACCCGCGGGAACAGCGCTTGGTGGTTCACGTCGCCGACGATGATGACGTCGTCATCGCTGTCAGACGCCGCGAGGTCGGCCCAGCCTCGGCTCAGAACGACGCGACGTCCATGAGCGCGGCAAGCCTCGAGGACCACCGTGCCGAGGTCCGTCGAGGAGCGCATCGCCATGCTGCCGAACCCGACGTACACGGGCGGTCCGCCTGCGTCGAGGAACGCCTCGAGCTCGACCGGAAGCGACCGCTCATCCGGCAGGATCCAGGCACCCGTTTGGACGATGTCGAGATCGGTGAGGTCCTTCCATGGGGCAAGGAGCGGATCAGCCGCGAGCCAGACGGTGTCGCCGAGGACGTGATCGCGTACGTCATCGACCGGAGGCAGACCGATGCCCGCACGCCCCTCGTTCAGCGGCTCGAGGTAGAGCGCGTTCACCCGCTCGGCATCCTGACGCCACAGCACACGGTTGTCCGTCTCGCCCTCCGGTGACTGCTTGCCGGGCCGCGCGGCAGGCGTGAAATGCCGCGATGGCAGCCCGAAGATGTGGAAGGTCGCGAGCACGTAGCCGATGCCGAGCTTTTCGGCGACCGATCGGGCGCCGGCCGGCATGAGGCCCGTCGCGAGGATCGCGTCGCAGCCCTCCGCCGCGGCTGGCAGCGTCGCGAACCGAGCGGCGACGAGCTCCGCCGCGAGCCGGAACGCCGCGTCGGGAGACGGCGCCTTCAGGCCGGCGGCGATCGACCGGGTCGACGGGCCGAGCGGGGTGACCGACACACCGACCCGACCGAAGAGCTCGGCGAACTCCTCGTCGGGCGGCGCGCATACCCGTACCTCTACCCCGAGTTCGCCTAACCGCAGCGCCAGTCCCGCCAGGGGCTCCATATCGCCTCTCGAGCCCCACGCCGTCAGCAAGACACGCATGTCGTCGACCCCCCACATCCCTGATTCCCCGCCGAAGGTCGGCGACTCTAGCGCACGCCCCCGGTCTTGCGGCAAGCCCCCAGGAGCGCGGTACCCTAAGAGGAGGGGGTCGGCGCGACCGGGTCGGTCACAGGTGCAGCAGGATCCGCGCGATCGTGAAATAGATCACGAGGCCCGTCCCATCGACCAGTGTCGTGATGAGCGGTGCTGACACGACGGCCGGATCGATGTGCAGCCGGCGCAGCGTCAGCGGCAGGATCGCTGCGACGGTCGCGGACCAGAGGCAGATCGCCAGGATCGTCGTGGCGACGACGAGCCCGACATCGATCCCCACACCGAGCAACTGCGCGCGTCCGAACGCGACGAGCGCCATGACGGCGCCGAGCAGCAGGCCGACGCGCAACTCCTTGAACGCGATCCACGCGACGTCACGGAGCGACAGCTCGTCGAGGGCCATCGCGCGAACGATAAGCGTCACCGTCTGGCTGCCGACGTTCCCTCCGGTCCCGATCAGCAGTGGGATGAAGAAACTCAAGGCGACGACGGCCGACAGCTCATCAGAGAAGTCGCGCAGCACGGTCCCGGTGTACGCCTCGGCGACGAAGAGGAGGAGCAACCAGCCGATCCGCTTGCGGAAGAGAAGCGGCACGCTTGCGAGTCGATATGGGAGCGCCAGCGGTTCGGAACCACCGAGCCGCTCGATGTCTTCTGTCGCCTCCTGCTGCAGGACGTCCGCGACGTCGTCCTCGGTGATGATCCCGAGGAGCCTGTCAACGTCGTCGACCACCGGGATCGCCAGCAGATTTCGGTCGGTCAGCAGGCGCGCGGCTGTCTCCTGGTCTGTCGTGGCCTGGACGCGGACCGTCGTGGGCGCCATCAGCTCGACGACCGGAGTGTCGGCGGCGCTGAGCATCAGCCGGTAGAGCGACAGCACGCCGAGCAGGCGGCGTTCGGCGTCGATGACGTAGACGTAGCTGACGGTCTCTGCCGTGTCGATCAGCCGCCGGATCGCCGCGATCGCCTCCGACGCCTTCGCGTCCGGGGTGACCGCCACGAACTCCGGCGTCATGAGGCCGCCCGCCGAGTCCGGCGGGTAGTCGGCGAGCGATCGAAGCTCGTCGGCATCCTCGGGCTTCATCCGGACCAGGATCTGGCTGGCGTCCTCGGGCGGCAGGTTCTCGATGACGTCGGCCGCGTCGTCGGGGTCCATCCCGCCGAGGACCTCGGCCGCCTCGTTCCGGCTCAGGCTCCGCAGGAGATGGGCGGCCGTCGACGGGTCGAGCTCCTCGAAGATCTCAGGGATCTCCTCATCCGGGAGCCAATGCAGGAGCACCGCGACTTCGCCGGGTTCGAGCTGCGGGATGAGGTCTGCCCATTCCGCGGGACCCACGCGGTCCGCGAGACCGCGGATGCCGTCACGTTCGCGTTCGCGGATGAGCTCGAGCAGTTCGTCGCGCAGTCGATCGGGGGCGGTGCTTGCCATGGTGGTCGTCCTCTTCGGGGCCTGCGGTCCGTGGCGCACCGAAGAGGGTCGACCCCGCGACGCGATGACCGCCTCCCGGATGGCAATCGTACCCTCGTCGCCGGCGTCGGTCCGGCCGGCGATTGACGCGACCTCCCGCCCGCTTCTATAATAAACATCTCGTTGTTATAGAGCGACCAAAGGATGATCATGACTGCCCCCCATCCGCATCTGCGAGGCGTGAGCACGCTCGACGAACCCGACGACCTCGACGAGACCCTCACCTTGCCGCGATCGCTGTCCGATGCGGACCGCGCGCGCTTCGAGCGGTATGTCGCGGAGATCTTCGGCGCTGCCGGGCTCGACCTTGACACGCCGGGCACAGAGGCGACCCCGCGCCGCTTCCTGCAAGCCCTCTTCGATGCCACCGAGGGCTACGAGGGCGACCCCAAGCTCCTGACCGCGTTCCCGACCGAGTGCCACGGCGGCGCGAGTTGTGAGCTCGCGCAGATCGTCGAGGGCCCGATCCCGTTCTACTCGCTGTGCGAGCACCACGCGATGCCGTTCTACGGTCGCGCGTACGTCGCCTACGTCGCTCACGAGCAGATCATCGGGATCAGCAAGCTCACGCGGCTCGTCCGTGTCCTGACCCGACGCTTCGGCGTCCAGGAGCGGATGACCCACCAGATCGCCGACGAACTGATGCGCCTGATGGATGCCCATGGCGTTGCGGTGTATCTCGAGGCCCATCACCTTTGCACCCAGATGCGCGGCGTCCGCGAGGACAGCGCGATGACACGGACGACCGCCTATCGCGGCGCGTACGAGACCGACCCGGCGCTTCGCAGCGAGTTCTTCGACATCAGCGGCGTTCGTCGGGGCGATCGATGACGGCGCCCACGCTGACATCGGAGAGCGCGATGACCGACCGCCGGATGCCACTCGACGTCCTCGCAGAAACGCCACCTCGCGACGGTGCGCCCGACCTTCGCGGTCTCGGCATGCCACCCGAGCTCGAGCGCCGATACGGCGGCGTACTCACGATCCCGCTTCGCGGCGACCGACCGACGGTCATCGCGAACTTCGTCTCGACGATCGACGGGATCGTCGCGCTCGGCGAAGGCGACTTGGCCGGTGGCGGGCTCATCAGCGGGTTCCACGAGCCGGACCGGTTCGTGATGGGCCTCCTGCGGGCCCTCGCCGACATGGTGGTCGTGGGTGCGGGCACGCTGCGCGGCTCCGACGACCACCGCTGGATCGCGGAACACGTCCACCCAGGGTCCGCGGCGGCGTTCGCCGCGTGGCGCGCCACGATGGGCCTGCCGAAGCGACCGACGACGGTGATCGTGACCGGAAGCGGCGACATCCCGGTCGACCACCATGGCCTGAGCGACCCCACCGTTCCGGTGATCATCGTGACCACGCCGGCAGGGGCGGAGCGCGTCCGAGCCGCCGGGATCGCCGAGCATGTATCGATCGAGTCGATCGAGACCGACGGACCGATCACGGGCCGCCACGTCGCCGAGCTCGCCGCGCGCCGCGGCGCTCGGCTGATCCTCACCGAGGGCGGGCCACATCTACTCGGTCAGGTCGTCGCTGCCGACGTTCTCGACGAGTTGTTCCTGACCCTGGCACCGCAGATCGTCGGGCGCGGATCACCAGAACGCCTCGGGCTGGTCGAGGGCGTCGCATTACCACCCACTGATGCCCGCTGGCTCGAGCTCGCCTCGCTGCGTCGCTCGGCCGATCACCTGTTCATGCGCTATCGCGCCAAGGAGGCCTGAGGGATGACGACCACGACCCACGTCATCGTCGGCGCGAGCCTGGCCGGGGCGAGTGCCGCGGCAGCGCTCCGCAAGGAGGGCTTCGACGGCCGGATCGTCCTGATCGGCGAGGAAAGCGAGCGGCCATACGAGCGCCCGGAGCTGTCCAAGACGTATCTCCGGGGCGAGGCGAAGAAGGACCTGCACGTCCACGCGTCCGACTATTACGCCGAGAACGACATCGAGCTGATCACGGGGCGTCGGGTCGAACGCATCGATCCGCACGGACGCGAGGTGCGATCCAGAGATCAGCGCATCGGCTTCGACCGACTTCTCATCGCCACGGGTGCGACACCCCGACGACTCGACCTCCCCGGCGCGGACCTCGATGGCATCGAGACGCTGCGGACGATGGCGGACGCGGACCGGATCCGGGACGAGGCCAGCGATGCGGAGACCATCGTCGTCATCGGCGGCGGATGGATCGGCTCGGAGGTCG
>JBKPMM010000217.1:0-4029 GCA_046732155.1 Chloroflexota bacterium | reverse complement strand
TCGGCCTCGATCGCCGCGAGTGCGGACTGGATCTGGGCGTCGGCCGACGCATCCCGTCCCGTGAACGCACCTGCCGCTGCCGCGGCTTGCAACGCCTCGGTCAACGCGTCCCAGCCGGCTCGCGCGACCGATCCCGAGCCGTCCTCGTGGCGTGCGCGCGAGACCTCGGCAAGCTCCGCCGCGGCGCGTGCCGCCAGGACAGCCAGCCGCAGGCCGGACCAGACCAACCCCGTCACATCGAGCCCTGCGAGGCCGCGCTGTGCCGTCTGGAGCGCATCGGCAGGGCGCCCTTCCCAGAGCTCGAACTCGGTTCGGGACATGAGGTAGGGCATGGAGAACTGGCCTTCCGACGGGCGACCCTCGAGCAGCCTGCCGAGCTGATCGAGTCGCTCTCGGGCTTCGGGAGCTCCCATCGACACCAGGAGAGGGACCAGCCGCGCCAACCCGTAGCGGTCGAGGTGAGGCTCGAGATTCTGGCGGGCGAACGCGTCGCTCGAAAGGTCGACGGCCTCACTCCATCGCCCGACGTCGTTCAGGGCCTGGACACCCTCGTGCGCGATGTAGATGCCATAGGAACTGGCGATGCCCAGACGCTGGGCCTCCTCAACCCCTTCGCGCGTGACGACCGTGGCCCGCTCCGCCCGGCCGCTGTAGAGCAGCGTGTTGACGAGATTGACGGTCGACCGACCGACGTCATCGAGGTTTTCGATCTCGACAGCGATCCGATGTGCCTCCTCGATGGCGGCGATACCCTTTTCGGGACTGCCGAGCGCCGCGTAGTCGGGTCCGAGCGTGCACAGCGCATGGCCCTCGACCTGGCGATCACCGGCAGATCGCGCGAGGGCCAGCGCCTCCTCGCACAGCTCGCGCGATTCGTCCCACCGATCGAGAAGCATGAGCAGCTGGCCGTAGCCGGACAGGATGCGTGCACGAGCAGGGCTCGGGGCGGCGGCCATCGCCATGGCAGTGTCGTAGGCGTTCAGCGCTCCCGCCGTGTCCGCCGCGAGCCAGCGCTGACGACCGAGCCGCTCATGCCAGAGCGCGGCACGGACAGGGTCGGCCTCCGGGTCGAGCTCGGCGATCGCCGCCTCACGGAGGCTGGCTCCCCGCCGTGTCTGGCCGTCCAGAGAAGCGATCCACGAGGCCAGATCAAGGAGTGACGCGAGGTCGAGCCCAGCGACGGCCTCGGGCTCGTCGACGCTCGACCACAGGTCGAGGGCGGTCTCGAAATGCCGCAGGGCGTCCGCGAAGGCGTAGGCGTCCATCGCCGCGATCCCGGCACGGACAGAGGCCTCCAATGCTCGATCGTCGTCCCGCGTCGCCGACCAGTGATAGGCGAGTTCCGCCCAGTGCGCCGCTCCATCCGCCGCCCCACTGCCGGCATCGCGGGCAGCGACCGCTTCCGCGAAGGCCCGGTGAAGACGTCGGCGCTCGCCTGGCAGCAGGTCGTCGTATGCCGCCTCCTGCATCAACGCGTGGCGGAAGGCATAGCCATCAGGGTCGGCGCCCTGGTCGGCGATCAGGACCTGCTGGCCGACGGCGTCGCGCAGCGCAGCGATCGTCGTCGACTCGTCCTGACCCGCGACCACGGCGAGGAGATCGTGGTCGACGCGCCGGCCGGCGACCGCTGCCACGCCGACGACTGCCTGAGCGGCCTCGGGGAGTGCCGCGATCCGCGCAAGAAGGATGTCGCGCAACGTCGGCGGCATGCCCCTGTCGGCCGACGTCCGCTCCGCCATCGCAAGCTCCTCGATGAAGAACGGGTTGCCGTCCGAACGCTCGGCGACCCGCCGGGCAAGGTCGCCGTCCGGCTCCTCTCCGAGGATGGACGCGAGCAGTTCGCGGGTCACGGCTGGCTGCAACCGACTGACATCGATCCGTTGGACCCGCCCGGTCCGCTCGAGCTCGGCGAGCCACGGCAGCAACGGGTGGCGGCGGTGCAGCTCGTCTGACCGGTACGTCATGAGGAGCGCGACGGCGTCCGGGCGCAGGTTCCGAACCAGGTATGTCAACGTCTCCCGTGTCCCGGGGTCGGCCCAGTGGAGATCCTCGACGACGAACAGCACCGGGCCCCTGGCGGCAAGCCGCTGGATGAGGCCCAGGACGGCCTCGAGCAGGCGCGCCTGCAACCACTGGCCCTGATCGGTGGGCTCAGGCAGATCGCGGCCATCACCGAGTGACGGGAGCAGCCTCGCGACATCCGGACCGCTCGATCCGACGAGCTCCGCCATCTCGCCGGCCGGCAGCTCGCGCTGGAGCTCCCGAAGGGCCTCGACGATCGGTCCGTACGGGACACCGGCAGACCCGATGTTGATGCACGCGCCACGAAGGACCTGCATGCCTCGCTCGTGGGCGATGCGCATCGCCTCGCCGGCGAGACGACTCTTGCCGACCCCGGCCTCGCCAGCAAGGAGGAGCGTCGTCGCGCTCCCGGAACGCGCCACTTCGAGGGCATCGGCGATCGTCGCCAGCTCCGTCTCGCGCCCGACCACGATCGGACTGACGAGACGGCCGGACATGCCGTCGATGATAGGGGCGGCAACGGCGTTCACGGGGCGACCGCCGACCAGACCGTGACGACGAACGTCCCGGCCGCGACGAGCGCGCCCACGCGTACGAACCGCATCGCTCGACGCGGCACGCGTCTGCGATGGGCCTCGCGGATCAGCCGGGTACGCGCGAGTTCCCGCTCGAACTCGGCCGACCGTTCCGCGGCGATGATCTCTGCGAAGTAAACATTCATCTGATGACTCCGATCTGTCCCAGGGCGGGACGCGATCAGAGCCTCGCGTCTCTCGGCGGCGACGCCATCGACCGGACGCCTTACCGCGTCTGCGGGATCGCGCTCATTTCCGAGTCGTCCCCCTTTAGGGCCGCCCGGCATTTCTTGCCGCTTCATGTGGAACGGCGGCCACCGGCGACCGAGCCGATCTTGCCGTCAGGACGGCGGCCGCTATGGCGTCGCTGCCGTCCCGCTGTTGGCCTTGCTCCGTGCCGCGTTCCGGGTCGCGCCCGCGGGCGTCGCGCGCGGCAGACGAGCCGCGGCGATCCCGCCCTCGAAGCTCTCGCCCTCGAGAGGCGGTGGCACGTCGTAGCGCAATCGGACCGTGCGCTGCGAGTTCACGCCGTCGTTGGCGTATCGATCGACCGCCATGAGGTCGAACGCGTGGACGCTCGGCTCCTGGTTTGAATACCGGCCCGCTGTCCAGCTCTGCGAGCGGGTCCCGCGCTGCTGGAGCTCGCAGACGTGCCAGTCCTGGCTATTCGTCAGGTCCCAGAAGGCGATGGCATCGGATGGGTCGAAGTCGGGCGCAGCGATCGTCGTCGGCTCGAAGAGCCACTGGCAGATCACGCGGGTGTGATCCGGACCAGCCGGCTCGAGTCGGTGGATCAGCAGGTAATCGGGATGGATCGACACGAACGTCGAGGGCCAGATCAGGTAGTAGTAGATCCGCCGCTCGTCGACCGCCGTCACGCCCGGGATCGGCGGCCGGCCATGGCGGTGCCCGCCGTCGATCGCCATCGTCTCGGCGTCGTCGACGAGCTCCATCCAGCCGCCCTGCCACGGACCGGTCGGGGCGAAGTCGCCGCCGACGTCATATGGCGTGAGCTTGTTCAGTTGCGGGTGGATACCCGGGCAGTGGTAGCACTCGCTGTAGTTCTCAGCGATGAACTTCCAGTTCGACTCGACCTCATACGTCTCGCTATGGGCCACCCGGAGCCGCGAGAAGTCGAAGCGCTCGAGATGTGGTGGCAGGTCACCGAGCCATTCGTACAGCGGCGGCGTGTCCGGGGAGAGGCAGACGAACACGAAGCCCTGCCAGGTCTCCATCCGGACCGACACGAGCCCGAAATCCTTCCGATCGAAGTCCGCGAGATCCTCGGTGTGCTTCGCGCGCACGAGGTTCCCTTCGAGGTCGTAGATCCACGCGTGGTATGGGCACTGGAAACGGACGGCCTTGCCGCAGGCCTCCTCGACGATAGCCGTGCCGCGGTGGCGACACACGTTGTAGAAGGCGCGAAGCGTCC
>JBKPMM010000216.1:0-17631 GCA_046732155.1 Chloroflexota bacterium | reverse complement strand
GTCGCCCTCGGGTTCGCGGTCGGCGCCGGCACGGCCCTTGTCGTGGGCTACGCGCTGGCGAGGAGCGCGCTCATCGAACGGCTGGCATCGCCGTACCTGGTCGCCGCGCAGGCGACGCCGATCCTCGCACTCGCGCCGCTGATCGCGCTGTGGTTCGGACCCGGGCTGCTCGGCAAGGTCGTGATATGCGCGCTGATCGTCTTCTTCCCGGTCGCCGTCGCGACGATGGTCGGTATCCGGTCGGTCGACGCTCGCCTGCTCGAGCTCGGTCGGTCCTTGCGTGCGACGCCGCGTCAGGTGCTGACGACGCTCGAGATCCCGGCGGCGCTCCCGAGCATCCTCGGTGGCATGCGCGTCGGCGTCACGCTCGCCGTCGTCGGCGCGATCGTCGGGGAATGGGCCGGCGCGGATAAGGGCCTCGGCGTCCTCATCAACCTTGCCCGCGGTTCGCTCTTCGACATCCCCCTCATGTTCGCGACGCTCCTGACGATCGCTGTCGTCGGGATCGTCCTCTACCTCGTCGTCGTCCTCATCGAGCGCCGTCTCGTCGGTGCTCGTTAACCTGCCAGCCTTGGAGGTCCCGGTGCCGCTTCGTCGATCGATCCTTCTCCTCGTCGTCCTCTCGCTCGCTGCTGCATGCGGCCCGGGTGCCGGCGCTTCGCCGGCCAGCAGCGCGCCGGCCTCGGTGGCGGCTCCGTCCGAGTCGGCGTCCGCCGGCGCCAGCGAGAGTGCTGGGGCCAGCCAGACCGCGACGCCCCTGACGGTCGGCCTCGGCTACATCCCGAGCGTCCAGTTCGCCCAGTTCTACCTCGCCGAGCAGGCCGGCTACTACGACCAGGCCGGGCTCGACGTCACGTTCCAGAACAAGATCGACCCCGACCTCGTGACGCTCGTCGGGCAGGGCTCGATCGACATCGGCCTGGCGGACGGGACGAGCGTGATCCCAGCTGTCAGTAACGCGATCCCGATCAAGTACGTCGCGACGATCTACGGCAAGTTCCCCTCGATCGTGTTCGCCAAGGCGTCGTCGGGGATCGCCTCGGCGAAGGACCTCAAGGGGAAGAAGCTCGGCATCCCCGGCAAGTACGGCTCGTCGTGGATCATGCTCCAGGCGTTGCTGAAGTCCGCGGGGCTGACGCCGGATGACCTCCAGATCGTCGAATACCCGGACTTCGGCCAGGGTGCGGCCGTCGCCCAGGGGGCGGTCGATGCGGCGACCGGCTTTGCGAACAATGAGCCCGTCCAGCTGCAGCTCAGCGGGGAGAAGGTGAACGTGCTGCACGTCGACGAGATCACGCCGCTGCCCGGCAACGGGCTGATCGTCGGAAAGGCCGCCCTCGATTCGAAGCGCGACGCGATCGCCGCGTTCGTCGCCGCGACACTGCATGCGATGGAGGACATCAAGGCTGACCCCGAAAAGGGGCTCGATGCGGCGTTCAAAGCCGTCCCGGATCTCGCTTCCCAGCGCGATACCCAGGCCGCGATCCTCGACGCGACGATCGACGTCTGGACCGGGCCGGTCCAGCAGAGCAAGGGTCTCGGCGCGATCGAGCCGTCGGACTGGGAGAAGTCGGTCGCCTTCATGAAGGACCTCGGACTCGTCCCGAACCCGGTCACGACCGACGACCTCGTTGACACCAGCCTGCTGCCGCAGACCGGCTAGTCGATGCTCGAGGCAGCGGTCTAGATGCTCGCTGGCGTGCGGCCGAGCGGCACGCGCCGCTCGTGGTGGTTGCGTGAGGCACTGACGGCGGAAGCCGCCGCTGCGCCTCACCTGGCGACGGCGACGCCACCGTTGCGCGGTACGACCACGGCCGACGTCGTCGTGGTCGGCGGCGGTTATACCGGGCTGTGGACGGCGCTGCGCATCACCGAGCTCGAACCCGGCGCGCGGGTCGTCGTCGTGGAGGCGGACATCTGCGGTGGCGGTCCGTCCGGACGCAACGGCGGGTTCGTCACGAACTGGTGGGATGAGTTCCCGACGCTGATCGAGCGCTATGGGGAGGTCGCTGCGCGGCAGATGGGTGACGCCGTGGAGTCGGCGGTCGACGAGGTCGGCGGGTTCTGCGGCGAGCACGGGATCGATGCGTGGTTCACCAAGGCCGGGTCGCTGACGGTGAGCGCGGCGCCGGCGCAGGATGACGCCTGGCAGCCGGCGGTCGAGTCGCTCCGTGCGCACGGTCTGGGCGACAAATACGTACCGCTCGACGCGGCGGACGTCGCCGCGCGGGTGCGCTCCCCGGTCTTCCGAGACGGCGTGTTCATGCCCGCCGCGGCCACGGTCCAACCGGCCGTTCTCGCTCGCGGCCTCCGGCGCGTGCTCCTCGAGCGGGGCGTGACGATCTTCGAGGGCACTGAAGCCGTGGAGATCGACGGGTACGCCCGTGGCGCGGTCGGCGGCCTACGTGCTGGCGCCCGCCGGGCGCCGTCGCGACGTGGCAATGGCAACGGGTTTCGACCGGTCCGCGTCCGGACTCGATCCGCGGCCGACGAGGGGGAGGTGCTCGCGGCGTCAGCCGTGCTCGGTCTGAACGCGTGGGCGGCCGCGTGGCCCTGGTTCGGTCGTCGTCTCGTGACGTGGTCGTCGTACATCGTCCTGACGGAACCGATCCCGCATCGTCTCGCCGACATCGGCTGGACCGGCGGCGAGGGCGTTGCCGATGCGCGCTTCACCCTGCACTACCTGCGCACGACGCCGGACGGTCGGATCGCGCTCGGAGGCGGAGGCGGCACGGCCGGCTTCGGCGGGCGGATCGGCGACGTCTTCACCGACTCGCTCGACGACGTGCGGCGCGCTGCCGCGGGCTTGCGGCGGCTGTTCCCGTTGCTCGCCGACGTCCGCATCGAGGATGCATGGGGCGGTCCGATCGATATCACGAGCGACCACCTGCCGTGGTTCGGGAGCGTCCCGGGGCGGCCCGTCCATTTCGTGCACGGTTACAGCGGCAACGGCGTCGGACCGTCGGTCGTCGCGGGCCGGATCCTCGCCGCACGCGCCGTCGAAGCGGCGTCCGATCCGGCGCTGGCCCTGCCCCTGGCAAACGGCGCGGCGCCGCGGCCGTTCCCGCCGGAACCGGCGCGGTTCGTCGGGGCGCGCCTGGTACGGGAAGCTGCCGCACGTCGCGAGTCGATGGAGGAGCGCGGCGAGTCCCCGCCCCGGTTGCTGCGCGAGCTCAGCCGCCTCCCGCGTCGGATCGGATATCACCTTGGGCCGGACTGACGTCCGAGGAGCGCGAGCCCTGCGGG
The DNA here is from genome assembly GCA_046732155.1 of Chloroflexota bacterium. Classification (GTDB taxonomy): domain Bacteria; phylum Chloroflexota; class Limnocylindria; order Limnocylindrales; family CSP1-4; genus SPCO01. The sequence continues at coordinate 14,385 of JBKPMM010000216.1, read as the reverse complement.
AATGGGCCCGAACCGCTAGAATAGGGGACTCCCGTTCACCCACGGACCGGCGTCCGTCCATGCGCATGAGGTTCCCTTGAACAGCCGACCCCCCGTCAAGCCCGCCGTTGCGAACGAGCCCTTCAAGCACGTGATCGACGAGTACAAGCACCAGGCTCAGACGATCACCTGCACCTGCGGCTGGCACGGAAGCTCGGCGACGATCGATCGCGGCGGCTCGGAGTGGACGGCGCATCTTCTCGAGGTCCGCGGAAAGAAGCGCTAGCCGCGCACGCCTGACCGCACCGCGACCCGGATCGGGCGATCCGGGTCGTTTCATGTCCGGTAGCCTGTCGCGCGTGGACCTGCCCGCCACACCCCCGTTCGTCCTGCGCGGTCGGCTGCTGACGCCGCTGGGCGCGGGCGGCACCCGGTTCGAGCGCGACGCGCTGTTGGCGGTCGATGCAGCGGGCGGCATCACATTCGCCGGGCCAGCTCCCGAACGCCCGGACCTGGTCGCGGGCGCACTCGATCTCCGGCCGTGGGTGCTGATGCCGGGGATGGTCGATCTCCACGCCCACATACCGCAGCTCCCGAACGCCGGCCTGGGCGCGGGGATGGACCTCCTGGCGTGGCTCGAGCGCTACATCTTCCCGCTCGAGCGCGGCTTCGACGTACCGACCGCCGAGCGCGTCGCTCCGGCCGCCTGGCGCGCGTTCGCTGCGGCAGGCACCACCACGGCGATGGTCTACGGGGCGGTGTACGAGGCGAGCCTCGATGCCACGTTCCGGGCAGCCGAGGCGCATGGGATCCGCGCGATCGTCGGCAAGGTGATGATGGATCGGGTCACGTACGACTCGACGATCGACCCATCGACGATCATCGATCGGACGCTGGCCGAAAGCGCGCGGCTGATCGAGCGTTGGCACGGTGCAGCTGAGGGTCGACTGCGGTACGCCGTCACGCCACGGTTCGCCGTGTCATGTACGGCGGAATTGCTGCGCGAGTCGGCCGCCCTCGCCGCATCGACCGGCGCGTACTGGCAGACGCACGTATCCGAGGACGAGGGCGAGATCGCCGAGGTGGCGCGGCTGTTTCCCGAGGCGATCGATTACGTCGACGTCTACGACCGTGCCGGCGGACTCGGCGAGCGCACCGTCTTGGCGCACGCGGTGCACCTATCGGACCGGGAGCTGGCGCGCCTGGTCGAGACGCGGACTCGGGTCGCCCACTGCCCGATCTCGAACCTCTTTCTGGCGTCGGGCGTGATGCCGCTTGGCCGCTATCTCGATGCCGGGCTGTCGCTTGGGTTGGGCTCCGATGTGGCGGGCGGCCCTGACCTGTCGATCTTCAGCGTGATGCGGGTCGGGTTCTACGCGCAGAACGCGCGACGTGTCGCGGGCGTCGAGACGGGACCCGTGCTATCGCCGCTCGAATGGCTCCGGCTGGGTTCGCTCGGCGGGGCTGAGGCGCTCGGTCTCGCCCACGCGATCGGCTCGCTCGAGGTGGGGAAGGAAGCGGACGTGATCGCTGTCGATCCCGCGTACATCGCGCCGATCCACGGCGTCGGCGACGACGAGCCCGAGGATCTCGCGAGCCGGCTCATCTTCCGAGGGCATCCCGACATGGTCCGGGCCGCATGGGTCCGGGGCCGTCGGCTGGAGGGACCGGGGTCGCGATCGTGACCCGCGTGCCGGCCGATGCGGAGCGCTGGCTGGCCGAGTGCTGGCGTGGCGGCTTCCGAGGTCGAGGCGAGACCCGCTCCCCCGCGCGCTGATCGTCCGGCACGGCGATCAGCGCCGGCTGGGCGAGCGGGGCGTGCCGGTCTCGCACGCGCCGCTCGGCGGACTGGGCTCCGATGGCTGACTGCGCTCAGATGAACAGCAGGCACGAGCCCCCGGGTAGCGGCCTTCAGCAAGGGCTGCCAGGGCCTTCCGCGCGGTCACTGGGAAGGTCCCACTGAGCATCGGCGCGGCTGCCGCCACCGCCCGACGGTTCAGCGGCGTGTCGGCGACCACGACGATGACGGCGTCGGTCCCGGAATCGCGCATCTTCAGGGTGATCCTTCTGACCTGTGCCTGGGCGTCGTGGATACGGGTCTCGACCTCCGCGGGCATCCCCCGAAGCCTGCCCTCCTCATCCGAGGAGTCGGTCAAGGAACAGATCCCACGCTCGGCGATCACCTTCGATAGGGAGTGGTACCTCGAGCCGAACCCGGATCGTCGGTGCGAGTCGTTTCCGGAACCGTTCGATCAGATGGAGCTGACCGGCATCGCGCAGAGGGTCGCCCGCGGGGTAGGCACGGATCCGCACGTCAAGGCCGACCACGGCACCGAGCCGTACGAGCTGCACGACCGACGTCGACGGCGATAGCCCACGTTCGATCCTGCTGATCTGGGGTCCGGAGATCCCCGTCACCTCAGCAACGCGGAGAAGCGACAGGCCAGCTGCGACTCGCGCGCTTCGGATATCGGAACCCAGACGCGATATGTCCATCTGGGCAGTTCGGGCACCGCGGTCCCCGGGCCGGTCGCGCGTGGGCACCGGACCAGTTTGGTCGCAACTGCTCGACGCCGGCTCAACTCGGAGTTTGCACCGGATGAACGAACGGTCGAACGATCGGTCGGCGGGCGCCTCTCGTTCGATATCCGTTGCACCCGGCGCACGAAGCGTCCGATGAAGGGGCCGGCTCGATCGACGGATCGACCGTTCGTTCATCCCATGCAACGCCAGGCCCGCGCGGCCGCTAACGTCTCAGCGTGACCGACAGCGTCGACCTGCTCATCACCGGCGGCACGATCGTCGACGGGACGGGGGCGCCCGGACGGCCCGGCACGGTCGTCGTCGAAGGCGATCGGATGCGCGTGCTCGCGGGCGACGCGATGCTGCCGACGCACGCGGCCACGACGATCGACGCCACCGACCGGATCGTCGCCCCGGGCTTCATCGACCTGCACAGCCATGGCGGCCTCATCATCCTCGCCGAGCCGCGGCACGAGCCCAAGGTCCGCCAGGGCGTCACGACCGAGATCGTCGGTGTCGACGGCAACGGGTTCGCGCCGTTTCGCCGACGCGAGGACCTCGAGGCATTCGTCCACCTCGATTCGGGGCTCGATGGGCGCCCGGACATCGACTACGACTGGCGGACGGTCGCCGACTACCTGGCCCGGTACGACGAGACGGTCAGCGTCAACGTCGGCACGCTCGTCGGCAACAGCCAGCTGCGGATCGACGCGCTGGGTTGGGATGACGTAACCGCCGACGCCGCTGCCCTCGACCGGATGGCAGGCACGCTCCGCGATGCGATCGCGGAGGGCGCGGTCGGCCTGAGCACCGGTCTCGACTACCCGCCCGGCAGCTTCGCGACCACCGACGAACTGGCAAGCCTGAGCCGCGTCGCCGGCGAGGCCGGTGGCTTCTATCACAGCCACGTTCGGTACACGCTCGGTGACCGCTACCTCGACCCCTTCAAGGAGGCGATCGAGATCGGCCGGCGATCCGGTGCGCCGTCCCACATCACGCACTTCTATCACCGTGAGACGCACCCAGGCGGCGCCGAGGAGCTCCTCGCGCTCGTCGATGACGCCCGCGCCGAGGGCCTCGACGTCACCTTCGATTCCTACCCCTACGAATGGGCGAGCACGCGGCTCCTCATCCAGTTGCCGCAATGGGTCCAGGCGGGCGGCCCGATCGCGCTCAAGCAACGCCTCGCGGACGGCGCGACCCGAAGGCGGCTCAAGACGGAGATGGCCCCGTCATACACCAGCCCCGCTGGCTGGGCAGACCTTCGGCTCGGGAACTTCAAGCGTCCCGACCTCCTCCGCTGGGAGGCTCGCACGCTTGCCGACGTGATGGCCGAGGCAGGCACCGATCCCGTCGACACGATCTGCGACCTGCTCCTGGCCGAGGACCTGGGCGTGAATCAGGTCACGTCAGGGCCATGGACGAAGACCTTGCCCGACTTCGTCAGACACCCGGTCGGCATGGTCGGGACTGACTCGACATTCATCGGCGAGAAACCGAGCCCCCGGACGTACGGCTCCTACCCGCGGATCCTCGGCCAATTCGTGCGCGACGAGCGCCTGCTGAGCCTGGAGGAGGCCGTCCGGAAGATGACCGGTGCGCCATCAGCTCGACTTGGCCTGAGGCGGCGCGGCACGATCCGCGACGGCAACCTCGCCGATCTCGTCGTCTTTGACCCCGCGGCGATCCGTAGCAACGCCACGTACGACGAGCCGCGCCGGTACCCATCGGGTATCGACCACGTCATCGTCAACGGGACCCCCGTCGTGCGTGGCGGCGAGCATACGGGAGCGACACCCGGCCGAGCCATCCGTCTGGGGGTCGACTGACCTCAGCCGACCGCGCCGTTCCCGCCAGCATCTCCCGTAACGCGCGCGTGATGACGCTCCTCGAGATGCATCCGGTCGATGGCGACCTGCATCGCGGTCGTGACAGAGGCACTCCCCGCCGTGCTGGCCCAACCGATCGCCAGCCGCATCGCGATGGCGCCGGACTCGAGCCACTCATCGCACGCCTGGCGGATCCGCTCGACGTAGTTGATCGCGACGATCTCGTCGGTCTCGGGCATCAGGACCGCGAACCGGCCCGGTGCGAGGCGGGCGACGTAGTCGGAGCGGCGCGCGAGCTTCACGATGGTGTCGGCGACATCGGGCTCGACACGGTCGGCCGCCGCGACACCGAGTCGATCGACGAGCCGGTCCAGCCCGTCGAGCTCGAGGACGACGACCGTGGTCGGTCGCCGATAGCGCTCCTCGCGAGCGTCCTCGTGCGACACAACGGCCTCGAACGAGCCGGCATCGAGCACCGCACGAGGCGTCTCGAGACGGAGATGGTCGGAAAGCTGCCCCTCGCCGTTCGCGTCCTCGCCGTCCGCCGGGTCGGGTCGCGAAGCGGGCATATCGCCGGACGTCGAGGATGACCCCGCACCGCGTGGCGTGCCGATGTACGAGGAGGCGAGGAGTACGTCGACCGTCGCCAAATGTCGTTCGCGGCGCGCGCCGCTGAGTGCCGGCCAGACGATCGCCAGCACGATCCCCGTTGCCATCGTCCCGACCACGAAGGCGAACACCGTGCCCGCTGAGAGATTCATCCCAGGGTTACCCCCTATCGCGCGACGCACGTCGCGCCGCGCCGCCGTCTCCGGCGGGCCCGGATGATACGGGCAACGGAAGCCGCTGGACCGGCGGAGCCGAGATTCACGGTGCCGTTCGACACCGGCGCTGAGCCAGTCCGGTGAGGTCGAAGGGACTCTGGTCGGGAGCGGGTCGGATGAGCCGACACACGATGGTATCGTCGCGCGCATGACGACCCGGACGTCCGTCCCCGACGCGCTCGTCGTCCCACCGGGCACCACGGTCCCGGGTCGCGCGCGACCGGCCGTACCCCTTCGACGCGAGGGCCCGGCGAAGCTCACCGGCACCGCGCTCTACACCGACGACATCGTCATGCCGGGCGCCTGGTACGGCGCGACGATCCGCTCGACGGACGCGCATGCTACCTACGAGGCGCTCGAGCTCGACCCGTCATTCGATTGGACCAAGGTCGTCGTCGTAATGGCCGACGACATCCCGGGCGAGAACATCGTCAGCTCGATCAAGAACGACCAGCCGATCCTCGTGCCGATCGGTGGCGAGATCCTCCATCATGCCGAGCCACTCGCGCTCATCGCGGCGCCGGACAAGGCGACGCTGCGCGAGGCACGCCGCCGGGCCAAGCCGAGGACGACGAAGCTGCCAGCTGTCTTCGACCCCGATGCCTCGGACCACGTCTTCGCGGCCTACGCCATCGACCGCGGCGATCCCGACGCGGCGTTCGCCGCGGCCGATCTGATCCTCGAGGGCGAGTACCGGGTCGGGCACCAGGAACAGCTCTACATCGAGAACAACGCGATGATCGCCGTCCCGACCGACGGTGGCGGTATCACCGTCACGGGCTCGCTCCAGTGCCCGTACTACGTCCACGCCGCCCTGAAGAAGGGGCTCGGGCTCGAGGACGACAGCGCGCGTGTCGTCCAGGCGGAGACCGGTGGCGGGTTCGGCGGGAAGGAGGAGTTCCCGTCGGTCATCGCGCTGCACACGGCGCTGCTGGCGCGCAAGGCGCAGAAGCCGGTCCGCATGATCTACGACCGACACGAGGACATCGCCGCGACGACGAAGCGGCATCCGGCTATCGTCCGTCACCGCACCGGCGTGACCCACGACGGGACGCTGATCGCCCAGGACATCGAGGTCGTGATGGACGGCGGTGCCTATTGCACGCTCACCCCGGTCGTCCTGTCACGTGGCGCCATCCACGCCGGTGGCCCGTACCGCTGCCCGAACGTCCGCATCCGGGCCAGGGCGACCCGGACGAACACGCCGCCGAACGGCGCATTTCGCGGGTTCGGCGCACCCCAGACCGAGTTCGCCGCCGAAACGCACCTCAACCGGATCGCGGACCGGCTCGGGGTGTCGCCGCTCGACATCCGGCGGAGGAACGTCTACCGCGAGGGCGACACGACGCCGACCGGCCAGGTCCTCCGGGACAGCGTCGCCGGCGAGGAGGTCCTCGAGCGCGCCGCGGAGGCAGCCGAGTTCGTTCGTCTCCGGGCACGCACCTCGGATGCCCGGAGCGCACGGACAGGCTCTGGGACGATCCCGGGGTCGCCCCTTCGGACGGACCGTGCGCGACTCGCGTCGGGGATAGGGCTGGCGCTGGCCTGGCACGGTGCCGGGTTCACGGGCTCGGGCGAGGTGCATCTCGCATCGGTCGTGTCGATCGAGTTGACCGCGGAGGGCCGCGTGCGGATCCTCACCGCGTCGACCGAGATGGGCCAGGGGACGAAGACGATCTTCCCGCAGCTCGTCGCCGAGACGCTCGGTCTCGACGAGAGCGAGGTCGAGATCGCGCCACAGGACACCGCATACGTGCCGGACTCCGGCCCGACCGTCGCGTCGCGCACCGCGATGGTCGTCGGCGGGTTGCTGATCAAGGCGGCGCGTCGGCTGCGCGAGCAGGTCGAGGCGGCGACCGGCGGGTCGTTCCGGGACACGGCCGTCGCCTATGCCGCCGACCACGGCTCGACCCGTATCGAGCAGCAGTTCGAGCCGTACCCGGGCGGGACGCCCTTCGACGATGCGACCTACACCGGTGATGCATACCCCGCATTCGGGTGGGCGGCATGCGTCGCGCACGTCGACGTCGATCTGGATACCGGTGAGGTCCATGTTCGCGACGTCGTCGCGGCCGACGACATCGGCCGGGTCATCCACCCGGTACTCGCCGAGGGGCAGGTCGAGGGTGGGACGCTGCAGGCCGTCGGCTACGCCACGATCGAGGAGATCAAGCTGCGCGATGGGCGGTATCTCAACGATCGCCTGGCGACATACATCATCCCGACGGCGCTCGACGCGCCGCGCATCTCGACGATCCTCGTGGAGGCGCCGTTCAGCGGCGCACCACATGGTGCGAAGGGGGTCGGCGAACTGCCGATGGACGTCGGCGCGCCGGCGGTCGTCGCCGCGATCGCCGATGCGACCGGCGTCTGGATCACCGACCTCCCGGCGACACCGGAACGGATCCTCGGGGCGTTGGCCGAGCGGCCGGACGTCGCCGGACTTCGACCGGCAGAGTCCGCGCCGGCACGCGAGCTGATCTCGTGACGGCGTACCGGCTCTCGGTCAACGGCACGCCCGTCGAGGTCGACGTGCCCGGCATGCGGCGGCTCCTCGACGTCCTGCGCGAGGATCTGGCGCTGACCGGCACGAAGGAGGGCTGTGGCGAGGGCGAGTGCGGCGCCTGCACGGTCCTCGTCGACGGTGCGGCGGTCGATTCTTGTCTCGTCCCGGTCTGCCAGGTCGCCGACGCCCACATCCGGACCGTCGAGGGTCTTGCGCCGGCTGCGACAACGTCGGAAACGCTCGACCAGCTCCAGCACGCGTTCCTGGTCACCGGTGGCGCTCAGTGCGGGATCTGCACGCCCGGCATGCTGATGGCCGCTCGCGCGTACCTCGATGCGGGCGGTGGCCCGGACGAGGACGCGATCCGCGAGTCGATCGCCGGCAACCTCTGTCGCTGCACCGGCTACACGAAGATCGTCGACGCGATCGCCCTCGTCGCGAGCGGGGGTGCGCTGTGAGCTCTGGGGATCGGGTCGCGGTGCCAACGAACGGCCATCGCCCGGCACTTCACGACGACGCGCTCGACTCGCCGCCTCACGACGCGTCGGGCTCGAAGGATCGGCCCGCCGACTCGGAGTCGGAGTCGGAGTCGGAGTCGGCGCAAGGGCTGGCCGCACCGTCGCCGTCGTCGTCGCCCGCCTTGCCGACGATGACGGCGAGCCAGGTCGTCGCCGGGGTCGGCGTCCTCGCGGCGGTCGCGCTGCTCCTGCTCGGTCGCCGGCGCGGCGGCGGCTGACCCTTCCGCCGTGTCGATCGAGCCACCGGTCTCGAGCCCGCGCGACCTTGCCGCCGCGTACGCGGTGCTGTCCGCCGGTTCGGCCGACGCCCCGGTCAAGCCGATCGCGGGTGGCACCGACCTTATGGTGAGTCTGACCGGGGAACTGGCACCGCCCCCGGACAATGTCGTCGATCTGTGGGGCATCGAGGCGCTCCGCGGGATCGCCATCGATGGCGACGCGCTCACGCTCGGCGCGCTCACGACGTACACCGATGTCCGGCGATCCGCGCTGTGCCGCGAGCACGTCCCGGCGCTCGTCGAAGCGGCATCCACGATCGGGGCGGCACAGATCCAGAACCGCGGCACGCTCGGCGGGAACATCGCGAACGCGTCGCCGGCCGGTGACACGCTCCCGGTCCTGCTCGCGGCGGATGCCGTGATCGTCGTCGGTTCGGAACGGGGAGAGCGCGATGTGCCGGCGGCCGACTTCTGGACCGGTTATCGACAGACGGCGCTCGCCCATGACGAGCTGATCGTCCGCATCCGACTTCCGCTCGCGGCGGAGCGCGAGATGCGGTTTCGGAAGGTGGGCACGCGGCGCGCCCAGGCCATCAGCAAAGTCGTGGTGGCCGTCGCGTGGCAAGGCGACGGGACGTGGCGGGACGTCCGGGTGGCCCTCGGCTCAGTGGCGGCGACCCCGATCCGTGCGACGGCGACCGAAGCGACGCTCGAGGGCCGCCCACCGACACCCGAGACGGCTGACGCCGCGGCCGAGACGCTCGCTGGGGAGCTCGCTCCGATCGACGACGTCCGCTCCACGGCGGAGTACCGCCGACTCGTCGCCGCACGGGTGCTGCACCGGATCGTCCGCGACGCGGGCGGCTGGTGATCGACCGCCCGACACTCGAGAAGCTGTTCGAGGGCGCGCCACGATTCCTTGACCGGCTCGAACGAGCCGGCCCCTTCCCATCCGACGATGTCCTCTTCCACGTCGCACGCGACATCGCCCACGCGATGACCGAGGCGGACCAGATCGAGCTCATCGACGCGCACCCGCGCCTCGGCGCGCCGCCCGGGACGGTGTCGCAGATGAGCTACGCGGAGCAGGGGTACGACCGGAGAATCGGCACGCCCGACAGCGAGATCGACGTTGCCGCCGAGCTCGAGCGGCTCAACCATGCCTACGAGCAGCGCCACGGGTTCCGCTATTGCGTCTTCGTGGCCGGCCGGCCGCGCGCGGCGCTGCTCCCCGACATGGCGGCGGCCATCGACGCAGACCGGACGACCGAGCTCCACCGCGCCCTCGACGCGGTCGTCGACATCGCCATCGACCGGCATGGCAAGCTGACCGCACGATGATCGAACTCGGACCCAATCGCTACGGCAAGGCCGCGATCCGCCTCGTCCGGGTCGGCCGTGACGCGACCCCGCACCGACTGCGCGACGTGACGGTCGCGATCGCGCTCGAGGGCGACTTCACGGCCGCCCACGTCGATGGCGACAACTCGCTCGTCGTCGCGACGGACACGATGAAGAACACGACCTATGCGCTCGCCGCCGAGCATCTGACCGGCTCCATCGAGGATTTCGCGACGGTCCTGGCGCGCCACTTCCTCGAGTTCGAGCAGGTCGAGCGCGCGGTCGTGAACATCCGCGAGCACGCCTGGCGCGCGATCGACGTCGACGGGGCCCCGGCGCCGGATGCGTTCACCCGGACCGGGGAGGGGACACGGATCGCGACGGTGGCCGTCGGCCGCGATGCGACGGTGGTCGAGGCGGGCATCGAGGATCTCATCGTCATGAAGACGACGCGATCGGGGTTTTCGGGCTTCCCGCGCGACCGATTCACGACGCTCGCCGAGACCGACGACCGTCTCATGGCGACCAAGATCACCGCCATCTGGCGCTATGGGGCGCCCGACATCGACTTCGATGCCACGTGGGACGCCGTCCGTGGCACGTTGCTCGAAGTGTTCGCAGACCACGATTCGCCGAGCGTGCAGACCTCGATCTGGATCATGGCGAAGGCCATGCTCGAGCGGCACGAGGAGCTCGACGAGGTGCGGATGGTGCTGCCGAACCTGCATCACTGGACGGTCGACATCGGCCAGTTCGGTATCCCCAACGACCGGCTCGTGTACGTGGCCACCACGGAACCCCACGGCCTGATCGAGGCCACCGTCCGTCGCTCGGAGGGGAGCTGATGCCCCCGGACGGTGTGGTCGTCACGGGCCCGCCGGTCCCGGGCTCGGACTGGGTCCTGACCGACGAGGCGCTCACCTTCGTAGCGGATCTCCAGCGTCGGTTCGGCCAGCTGCGCATCGACCTGATGCAGCGTCGACAGGAGCGCCAGGCCGAGCTCGAGAACGGGGTCACGCTCGACTTCCTGGCCGGCACGCGCGACGTGCGCGACGCCGACTGGACGGTCGCCCCGGCCCCCGCGGACTTCGATGACCGTCGCGTGGAGATCACCGGGCCCGCCGAGCCGAAGATGATGATCAATGCGCTCAACTCGGGCGCTCGCGTGTTCATGGCCGACCTCGAGGACGCGCTTTCGCCGACGTGGGCGAACGTCGTGACCGGACAGGCGGCGCTCATCGACGCGGTGCGCGGCACGCTTGCGTTCGACTCGCCCGAGGGCAAGTCGTACCGACTGGCTGACCGGACCGCCCAACTGGTCGTCCGACCGCGCGGCTGGCACCTCGTCGAAAGGCACGTGCTGGTCGATGGGACACCGATCTCGGCGTCGCTGTTCGATGCCGGCCTGTACCTCTTCCACAACGCCGCCGAGCGGGTCCGCCGCGGGTCGGCGCCCTACCTCTACCTCCCCAAGCTCGAGTCGCACCACGAGGCGCGTCTGTGGAACGAGGTCTTCGTGTTCGCGCAGGAGCGGCTCGGCATCCCGCGCGGGTCGATCCGGGCAACCGTCCTGATCGAGACGATCACCGCAGCCTTCGAGATGGACGAGATCCTGTACGAGCTGCGTGAGCACGCCGCCGGGCTCAACGCAGGTCGCTGGGACTACCTGTTCAGCATCATCAAGCGGTTCCGTTCGTCACCTGCGCTCGAGTCACCGGACCGGGCGCAGTTGACGATGGCGGTCCCGTTCATGCGCGCGTACACGAAGCTGCTCGTCGAGACCTGCCACCGACGCGGTGCGCACGCCATCGGAGGCATGGCCGCGTTCATCCCGAACCGCCGCGATCCCGAGGTCACCGAGCGAGCGCTCGCGAAGGTCCGCGAGGACAAGGAGCGCGAGTCGAGCGACAGGTTCGACGGTACGTGGGTCGCCCACCCCGACCTCGTGCCGGTGGCCACGGAGATCTTCGATTCGGTGCTCGGCGATGCGCCGAACCAGAAGACACGACGGCCCGAGGTGAGCGTCACGGCCGAGGACCTGGCGCGGTTCGCGGTCGACGGCGGGCAGGTCACCGAGGCCGGCATCCGCGCGAATATCCGCGTCGCTCTGGCGTATCTAGACTCGTGGCTCCAGGGGGTCGGCGCCGCAGCTATCGACAACCTGATGGAAGACGCGGCGACGGCTGAGATCGCCCGGTCGCAGCTGTGGCTGTGGCGGACGCGCGGGATCCTGCCGGTCGACCGCTATGGCGCGATCCGTGACGAGGAGCTGGAGCGGCTCGGTGGGGCCCGGAACGGCCGGCTCAAGGACGCGTGGGACCTGCTCGACCACCTCGTGCTCGATGACGATTTCGCCGACTTCCTGACGTTGCGCGCGTACGCCGTCCTGGAGTAGGCCGGCTACTGGCCGCCTACCAGCCGCTTACCAGCCGGCCGAGCCCGGGCCGCCCTTGAATGGCCCGACCACGCTCGACGTCACCCAGCCACCGTAAAACTGGCCTGGCTGTGGCGTGGCGAGCTCATCGCCGACCCACGCCTCGTCCACCTTCCAGGCGTAGAACGCGAGGTGGTCGCGGATCTCTGCATAGCCGGGGTTCGGGTCTGGATAGGACCAGGCGATGTCGGGGATCTCGCGCGACGGAAGCACCAGCGAGTGATACGTCGCCGCACCCTTCCACTCGCAGTAGGTGCGGTGGGTGCTTGACCGCAGAAGGCGCATGCGGACGTCGCGCGGCGGGATGTAATAGACGGGCGCGCCGGCCGTCTCGAGGACACGGAATGCGCTGGTCGAGTCGGCGATCTCGACGCCATCGACCACGACGCGGATCCGCTCGTTGACTGGCTCGACGCGCGGCGGCCTCGGGTAGTCCCACACCGACTCCTGGCCGGGCCCGGGGATGACGCGCTCGATCGGTGGTGTGCTCATGCTCGGATGATGCGGGAAAGGTGTCGGATGCGCTTCGGCGCGCGTTCCCGGGGGCCGCCGCGATCGCGTTCCCGGGCCGCGCCTTCTGGCGCTGACCGTCCGTCGCCGACCGTCCGTCGCCGACCGTTCGTCGCCGACCGTTCGTCGCTGATGCACATTTTTCCGGCATGGCGTCGACTTCTTCCCGTTGATGCAGCTCGCCTGCATAACGCCCGTGGGCGGCAGCCGATCTCGAGGCGCCAACGGCCAGCGAAGACCGCGATACGTGGATGGTTAGGCAGCGTCGCTAGCGTTCGACCATGCCGTGGTCGGTCGAAGCGCGAGAACGTCGATTCCCGGAAGTCCAGCGCGGCTGGGACATCCTCGGCGCCGCGGTGAAGCGCCGACGGATGGCGATCCACTGGTCGCAGCGCGACCTCGAGTGGGCGTCGGGCGTCGACCAGACCGTGATCTCACGCCTTGAGAACGGCGTCCTGCCGGGGATCCGCTTCTCGCGGTTCGCCCGTCTGGTTGCGGCGATGAACGGCCTGGAGCTCGATCGTCCTCACCCTCCGCACCCACGGCCGCGTTGGTGGGACTGACCGGGAGGGCCAACGCCCGATGCTTGATGCAGGCGAGCTGCATCACGGAGGAAGGGTCCGCCCGACCGTCGGAAATGTGCATCAGAACCAGCGCCAGGAAGGTCTAGGCGATCGACACTCGTTCCACGAACTGCCCGAACCCGCGGCGGCCGACGAACGTGCCAGCGCGGATCACATCCTCACCCCGGACGAGCACGTCTCGCACGGCGCCGCTGACGTCGAGCCCCTCGTAGGGCGTGTAGTCGCTCGTGTGGTGCAACGAGGTCGCAGTCACGGTCCGCCTCGCTGACGGATCGAAGATCACGATGTCGGCGTCCCGTCCGACCTCGAGCGCGCCCTTCCGCGCCAGCCCGAACCGACGAGCCGGCGTCGTCGACAGCAGATCGACCATGCGCTCGAGCGTGATCCGTCCGCGCGCAACTCCCTCGCTGAAGATCACGGTCAAGAGCGTCTCGATGCCAGGCGCGCCGTTCGAGATCCGGTCGAACGAGACCCCGGCGCCCGCCTCGGCCTTCTCGACGCCGACGCGATCGGGCACGTGGTCGGTCGCGACAAGGTCGAGCGAGCCGTCGGCGAGACCCTCCCACAGCGCGTCGCGGTCGGTCGTGGACCTGAGCGGTGGCGAGATCACGTAACACGCGCACAGGACAGGATCGGCCTCGTCGTAGCGCTCCTCGGTGAGCACCAGGTAATGCGGGCACGTCTCGGCCGAGACGCGCACTCCGGCGGCCCGGGCTCGTCGGACTTCGTCGAGCGCGGCCGCCGATGAAAGGTGCACGACGTGCAACGGCGAGTCCGTAGCGCGAGCGACCGCGCCCCCGCGGGCGGTCGCGACCGCCTCGACATACGGGGGTCGCGAGGCAGCATGGTGACGTGGCAGCGTGTCACCACGCTGAAGTGCTGCCGCGACAGCATGGTCGAGCAGCACGGGGTCCTCGCAATGGACCTGAAGCATGCCGCCCCCATCTGCCATGACCCGCATCGCATCGAACAACGCTTGGTCGGCGAGGCGGAAGCCGAAGACCATGAACGCCTTCGAGGTCGCTACCCCGCCATCGACGGTCGCGGGTAGCTCCGCCAGCGGATCGTCGGCACGGCCGGAGATGGCGAGCGACAACCCGTAGTCGATCGCACTATCGC
>JBKPMM010000215.1:0-5545 GCA_046732155.1 Chloroflexota bacterium | reverse complement strand
GTCCTGCATCGCCGCCTTCGCGCCCTCGACGACGCGCGGCCCGGAGACATAGTCGCCGAACTCCGCGGTGTCCGAGACCGAGAAGCGCATGAAGTTGAGCCCGCCGCGGTACATGAGGTCCACGATCAGCTTCAGCTCGTGCATGGTCTCGAAGTACGCGAGCTCGGGCTGGTAGCCGGCCTCCACGAGCGTCTCGAACGCCGCCTTGACGAGCGCGGAGACGCCGCCACACAGCAGTGCCTGCTCGCCGAACAGGTCCGTCTCGGTCTCCTCGGCGAACGTCGTCTCGAGGACGCCGGCGCGCGTCGAGCCCAGTCCGCGCGCATAGGCGAGGACGCGGTCGCGCGCCGTTCCGGACGCGTCACGCTCGACCGCGAACAACGCCGGGACGCCGCCACCCTGGCGGTACACGCTCCGGAGGAGATGGCCCGGACCCTTCGGCGCGACCATCCCGACGTCGACGTCCTCGGGCGGCGTGATCCGACCGAACCGGATGTTGAACCCGTGCGCGAACATCAGCAGCTGGCCGGGGCGAAGGTTCGGCGCGATATCGGTGTCGTAGACCGACTTCTGCACGGTGTCCGGCACGGCGATCATGATCACGTCCGCCTCGCGGACGGCGTCCGCGACATCGGCGACGCGCAGCCCGGCCTCCTCGGCGAGGCCTCGGCTCTTCGACCCGGGTGCGAGCCCGACGACCACGTCGACGCCGCTCTCGCGCAGGTTCTGTGCGTGCGCGTGGCCCTGGCTGCCATAGCCGATGACGGCGACCGTCTGACCCTCGAGGGCGTCGGGATTCGCATCGTTGTCGTAATACATGCGTGCGGTCACTTCTTCACTGCCTCCTCGATCGAGCCCGCTCCCCTCGCCATGACGACCGCGCCGGTCCGGACGAGCTCCTTGATGCCATAGGTCCGCACGAGCGACACGAACGTGTCGATCTCGCTCTCCGTGCCGGTCACCTCCGCGATGACGGATCCCTCCACGAGATCGACGACCCGCCCCCGTGACAGCTCGACGAAGCGGAGGATCTCGTCCCGGTTCGACTCGGTCGCCCGGATCTTGACCAGCGCCAGCTCGTGCTCGACGGTCGGTTCGGATGTGACGTCCTGGACCTTGAGGACGTCGATGAGTCGATAGAGCTGTTTGGCGGCCTGCTCCACCGCGACGTCGTCGCCGTGGAGGGTGATGGTCATACGGCTGACCTCATCGCGGTCGGTGTGGCTGACTGCGAGCGAGTCGATGTTGAAGTTCCGCGCCCGCATGAGGCTCGATACCCGGTTCAGGACGCCGGGCTTGTTCAGGACGATCGCGACGAGGACGTGCCGCCGGGTCTCGCCGCTGCCGGGCAGGGCACGCGCCGGCGGCGTGCCGTGGACGTGGTGCGCTGGCAGGCCTGCAGGGTCGCCAGCAGGGACCTTGCCGTTCGACGACGGATCGCTCACTCGTCGGCCCCGCCCCAGTTCTCGATGAGGTCGGAGAGACCCTTGCCGGCCGGCATCATCGGGAAGACGTTCTGCTCCTCGGCGATCTCGAACCAGATGAGTGCCGGTCCATCGACGCCCTGTGCGAAGCGGATCGCCTCATCGACCTCCGCGGGGGACGACGCCTTCGTCGCCGGGATCCCGAACGCCTCGGCGAGCTTCAGGTAGTCCGGCCCGCGCAGGTGTGCCGAGTGGTAGTTCCCGGCGTAGATGATCTCCTGCCACTGGCGGATCATCCCGAGCTTCTTGTTGTCGAACAGGGCGATCTTCACGGGGATGTCGTCCTGGACGAGCGTCATGAGCTCCTGGAACGTCATCTGGAACCCGCCGTCGCCGGTGATCGCCCATGTCTCGCGGTCGGGTCGCCCCAGTGCCGCGCCCATAGCGGCCGGGACGCTGAAGCCCATCGTCCCGAGACCACCCGACGACACGTGCTGGTTCGGGTCGCGGAACCCTGTGTACCGGGCGAGCCACATCTGGTTCTGGCCGACGTCGGCAACGTAGGTCGCGTGGTGGTCGGTCAGCTCGCCGATGCGCTCGACGACGTAGTCGGCTGACAGGACGCCGTCGCGCCAGTCACCGGATCCGTGCCAGGACGACGCCTCCGAGTCCTTGCGCCACTCGGCCAACTGATCGAAGTAGGCCTGCCGTGCCTCCATCGGCGTATCGCTGACCATCTTCGTCAGAGCCTGGAGGACCCGCTTCGCATCGCCGACGATCGGCACCTCGACAGCGACGTTCTTGCCGATCTCGGCGGGGTCGATGTCGACGTGGATGATCCGCGCATACGGCGCGTACGTGCGGACGTTGCCGGTCACCCGGTCATCGAAACGCATCCCGACCGCGATGAGCAGGTCCGCCGACTGGATCGCTCGGTTGACGTGCTTCCAGCCGTGCATCCCCATGAAGCCGTACGCCAGAGGATGCGTCTCGTCCATGGCGCCGATGCCGAGGAGCGTCCACGCGACAGGGATCGACGTCTTCTCGGCGAATGCCTTGAGATCGTCCCAGGCGTCGGCATGCAGCACGCCGTGGCCCGCGAGGATGACCGGCCGCTGCGCGGCGGCGATCTCGTTCGCGGCGAGCTTGAGCTGGCGACCGTGACCGTCGAGGTTCGGCCGGAAGCCAGGCAGCCCTGCGACGATCTCGGCCTCGGTCGGATGCTGTGCCTTGGTCTCCTGCTGCAGCGCGTCCTTCGTGATGTCGACGTGGACCGGGCCCGGGCGACCGGTCCGCGCGATATGGAACGCCTCGGCGATCACCCGCGGCAGATCGTCCGCATCACGGACGAGGTAGTTGTGCTTCGTCATCGGCAGCGTGATGCCGTTGATATCGATCTCCTGGAACGCGTCCTTGCCGATCAGGGCACCGGGCACGTTCCCGGTGATCGCGACGATCGGCACCGAGTCCAGCAGAGCCGTGCCGATCCCGGTCACGAGGTTCGTCGCACCCGGACCAGACGTCCCCATGCACACGCCGACGCGCCCGGTGACCCGCGCGTACCCGTCCGCTGCGTGCGCCCCGCCCTGTTCGTGGCGGACGAGCACGTGCCGGAGCTCCGGGTAGTCGCCGAGGACGTCGTAGAGCGGCAGGATCACGCCGCCCGGGTAGCTGAAGAAGACATCGACGCCCTGGCGGAGGAGGGCCTCGCAGAGCACGTCGGCGCCGATGCGCGTGCGCTTGAGCTCGCGTCCCTCGTGGAGCATGTCCTTGCGAGCCTGCTCGACCGCGGCAGCGGTCGACGAGCCGTCGCCTGGGACGTGATTGCGCCGCGATCGCGTTGCCGGACTTGATGGTGTCGCGGTGTCGGTCTTCGTCGTCATCGGACCCTCAGCAAGTGACGGATAAACGAAAGACCCTCGCCGTCCGGCGAGGGTCCCTTCGGTGTTGCGTGGCTGGTGACGCTTAGCGTCCGTCCCTCCGCATCCCTCCGTTCTCCCGCCGGGAGCCGGTAATGAGGCCAAGAAGGCCATCAAGCCCGAGGCGAAGAAGGGCGAGAAGCGATACGTCGGCGAGTGGGTTCGTCTCGATGGGCATGTGGACGCGGCGACCATCCGCAGTCACGACGACTGCGACGCTCCGGCGATCCTGCCGATCGAAACGGGCCAAGTGGCCTCCAAATCGCTACGTCCGCGCGGTGGGGACCGTGCGGTGGCCGAAAGTCTAGCAGGGATCGGGGGAGCGTCAACGTTCCCCCATTCGTCCTGGGCATGCCAGATTTCTAGCGACTCGTTCGTCGCGACTCCGGGCACGCCTGTGGAGGAGCCACACGCGTTCGTCGGGAACACGCGCGTTCGTCGGGAACACGCGCGTTCGTCGGGACGGCACGCGCGTTCGTCGGGACGCCGCACGATGTCGGCGCGACGTCGTGCGCGCGGGCGGCGTTCGTGCACCGGATGATCGAACCGGCGGCGGGAACGCGTCCCTGGGCGGTTCATCGGTCGGTTCGTGCACCGGGTGATCCAACGGGCGGTTCGGCGCCACTCGTTGGTCGGTTCATGCACGGGGTGATCGAACGGGCGGTTCGGCGCCGCTCGTTGGCCCGTTCGTGCACCGGATGATCGAACCGGCCGTTGGGGACGCGTCCCTGGGCGGTTTCATCGGTCGGTTCGTGCACCGGGTTACAGAAATGGCCGGCCCAAGCTCGCACGTAACCCCCGGTGTTCCTACCGGCGGATGATCGGCTGGACGGGACCGCTCACCGGCCGAGCGGAACACGGGGCGTTTTCACGGAACAGCTGAGAGACGAGGATCACGGGGTCCAGCCGCCCGTAGGAACGCGCGGTGTTCCGCGGCGTGGCGTCGCGGCGCGGCGTGGCGTCGCGGCGTGGCGTCACGGGGCCCGAGCGCCGGGGACGGTCGCCCACTCCCCCTCGCGCGGGCTACGCGCCTCGCATCCCGAATGGGGTCGTCGAGCGAAGACCTGACCCGAGCCCGAACGTCTCGGACCGCATGAGCGCGTCGAGGTCGACCGGCTCACCCGTCGGGTGTTCCGACGGCATGCCCAACAGGTAGCCCTGCCCCGCGCGGATCCCGAGCGAACGGACGAACTCCAGCTGCTCGGCGGTCTCGATCCCCTCGGCGATGACCAGGGCGCCCCAGCGGTCAGCGAGGTCCTTGAGCGTCTGGACCACTTCGTGCGACGTGGCTCGGACGGTACCGCCGTGGATCAGCGACAGATCGATCTTCACGATGTCGAATCGGATCTGCGACAGCAGCCGAAGCCCCGCGTTCCCCGCGCCGACATCGTCCGCGGCGACGCGCATCCCGGCGGCTCGGCACGACTCCACGGCTCGGATCAGCCGATCCATGTCCTCGACCGACTCGCGCTCGGTCAGCTCGAGGACGACGCGGCTCGGGTCGACGCCGTTGCGCTGCAGGAGCTTCACGAGCCCGTGCACGCTGAACTGGTCCGACTCCAGCGACCGCGGGGAGATGTTGAGGGTCAGGCTTCCCAGCAACGCTAGCTGAGCGAACGCCGCGACCGACGTCGTCAGACTCGCAAGATCGAGCTCCACGGTCCGCCCGAACGCCTCGGCCGCGGTGAACAGGTCGGTGGCATCGGCGAACCCCGAGCCCGGCATCGGCCGGCTGAGGGCTTCGTAACCACGCGCTCGACCCGACCGCAGGTCGAAGATCGGCTGGAAGACGGTCTTGAGGGCGCCGGATGCGGCGACTTGGGCCACGAGCTGCGCGCGTCCAGCCTCGGATCGCTCGGTGCCGGGCGAGGCGTGCCGCTCCGCGTCGAACACGGACACACACGTCCTGCCGTGCTTCTTCCCGAACGCGAGCGCCGCGTCGGCCTCACGGAACAGCGTTGCCCGATCCGTCGCCGTACCCGGAACGGCCGATATCCCGACCGTGAACGACCACGGCTGCATCGCCGGCTCGTTCCGTCGCCGATCGTCCGTGCCGCGCTCGAGCACGGCCGCAAGCACACGACGCATCGCAAGGAACGCGCCGTCGGCATCGACGCCCGGCATCAGTACGGCGAACTCGTCGCCGCCGATCCGGAAGACCTCGTCGCTTCGACGAAGGCCGGCAGCGATCACCCCTGCCAC
>JBKPMM010000214.1:0-8683 GCA_046732155.1 Chloroflexota bacterium | reverse complement strand
CGTACGGCGCGAACGTCAGCACGATGATCGTGACGCTCAGCGCAAGCGCCGAGAGGGCGACGACGCACAGGACCGCTGCGGCCTTGCTCGCAGCCCAGCCACGTCCCGTCCTCACGTATCGATATGCCGGGGCCACGCTTGCAGCGATCAGGATCGCGAAGATGATCGAGGCGGTGACCGTCGAGAGCCGAACGGCCATGGAGACGACGACCACAGCCATCGCGAGGACCGCGAGGATGCGCCACCCGAGGGCGCCGAGACGCCGAAGCCAGCCCGGCACGAGATCGCCGCCAGCCACATCCGGACCGGCGTCTGGGGACGATGGCCGGGCGATGGTCGCGTCGTCGGGTATGACCCACCTCCTCGTCGCGACTTCAGCACGGCGGACGGCCCATCGTAAGGGCGGGGCCACCCGTGTCGTAAAGGGGTGGGCTCGCGCTGGTGCGTGAAACGCGCTCGCTCTGTGCGGGACGCGGGGCAGGCGCGACCGCCGTTCGCCTGCCCGCCCCATGCCGTTCGCGGGCGGCTGGCGCGACCATGCGGGTCCGTCGCGCGAGCCGGCACCGCCGGCAGGCGCTGCTCCCGAGGAGCGGCCCGGAGACAGGAGGAGCACATATGAGTCGCCGGGCACGGACCCTGCTGGTCGCCATCATCCTCGCCGCTTCGTCCTCGAGTCTGAGCGCGAGCGTCATCGCGGCGACCACGGTCGTGAACGGCGTGATCGTCTCTGACGACCAGCTGACGCTGTCTGCGGACGCCGTCGCGGTCGTGACACTCATCGACCAAACGGCGACCGACGGCGCCGGGGCGATCGTCGGGCAGCAACGCATCGAGCCCGTCGCTGCTCCCCCGATCCCGTTCGAGGTCCTCTACGACGACGCGACGATCGATGACACGCATTCCTACGCGCTCTTCGCTTCGATCGTCGATGGCGACACCGTCTACCAGAGTCCGGAGGCCGTGCCCGTGATCACCGGCGGGCCTCGAGTCAACGTGGAGATCCCGGTCGGCGCCGCGCCGAAGTACCCCGCCGCCATCGAGGGCACCGTCGTTCGCCCCGCCGATGCCAAGCTGACGAGCGCTGCTGTCGAGATGACCGCTTTGGTCAAGGAAGACACGGGCACGATCGTGAGCGTTGCGCCCGTCGTCGAGGTCCCGTCCGCGGACGACATCCCGTTCTCCGTGGGATACGACCCGGAGCTCGTGGACCCCGCCGCCCACTACGTCGTGCGGGCCGCGATCGTCGATGGCGGCTCGATCTGGGACTCCGCTGGATCGGCCGAAGCGATCGTCGATGGCAAGCCCGTGGAGAACGTCGCAGTCGAGGTCGCGGCCCGTTCGGAGGGCATCCCGGTCCCCCCGACGCCCCGACCGACACCGACGGTCGCGCCAACGGAAGGACCGACACCCGCTCCCACGGAAGCACCGACTGAGGCGCCCACCGAGGCGCCCACGGAGGCTCCGACACCGAAGCCGACGCCGAAACCGACCCCCGAGCCGACCCCGACCCCAAAGCCCACACCGAGTCCGACACCCAAGCCGACGCCGACCCCGAGTCCTACGCCGAGTCCGACGCCCTCCCCCACCCCGAGCCCCTCGGCCAGTCCATCGCCGACACCCAGCCCGTCGCCCAGCCCATCGCCGACACCGAGCCCGAGCGAGAGCCCGTCGCCGACCACGCCCGCGGCGCCTGCGGCAGCCGGCACGGTCACCGGGACTCTGACCTATGCCGAGCCCGCGCCGTTGTCGCCGACGGCGCACGCCCTCGTGGTCCTCGTCGAGGGCGCCGGAAAGGCGAGTGCCGGCTCCGTCGTCGCGAGCGAGATGATCGACGCGCCTGCCCAGGTCCCCGTCCCGTTCGTCCTCGACTTCAGCCACGTGGCGATCGACCAGGACGTGACGTACACGCTGCAGGCGACGATCGTGGACGGTGATCGGACGTGGGTGACCACGACCGGGACGCCGGTCATCACCAAGGGCAACCCCACGAGCGGGCTGACGCTCGCCCTCACCTATCGCGCGGACGCCCTCAAGGGCGACGTCACGGGCTCGATCAGCGGTGTCGACATCCAGCTCGGTAATGAAGCCTTCTCGGCCGCCGTACTTCTGGACCTTGCGACGGATACGACGGTCGGCATCGACGTCCATCTGCAGCCCGGGCAGACCCCGATCCGGTTCGCGATCCCCTTCGATCCGGCCAAGATCGACGGGACGACGGATTACGTCGTGGGTGCCGCGATCATCGACGAGCCGAGCCGATGGGAGAACCGCGAGGGTGTGCCCGTCATCACGAAGGGCAACCCGATCTCCGATGTGACCGTGCCCGTCTCCGCGGTCGTCCCAGCGACCCCGGCCGACGACGAGAGGAGTTCGCTTGTCATCGTCCTCCTGGCGCTCGCGTTGCTGGCGGTCGCGATCTTCATCTACCAGCGCTCGAAGGCGTCGCAGGCGGAGTCGGCCCCCGCAGCTGCGGCGCCCATAGATACGTCAGGGGATGGCATGCCAGCGGCTCCTGCGGATCCAGCGCTAGCTGAGCTCGTCGCCGAGACAGGAAGCGCAGAGACGGCCGCGGCCGAGACCGACACGGCCGAGACCGAACCGGCCGAGCGGCGGATGGCGGAGACCGCCGCCATGGAGGACGATCGGGCTCAGGACGATGCCGATGCGGCGACGGACGGCGAGTCCGACGTTGCGGAGGACGAGCCTCCGCGGTCGGACGGGCCGTAGGGGTCAGGCGGCCGCGGGCGATGTCGCGAGCGAGCGCGCCATCCAGCCGCCCATGATCCAGACGATGCCGGCCAGGACGAGCTCGAAGCCGACGAAGAAGCCGATGGCGACGCCGCTGACGGGGATGCCGGACCACAGCCAGAGGCCGAGCAGCAGATTGATCACGCCCACGAAGCCGACGAGGCCGCGGTGCGTGGTGCCGCCACTGATGGCGGTGAAGATCCGGATGATTCCTTCGACGATGAGGACGATCGAGATCACGACCGTCAGGGTCACGACGCCCTGCAGCGGGTCCCCGATGATGTCCCACCCGACGATCGCGTACAGCACACCGAGGATGCCCATCAGGACGCGGCTGCCCGTTGTCCCGTTCGTCGCGAACGCGGCGACGATCTGAGCGATCCCGCCGAGCAGCAGGAGCCATCCGACGAAGATCGTCGTCACGAGCGTCGCGTCGACGACATTCATGAGCGCGATGATCCCGAGGATCAGCATCGCGATGCCGAGGCCTACGAACCATTTCCAACGCCCGGCAAGGGCCGGATCGCCGGGCATCTCCATCATCGACTGCACGTCATCCACCTCCTGGGCATGGACCAGCGTTCGGTCCCATCGCCGCTACATGGTCCGACCGCGAGCAATGGTGCGGGCACGCATCGCGGGTAAAGGCGCGGCGGCCGCTAGAACTGCCCCTAGGTCGCGGCCGCGACGGCCTCGTCGCTGTCGACGGGAGGTGTGTGGTCGGCCGCGGCAGCGGTCTCCGCCGGTTGCTTCCCGAGCTCGATGCCGATGGAGCTCAACCACCGACGGATGTTCCGGTAGATCGACGGGGCACCCAGGGGAACTTCCTCGTCGAGCACCCAGTCGCTCGGGTGCAGGATGAACGGCCGCGTCTGGAATCCGCCGAGTCCACCGTGTGACCCGATCAGCTCCTCGAACGCGGCGACCTCGCCGAGCTCGGGGTCGTACTGGCTGATGAGCAGGAGGTCGGGCGCGTGCTTCATCGCGTCCTCTCGGCGCAGGCTTAGCAGCGTGTTCGGCCCGAAGGGCTCGGTCGGGTCCTCACCCTCGACACGGCCATCGTCGAGATAGCGCGCCCCGCGCGCGCCGATCACGACGCCGCCGCGCGAGCCGGAACGCACGAGCACCATCGAAACGCCGGGATGCGCCGCGAGTGAGGCGACCAGGTTCGGGTGCATCGACTCGAGCTCCTCGAGCGTCAGTCGGTGGTCGTGCCCGGTGAAGTAGACGAGCCCGAGATTGCCGGAGCCAACGACCGCGATCGAGCCCTCCTCGGCGAGCGCCGGCTGCTCGTCATCCTTGGAATCGATGTCGACCAAGCCGTCGCTCGTCGTCCGGCTCGCGAAGGCGCGACGCGCGACCGACCCGCTCGCCCCGCGGGCGCCGGAGACCTCTGAGAGGAACGCATTGACGAACGCCGACCCCTCGGCGTGCGTGCCCATCGACGCGACCTTGGCTCGACCGCCCATGAGGCGCCGGATCAGGTCGGCCAGGCTCTCGCCGTAACGCTGCTTGAACGTCGCGCCAAGGCTCTGGCCATGGTCGGACAACACGATGATCCGGTACTTCCTTGGTCCCTCCTGCGCGACCTTCGCGATCGTGGCGAAGGCGGTGTCGATGCCGTCCAGCGCATCGAACGCCTCGACCCGCTCGGGACCCGAGTGATGCGCGATCTCGTCGTAGTCGGTGAAGTCCGCGTAGATGACGTTCGCGCCGCGGTACATCTCCTCGATGATCAGCGAGGTGTTGACGTCGCGCAGCAGGACGTTGCTCGCGGCGCGCATGCCCGCGTACTTGTACCCCCGGTGAAGCTGCGGGATGACACCGCGGCGACGCATGCGGAACGCCTGGTACCGCTCCTTGCCGAACTCACCGAGGAACAGCGCGAGAGCGCGCATGTAGCCGGTCGGGCTGAGGAAGAAACCGTAGAACGCCTTGCTGTCACCGAGTCCACGCGCGCCTTCGGCGAGCGCCGCGGTCGTGAGGTACGACCGTTGCGCGTCGCCCGTCACGAGGTTGCAGATGCTGACACCGTCGTTCGATAGAAGGCCTTCGCCGTTGGACGCCCGGGCCACGATCTCGGCTGCATCCTTCGGGTTGCTGGACACCATGAGCTTCTGTCGATCGCGCTCGAACCAGCGGAAGGCCGGGATCCCGTCGTTGTTACCGTGCAGGATGCCAAGCTGGCTGGCCGACGTCATCGACGGGAGGAGCGCCTCCCAGCGCGAGAGCCGGTGGCTGCCGTCGCGGACCCAGCCCGCCATCGTGTTCACGGAACCCGCGCGGATGCGGCCGGCCAGGATCGGGTGTGCGAGGCCGTCGATCTGGAGGACCACGAGGCCCTGCTTGTCGGTCGGCTTGACGCCGTGTTTCGTGCGCATCATCTGGACCAACGCGCCGAAATACGAGCCGCCGCGATCGATACCGAAGAGTGAGATCAGCGTCATGTTGATGATCGTGTAAACGATCGACCCGACGAACGCGATCGACGGGCGGGATACATGGACGCCGGGAGAGAGCTGCGCGATCACGAAGAACGAGACGATCTGCATCACGATCACGAGGATCCCCATCGCCACGAGCGACCAGGGCGCGACGATCGCCAACAGGACAGGCCGAACAAGCGCGTTGAACAGACCGACCAGGATCACCGCCAGAGCGGCGGACAGGATCGAATCGATCTCGATCCCGGGGACGATCGCGGCCGTCACCGCGAACGAGAACGTCGCGACGACGAAGGTCAGGACGCCGCGCTTGACGAGGGACGCCGGTCCACCGCGCCAATCCCAGATGAGGCGCGCCTGCGTCGCATAGACGTCGAATAGATCGCTCATCGCACCCCTCAGTCCGTCGGGGTCATCGTCGAGGTGCGCGCGCGTTTGTCAACGGTGGCGACGCGTCATTACGTGCGAGACGTCCCCGGACGTGGGTCAGTCGCGCCGTCCCCGTTCCGTGAACGCGCGGCGGTACTCCTGGCGCAGTCGGTCGACGTTGGCGCGAGCAGTCTCCCACGCCGGCGTCCCGCTCTTTTCGCGCTCCATGGAGCGCTCGGCTTCGCGCCATTCCGCCAGGACCAGGTGCGGCTCGCGGGTCAGCAACGGGCCGGTACCGTCCTGCGTCTCGGCGATCGCCTCGACGAGGTCGGTCTGCTGACCGGCGGTGTTCAGGACCTTCCGAGCAAGCGATTCCACCCGCCGAGTCAGCCGGAGCTGGGCAGGCGAACCCGGCTCGAGCTCACGCTTCGTCCGCTCCAGTTCCTCGAGCTGCGAGAGTTGATCGAGCAGAGCGTCGGACGTGTGACGGATGGCTTGGGCGTCGGCCACCGCGTCAGTCTAGCCGCTCCTCCGCGAGGGGCAACGCAAAACCGAATTCGGATCCGCCACCCTCGCGCGGGTGGGCCCAGATCCGGCCACCGAGAAGGGCCACGACGTGCTTGCTCGCGCTCAGTCCGATGCCGAGACCACCACTGAGGCGACGGGCCGCATCGCTCCTGTAGAAGGCGGTGAAGAGCCGGTCGACATTGTCGTCCGGGATGCCGATGCCGCGGTCGCGAACGGCGACGCGCGCTTCGTTGCCGGCTCGTCGCACCGTCACCTCGATCGGGTCCTTGTTCGGGCTGTATTTGTCCGCGTTCCCGAGAAGGTTGCCGACCAGCAGCTCGAGATAGCCTTGGTCGGCGTCGATGATCAGCTCATCGGTCTGGATGTCGAGATCGACGACGCGCTCCGGGTGATGACGCCGGAAGATCTCGACGATCCGTCGGATCGCGTGTCCGAGCACCTGCGGCTCGAGGTCGACGCGCTGCTCGCTCGCTGCGCGCGTCATCAGGAGAAGGTTCTCGACCAGGCCGAGCAGGCGCTCGGCGTCCGTCGCGACATCGGCAACCATCGCGGCGTGGCGCTCGGGTAGACCGTCGGCGGCCTGGAGGAGTCGAGCATTACCGAAGATCGTCGTGACGGGCGTCCGCAATTCGTGGGATACGAGTCCAAGGAACTCGTCCTTGACGGCGTTCGCCGCGTCCAGCGCCTCTTCAGCGCGGCGGCGCTCCGTGACGTCGACGAGGACGTTGATCGCGCCGATCAGTGTCCCGTTCGCATCGAAGACGACCGTGGGATACGGGATGAACGCGGCTCGGGTCCCGTCTGGTCGCACCGCGACGGCCTCGTGGCCTCGAACGGACCGCGCTTCGTTGAGCGCGATCGCCATCGGGCACTGCTCGGGGCGCATCGGCCGGCCATCTAGCCAGTAGAGCTTCCACGATCCACACCATTCCTCCCCGAGCTCAGGTCGCCGACCCCACAAGTCGGCCGCCGCCTCGTTGAAGAACGTGATGTGACCCTCGGCATCCGTCGTGTAGACAGCGACCCCGAGCGCTTCGAGGAACTGGCGATAGCTCGGGCTATCGATCGATGGCGAGTCGAACAGCGGGCGGATCTTGCTATCCGGCCCGACCGGCCGGATGGCGGCGGCTACGGGATCGGGCAACGCCTCCGGGGCGTACCACACACTCTCGCGCGGGGGATCCACCGACGGACCCTGATCCAGCCCTGTCTGCTCCCCATCGGAATGTCCGGTGGCAGCGAGCTCAGCCACGCCGCCGATCGGCGGTGCGTCGATCCCCTCGGTCGCCCTGGCCGTGGGGGGCTGTGTGCTGCGCATGCTGGCGGCGGTCCGCTGCATTCGCGCGACCGGCGTCCACCTGGTCCGTCGTGAATCGACCGCGATCGTCCCGTCTGATGTAGCGGACGTCGCGGCCGGTGTCGATCCGTTCTCGCTCGCGGGCCATGGGCCACCTCCTGCTGCGCATCGTCAAGGAGCGCGGCTTCAAGCCGGCTATCCGCGCGTTCGGCTCGGATTGCAACCGGCTCGCGGACAGACGGCCGCTACGATCCGGCCGTGCGCCGTCTCGTCCTGGCCGCCGTCGCCCTGCTCGTGCTGGGTGGTTGCGGCCTCGTCCCCGTCCAGAACGGCCCGCCCGTGCCGCCGGGACCGCTCGGTCCGATCGTCCCCGCGGAGGGCGGCGGCCCGCCGGTCGAGTGCCGAGGCGTGCCGGTCGAACAGTGCCGCGGATTCGCGAGCAGCGGCGAGGCCGACGTGGTCCGGTACATCGTCACGTGCACATCCGCGTGCACGCCCCAGAAGGGCGACGTCCGGATCGATATCCTCGGGACGAACGGGACGACGCGGTCGGCCGGGGGCGGTTCGTACGCGTCGGGCGACGCCGCTCCCGTGCCGGCACCTGCGGCGACGGAGCCTGCGACGACGGAGCCCGCGACGACCTGACGCGTCAGTTCCGGGACCCACGCGTTCGTGCACGGGATGATCGAACCAGCGAACGAACGGTGCTCTTCCGCTCATTCCTGCACCCGGTGATCGAACCAGCGACTGAACGGTCCGTATCCGGCGCTCCTCCGCTCGTTCGTGCACCCGGTGATCGAACCGCCGAACGAACGGCCTTGATCTGGCGCTCAGCCGCTCGTTCGTGCACCCGGTGAACGGCCACCGCCGGCCGACTCAGCGACCCCTTCGGTCACCCGCGACAAGCTCGATGACCGAGTCGGAGAACGTCGGCCACGCCTCGAGTGCCCAGTCGTCAAACTCGCGATCCGTGAGGCACACGAGCGCGAGATCGAGCGCGGGATCGACCCATAGGAACGTGCCCGACCCGCCGAAATGTCCGAAGGTCTCGGGGGAGTTGCGCGTCCCCGTCCAGTGCGGCGCCTTGCCGTCGCGCAGCTCGAACCCGAGACCCCAATCGAGCGGATCGAACGAGCCGACGCCCGGGAGCACGCCCTTCAGCCCTGGGAACGCGACGGTCATCGCGAGCTGAGCGGTGGCGGGACTGATCAGCGTCGGCCGCAGCAACTCACGCGTAAGCGCGACGACATCCGTCAGGGGTCCATGGAGACCCTGGGATGGCCGCTCGCGAAGATCG
>JBKPMM010000213.1:0-13789 GCA_046732155.1 Chloroflexota bacterium | reverse complement strand
GTCGGCCGGCGTCGGCCTCTCGACGTCCTCGATGTGGACGACGTCGGGCGTCCCGTAGCGGTCTCGAACGGCGGCCTTCACCGACGCACTCTAGCGGAGAGGGTTGTGCGCGCGCCGCCGCCAACGGCCTCGCACGGCGATGATGCATATCCGCTCGCTGCGGGCGGAACCTTTCGCAGTGATGCACATGGCCTGCATATCGCGAGCCTTCTCGACGCCAGAGTCGGGCTCCGTGGAGGCCGAGTCAGTGCCCGTTATGCCGGGCATCTGCATCACCGACGACTCCTCCGCCGGCGCTGGCTATGTATGCATCACGTAAGGGGTGGCGAAAGGTCGGCGGGCGGCCAACGGGCGGCGAACGGTCGGCCGACGGAAGCGAGCGTCAGGCTCGGCTGAGCGCCCCGGCGATCCGTGCGGCGCGCGCGCTCAACGGCACCCGAACGTGCGGCACGATCCCGAGCACCAGGGACAAGCTCACGAGGATCAGCCCGAACCCGACGACGAGCTCCGGACCGACCGCCTCGCCGAGCACGATCGCCGCGAAGGCGAGCGCGAAGGCCGGGACGATGAAGGTGACCGTGCTTGCTGCCGTCGCGGTCGTGCGACGCAGGACCCGGAAAAACACGGGCCAGGCGAGCGCGGTCGACAGCACGCCGACGCCGATGAGTGACACGACGCCCTCGAGGTTCGGCGTTCCCGGCGCCCCGCTAAGGATCGCCACAGGCAGCGCCAGCAGGGCGCCAGCGGTGACCATCCCCGTCGCGAGCTCGGTCGGCTCGACATCGCGCATCCTCGCTCGAACGAAGTTCCCGGCCAGCGCGTAGCTCGCAGGGGCGCCCAGGCCCGCGGCGACCGCGAGGAACGTGGTCATCGTCGGTTCGAGCGGCGACCAGCCGACGAGGACGACCACGGCCACCACGCCGACGACGAGCCCTGCGATGACGCGCGCGGAAGGTCGGTTACCGAGGAACGCCATCCCGATGGCCGCAGTGAAGAGTGGCGTCGCGGCGTTCAGCAGCGCGGCAAACCCCGCGGGCAACGTCACCGTCGCGATCGCGATGAACGTGAAGGGAAGCGCGGAGAAGAGCGCACCGACGATCAGGAAGCTGGTCACGCGCCCGCGGACGACGGGTAGCGTGCGTCGACCGGCGAACGCCACCAGGACCAGAGCACCGATCAGGAGACGGATATCGGCCGCCCAGACGGGACCGACCTGCGGCGCCGCGATGCGCATGAACAGGAAGACGGCGCCCCACACGGCACCGAGGTACAGGAGCGAGCCGAGATCGACGAAGGTGAGGGACCGCCGGGACGGGACGGACGGAGCAGCCATCTCGGCATCGTGGACCGCGAGCGCGGCCCCGACTACCGACGTGGGTCGCGTCGATCTACGTCATCCGGCCGGCTGGCGAGCACGTGCCAGCGCGCCGAGGTGGTCGTCGAGAGTCTTGACATGCATGTCGCACGATGGGGACATGACCATCTCGATCCCGGCCGGACCCGATCCGGCGACCATCGTGCAGTACATCCTGGCCACGTACGCTGATGCCGATCTCGTTGAGGCGATGAACGCCTACTTCTTCTCGGTCGACGCGGAGAAGCACTGGCCCAACTTCGCGACGCTCGTCACGACCAACGAGCACGACGACGCGTCCGACCTTGACCGGCCGGGCGTCTTCCGCCTGAACCTGGGCGTCGACCGCGCGACGTTCGAAGCGATCGTCGCTAACGACCCGAACCCCGACTTCCGCGCGTTCGACACCCTCCTGCCCCATCCCGTCTACGGCCAGCAGCTCTGGATCTCGATCCTCAACCCGACCCACGAGACATTCGAGCTGACGGTCGTGCCGCTCATCGCGCTTGCGCACGATCGCGTAGCCGCCACGCACGCCCGACACGCGCGGTCGTAACGCCGCCGCAATGGTGGTCGCTCGGTGCTGATGGGGTCGACCCCGGCAGACGAGGCACGCTTCGGAGTGGCAGGAAACGACCCACCCCGGAGGCTGTCTCATGGCGACCACGACGACCCGTCCACGAACCCAGGCCCGCAACGGCAACGGCCGCCGCTCACCCGATCCTCGCCTCGATGTACGCGGTCCCGAGCTGCAGTCGTTTGGCACGCTTCGCCGACTGCCGATCGCACTCGAGGACGATGCGCGCGCGAAGAGCTGTGAGGCACTGAACGAGATCCTCGCCGACTCGATGATCCTGTACGCGCTGTACAAGAAGCACCACTGGCTCCTGGCAGGCCCGACGTTCTACCAGCTCCATCTGCTCTTCGACAAGCACGCGGAGGAGCAGCTCGAGCTCGTCGACCTCATCGCCGAGCGCGTCCAGAGCCTGGGCGGCATCGCGGTCGGTGACCCGCGTCACGCGGCCGAGCTGACGACGATCCCGCGGCCACCCGACGGCGCCGAGGAAGTCGCGGTCATGATCGACCGCACGCTCCAGGCGCACGAGATCACGATCGAGAAGGTGCGTGCGGCGATCACGACCACCGAGGAGGTCGAGGACTGGGGCTCGAACGACTTGCTCATGGGCGACGTCCTGCGCCGCCACGAGCTCCAGGTCTGGTTCCTTGCCGAGCACGTCGTGCCCGTGCCCCTGGTCGGCGATGACGCTGGCAACGCCAGCAACGGTCAACAGCGAAGCGGGAACAGCAGCGGGAGCTAGCTCGCCGCCTTCCCGCCCGCGGAGCGCTGCTCCGGCAGGAATGCCTCGGCTCGCAGCCACGCGGTGAGCTCGCGCTCCGTTTCCGAGCCGCCCGGCTCGCGGAAGACCTGGATGAGTGCCACCGCGACGATGAGTGCCGACGCCGCCACGGCGTGTGACGCCAACAGCGTTGCGGGCGACGTGACGGTCAGCGTTCCGTCGATGAGGCTGCCCCACGGGTAGCGGATCCAGAACGCCCCGGCGAGGTAGAGCACGCCCACCGCAGCCGCGGCGAGCCCGTGGAGGTCGAAGGCGAACGCCACAAGCGCGGCCACCGCGACCACGCCGACGAGCACCCATCCGAACGACCCGAGG
The DNA here is from genome assembly GCA_046732155.1 of Chloroflexota bacterium. Taxonomy (GTDB): domain Bacteria; phylum Chloroflexota; class Limnocylindria; order Limnocylindrales; family CSP1-4; genus SPCO01. The sequence goes on along the minus strand of JBKPMM010000213.1, from coordinate 10,762 downwards.
ACCGGCTGCGTCGGCTGGATCGCGGCGCAGATATCCGCGGGTACCGACACGTCGCACGCGTAGGCGGCGACGCTGGCAGCCGAGAGAAGCGTGTCGCTGAGGAGCAGAGCGATCGCGAAGATCCCGAGCGCCCCGGCGACGAGGGCGAAGCGCACCCGGCCCGACGCAGCGCCCACGGAGCGGGAACGACCCTCCGCCCTGAGGAGCTGCGGCACGGTCCCGACCGCGACGCCGAATGGCGTCAGGAGCGCGAGCGCCAGCCAGACCTGCATGGTCGACCAGCCTTGTGCGAGGGTGCGCGTCGTATCGACGATCGCGGCACACGTCGCGAGTGCGATGACCGCCCAGACGAGCGACGTGTGCGACCCGCCCGTGGGCCGTCCGACGCGGCCGTCCTGTAGCAACCGCGCGCCGGCGATCGCCGCCACGGGCACAGCCACCCATAGCACGACGCAGAGATAGACAAGGTCGAGGTCCGGCACGAGCGCGCCCGTGGCGAACCTGGCGATCAGCAGTGCCCCGACGAGCCACCCGGACATGCCGAGCAGAAGCGTGCGGGCGGCGTCGCGAAGCACGTCGCGGCGCGTCATCATAGCTCCCCCCTTCCGACGATCAGTCGATCAGCCGTCCCACCCGGTGCCGACCTCGTCGGCGATGGGTTCGACGGTGGCGATGACACCGAGCGACACGCCGAACCCGGCACGTCGCTGGAGTGGCGGCATGAGCGTGAGCTGGCCGAGCGGCGGATCGCCCGGGAACCAGCGGTTCCACTCCTCGTTGAACTCGTCGAAGTCGGACGCTTCCTTGAGCGACCAGTTGGCCCACACCACCCTGTCCATGCTCGTCCCGGCGACCAGCAGGCGCTCAGTGAGGTTGGCCATGCAGCGCCGCGTCTGGTCCTTGATCGATCCGGTCACGACCTCACCGGTCTCGGGGTCGACCGGGCCGATCGACGAGACGTAGACCATGCCGCCGGCCACGACCGCCTTGCCGTCGCCACGCGGCACGGGAGTGAACTCGGCGTGGGTCTTCAACATCGCGCCGAACCGGGTCTTGCGCGGTCGGATCGGGTTCTCCGGGTCCTCGGGCGGGATGCCGAACTCGCCTGGCGGAAGATCGACACCTAGACGCTGGAACTGGCCCATGAACGTCGGGCGGATCCCGGTCGGCTGGAGGCTGCCCTCGATCTTGCCTTCGTGATAGCCGGTCTGCACGAACCGGAAGATGTCCTGCGTCAGGATCTCGTCGTCCTCGACGCCGTACACCTCGGTGATGTTGACGATCTTGCGGGTGCCGTCCTTGAGTCGCGCTGTGTGGACGATGACGTCGACGGCGGACGACATCTGCTCCCGGATCGCCCGCAACGGCAGCTGATAGCCCGTCATCAGGACCATCGTCTCGAGCCGCCGAAGCATGTCCTTGGGGCTGTTCGCGTGTCCCGTCGATAGCGACCCGTCATGACCTGTCGTCATCGCCTGGAGCATGTCGAGCGCCTCGCCGGCACGGCATTCGCCGACGATGATCCGGTCGGGGCGCATGTGCATCGCGTTCCGCAGCAGGTTGCGGATCGTGATCTCGCCCTCGCCCTCGAGGTTCGGTGGCCGCGATTCCAGCGTGATCACGTGGTCCTGGCGAAGCTGGAGCTCGGCGGCATCCTCGATCGTGACGATCCGTTCATCGTTCGGGATGAACGACGACAGCACGTTCAGCGTCGTGGTCTTGCCGGAGCCCGTGCCACCCGACACGAACAGGTTGAGCCGCGCCTCGATGCACGCCTGGAGGAAGTCGAACATCTCCTGCGTCGCCGTCCCGAACTTGACGAGGTCGTCGACGGTGTAAGGCGTCTTCGAGAACTTGCGGACGGTGATGACGGGTCCGACCAGCGACAGCGGCTCGATGACGGCATTGACGCGTGATCCGTCGGGTAGGCGCGCATCGACTCGAGGGCTCGACTCGTCGATCCGCCGCCCGAGAGGAGTGATGATCCGGTCGATGACCCGGAGGACGTGCTGGTCATTGAGGAAGACCGAGTCGATCCGCTGGATCTTGCCCTTGCGCTCGATGTAGATGTGGTCGGGGCCGTTGACCATGACCTCGGTGATCGTCGGATCGGCGAGGAGCGGCTCGAGCGGTCCGAACCCGGTCACGTCGTGGACCATCTCCTCGACCAGACGCTCGCGCTCGTCGCGGGTGACGGCGAAGCCGCCCTGTGCCATGACCCGATCCACCAGGCCCTCGATCCGTTCGCGGACCTCACTGTCCTTGGCGTCGAGCAGCGTCTTGAATGCATTGACGACCTCGCCCTGCAGCCGGATGCGGACCTCGCGCATGAGGTCTTCGCGGCCGGGCGCCGGCGCCGCGCGCATGAGGCCCGTGGGCACGGCAGGTCCCACGTTCGCGGGCCCGACAGGCACGGGCGCGCGCTTGGTGCCGTTGCCGTTGGTCGAAGCGGGGACGGGAGCGGTCGCGGCCGGGACCGGGGTCGTCGCGGACGGGGTCTGGACGGCGGCGTCGGGCGTGTCGGGCTGGGCGCTTCCGTTCTTGGCTGCCTCAGCAGCCTCTTTCGCCTTCTGGGCGCGCTCCATGCGTTGAAGCAGCGACATGACCTGGTGGTCCCCCTGATCGTGCGCGAGGTTCCGAGCTGTCCGGTGAGGTAAACCCCTGCTCTCCGGGTACTAGCGAAGAGTAGCCCTTTCCTCCTACCCCGAGGGTTGCGTCCGCGCACCAGCCGGCCGAATTCGGTGCCTCCGCGTCACCCGTCCAGACCGGACAGGACCGCTCGCCACCGTCGCGGACCGGCCATCTGTACCTCGACACCCGGCCTAGCCGCATCCGATGGAAGGTGGGATGCGTATCGTTGTCCGATGAGGTCGCAACGAGGCAGCGTCCCCCTGGTCATCGTGGCGATCCTCGTGGTGGGCTGCGCGAGCCCCACCCCTCCCCCGTCGTCCGCTCCGTCCCCGACTGCTGCCTCGCCGGCCAGTCCCTCCGCCTCGATCGACGTCGACGCCAGCGCACGGCCTGCGGGCAGCCCTGCGGCCGTGCGGCCGCCGGGCAGCGCTGCGCCTGCCGGCTCGGCCTCGGCGGGTCGTCCCATCGCATCGAGGGGCTCCATCGCCGTGCAGGAGACCGACGGTTCGCTCGGTATCGTGGAGACCGACGGTTTCACGCACGTCCTCGCGGACTCGAGCAAGGGCCAGTTCGGGTTCCCGTCGTGGTCGCCGGACGGTTCGCATATCGCCGTCGTGCGGTCCGACGGAACGAACACCGGCGTCGTCGTGTTCGACGCGAAAGCGACAGGCGCGACGGCCCCAGAGCCGACGGTCGTCTTCCAGCGCCCGAGTGCCGCGCCGTTCTACGTGTACTGGACGCCAGACAGCAAGTCGATCTCGTTCCTGGTCAATGAGAACGACACGCTCTCCCTTCGCGTCGCGCCGGCGGATGGCAGCGCACCCCTCGACGGCAGCGGCAAGGGATCGCTCGTCCGATCGGGTGACCCGCTCTACTTCGACTGGCTGGCTGCCGACCGGTTGTTCGCGCATATCGGTACGGGCAGCGAAGGTTTCCTCGGCGAGATCGGCACGGATGGCACCTTGAAGGGAACGTCCGTGAAACGGCCCGGCGATTTCCGAGCAGGGATCGTGAGCCCCGACAACGAGTCGATCGCGTTCGTTCGCGGCGCGATCGGCGGCCCCGGTGAAGTCGTCGTGGCGAACCGCGACGGGTCGCATGAGCACGTGATGACCGTGTACGGACAGACGGCGCTGACCTTCGATCCGAATGGCGGATCGGTCGCGTCGATCGCCTCTGCGACGGAGGACGCCGTTGCCGGCTTCCCTCTCGGACCGTTGAAGCTGCTCGATGCGAACTCCGGCGACGTCCGGACACTGGTCGATGGATCGGTCGTCGCGTTCTGGTGGTCGCCCGACGGGAAGACCATCGCGGCCATGCGGGTCCAGCCGTCGATCGCGTCGGCGACGCCATCGGCGGCACCGTCACAGGAGCCTGATACTGAGGTCCGCCTCATCTTCACCGACGTCGCCTCGGGAAAGACGCTGTCACAGCCGATCATCCGGCCCGCCGAGCGATTCGTGACCTCGCTGCTCACGTACTTCGATCAATACGCGTTGAGCCATCGACTCTGGGCGCCCGATAGCTCGTCGATCCTCGTGCCCGAGGTGGATGAGGTCGGGACGACGCACGTCATCGTCCGCTACGCGGACGGCTCCGATCCGATCCGGCTCGATGGCGACTTCGCGTTCTGGAGTCCCTGACCGGCTCCTCAGCCCCGCTTGCGGGCGACCTCTCGCCGGACCTTCTTGGGATCCTTGCCGAGATCCAGACCCTTGTAGGCCGCCTGGCGGACGAGACCGTCTCCGGTCCAGCCGGCGAACTCGGCACGGATCACGAGCTCGGGGCGTAGCCAGGAGGCGGTCTTCGCCACGGGGCGAGGTGGCGGTTCGGCGAACGGTTGGTCGTCCGAGGCGAGGGGCGCCAATGCGCTGAGGAGCTCGGACCGGATCGCATCGTTGAACCCGGCGCCGACCTTGCCCGCATATCGAAGGCGGCCATCCTCGTAGACGCCGACCAGCAATGCGCCCAGTTCGACGGCCTTGCCGGTCCCCTTCGTCCAGCCTCCCACGACGAGCTCCTGCTCCGGGCGGATCTTCACCTTCTGCCAGGCCATCGTCCGCTTGCCGGGCTCGTAGGTCGAGCGGCGGTCCTTCGCCATGATCCCCTCGAGCTCGCGGATCCTGGCGGCCTCGAAGAACGCGATGCCGTCGCCGGCGATGTCCTCACTGAGGCGCACGCGCGGATCGGGGCGCAGGACGTCCTTGAGGAGGTGGCGGCGGACCTCGAGCGGTTCGCCGAGGAGCGATCGACCGTCGAGCCACATGAGGTCGAAGACCTCGTAGACGAACGGCGTAGCGACCCCGCCTCTCCACTGTCCCTTGATGCGGGCCTGCAGCAAGGCGAAGTCTGGTTCGCCGCGATCGTCGAGCGCGATGACCTCCCCGTCGACGATGGCTTCATCGGCGGCGATCCAGTCGGCCGGCGAAAGGAACGGGCCGAAGTAGCCGGCCGCGTCCTGCTGGCCGCGCGTCCAGAGGCGAACGTCAGCGCGATCGATGACCGTTTCCACGCGGAACCCGTCCCACTTGACCTCGAACGTCCAGTCCGGATCGTCGAATGGGGCCCCGACGAGCGTCGCGAGCATCGGCGGGATGAACGTCGGCATCGACGAGGTGCGCTTGGCGGTCATGGCGAGAGTGTGCGGCCGATGGACGTGGATGGTCAGGCGACGGCAGCGACACTGGGACGGCCCGCTGACCGCTCGCCGTCGCGGCGCAGGAACGTCGTCATCTTCGAGACGCTCGCTGCCATGTCGTCGAGCCACGGGCTGTGGCCGGCATCAGCCATCAGGTCGAGCGCCGCGCTCGGGATCCGGTCGACCAGGGCTCGGCCGACGGCCGCGCCACCGAATGGATCGAGGCCGCCCCAGATGAACAGGGTCGGGCACACGACGCGCCGAAGGATCTCGTCGGGCAGGTGGAGCCGCGCGAGACCGCGCAGCGGTGAGATCAGCGCCCGAGCGGGCGCGAATTCGTTACGCAGCGTGTCGGTGTGCGCCATGAGAGCCGCGTAGCACGCCAGATCCTCGCGGCTGATCCGCCCGTCGAGCAGCTTGTCGCGATGGCCGAGTTGATGGAACAGCAGCCGCACGGCTCGGTCCGTCCTCGGCAGCGCCTCGACGAGCCGTCGGAACCCGGGGAGGCTCATCGCGCGAAGGAACAAGGGCAGCGTGGGGGTTGGAGCACCCACCGGCCAGCTGAACTGCACCATCCGTCGGACGCGCTCCGGCGTCGACGCTGCCGAGCGAAGCGCCATGTAACCGCCGAACGAGCTCGCGACGATGTGAGCAGTCGGGAGGTCGAGGGCATCAAGGACGTCGGCGACGAGGACGTCGGACATCTCGGCAAGCGTCGTCGGGTCGACCGGGCGATCGAGCGCCTGGCTCAAGCCCGTCCCCGGCCGGTCGAGGATCAGGCAACGGAAGCCTGCAGCCCGAGCAGCGAGCCCGGCCCAGCTGACGCCGCTGGTCGCGACGCCGTGGATGAACAGCACCGGCGGGCCCTCGCCGACCTCCTGGACGCGGACGTCGACACCGATCCGGTCGAGGTGGATCCGGCGCTCGACCGGTTGGACACCGACGGCGTGCCACAGCCGACGTTCAGCCGCCCGATAGGCAGGCTCGTTCACGCGACCGCGACCATGGGCGCTGGCTTTCGAGCTCGGCGGCGCGGCCTGACACGCGCGGCGACCTCGTCATTCGTCCGGCCGGTCTTGACACTGCGGGGGAAGTCTTCGGCGTCCCACCCCCGCGAGGCGTAGCGGTCGCGGCGGTGGATGAGGAGCCACTGGTCCTTCGAGCTGTCTGTCCAGCGCATACGCAGCAAGACGAACGCCCCATGGAGCTTCTCGCCCTCGAGTGAGAATTTCAGCTCGCCGTTCCGGATCGCCGCCTCGCCGTCGGGCGTGTCCGGGTCGGCCTGCCACGTGCCCCAGTCCCACACGATCACGTCACCCGCGCCGTACGACTGGCGCGGGATCACGCCCTCGAAATCGAAATACTCGATCGGGTGATCCTCGACGTGGATCGCGAGCCGTCGAGCCTCCGGGTCGAGCGACGGTCCGCGAGGCACGGCCCACGAGACCAGGACGCCGCCGATCTCGAGACGCAGGTCGTAATGGAGGCGGGTCGCCCGGTGGCGCTGCACGACGAAGCGACCACCGCGTCGCCCGTCGGACTCTCGCCGTTCCGCGGTCGAACCCGCGGGTTCTGGCGTCCTGTCGAACCGCCGCTTGCGGCGGTAGGTATCGAGCGGCATGACAGCCCAAGACTCGCGCGTCCGAGGCCGCGGACGCCTCGCACACTCCCCCGAAGACGTTGCAGGCGGCTGATACAGCCGTCAGTGATGCACCAGCTCCTTGATCCAGAGCACGACGAGGACGAGGGCGATCACACCGAGGACCGACAACAGCGCCCGGACACGGCTGACATGGATCCTGCGCGCTGACGCGTAGCCGACGGCGGCGATGAACCCGAGCAGTGCGAGCTCCGCGATCACGATGCCTGTCGTGCCTTCGAACAGGAGGACCGGAACCACAGCGACGGTCGTCACGGCGAGGCCGCCGACGACCTGGGCTGCCAGCAGGTCCAGGTGTTCAGCACCGAGTGCCCCCTCGTGCGCGAGGCGGGCCGAGAGCCGGAACGCGAGCTGATGCGCGATCAGGAGGGAGATCGAGGTCAGGAACAGCGCCACGGCGGGGTGCGGGTCCAGGGCGGCCGTCACGTTGCGCGGGAGCGCGACCATCACCGCGAGCAGCGACAAGCCGATGTAGAGGGCCATCGTGAGACCCTCCCGGACCCGCGCCTGTCGATGTCCCTCGTCCAAGGCCGCCGGATCCGCCGTCCCGGCGGTGTCATCCGGCAGCGCCGTCTCCGACATCAGCCCTCCTGCTGGTCCGGATGCTACGACCTGCCGCGTCGTGGACGCTCGCCGGTCAGCCCCGGGGACGTCGGGTGTTCGGGCTTACGAGGTGACGCGGCGCGTCGTGCTTTCGACGCCATCGCGGAGCTCGTCGGCCGCACCATCGACGGCGCGGGCGACGGCTTCCTCGGCACCGCGTCGTCGGATCGAGTGTGGGGTCAATTCCTTGGCGAGGGATGCGCTGACCTCGGCGCCGATCATCAGCAGAGCCCCCGTCACGTAGAGCCAGGTCATCAGCACGATCACGGCGCCGAGCGACCCGTACGTCGCGCCGTAGTCGGCGACATGGCCGACGTAGAAGCCAAGCAACCCGGTCGCGACGAGCCAGCCCGACGCGAATACCGCCGCGCCCGCCAGGACCCACCGCCACGGGACCGCGACGCTCGGGCCGTATCGGTAGAGGATCGCGACAGCCCCAGTCAGCGCCAGGAACAACGCTGGCCAACGGAGCCACCAGAACAGGGTGCTCGTGAGTTCGCCGAGACCCAGTTTCGCGGTGGCTTGCTCCGTGAGCATGGCGCCCCCGACGATCGTCACGAACGAGCCGACGATCACGACCGCCGCGACAAGCGTGAGTCCGACCGCAACGACGTAGCGCATCACGAACGGCCTGATCTCCTCCACGTCGTACGCGCGGTGCATGCCCTTCACCACCGCGTTGATCCCGCCAGTCGCCGCCCACAGGGCCGCGACCGCGCCGATGCTCACGAGATCCGGACGCGCCGACGAGAGAAGGTGCTGGAGCTCGGGACGGATCGCGTCCGCGATCGAGGGCGGCAGGTTGTCGCCCAGCGCGCGAACCGCCGAGTCGGCGGGATTGTCGATGCGGAAGTAGACCGCCACGAAGGATCCGAGGGCGGCCACGAACAACCCGAACGGGAACACCGCGAACAGGAAGCGATACGCGATCTCGGCGGACAGACCGGAAACGTCGTCCTCCATCACGCCGTGTACGAAACGGTCGCGTAGGCGGCGACGAACGTCCGGCCGCGGGGCTGCGACTTCGGCCATCGCGCAAGGCTGACAGGGCGCGCCGCACGTCGGCGCCGTCCGGGATGTGTGTGGGGGATTGCAGCCGCCTCGCGTCGGTCGCGACACGGTTTCGACACGCGATGGGGCACCATACGCGAGATGTCGCCCTCGTCACCCTCGGACAGCTCGTCCGCCGTGCCCGTGTCACCGCAGCCTCCGACGCTCCCGCCCACGCCGTTGGACGTCGGATGGGTCGCCCTGATCGGCGCTGCGAAGGCGGCCGTGATCGCCCTCGCCATCGATGCGTGGGTCAACTCGTCTGCGCCGCGCTACAGCGGCAAGGCGATGCGCGTTCGCGCTCTCGGATACGCCGGCGGACTGCTTGCCGTCCCGCTCATCTGGCGCCTTCGGGGTCGGCCACAGCCGTATCCGCGCGAGCTCGACATGGCGATCACCCTCCCGCTTCTCGTCGACGCCGGCGGGAACGCGATCGGCATCTATCAGCGAGCGCACGTCGACGACCTGATCCACTTCGCCGACGGCGCGACGCTCGCGTCGGTCGTCGGTGCGCTGGCGACGCCCCGGACGCGAACGTCGTGGGAGGCAGCAGGCGTCGCTGCCGTGGCCGGGATGGCGGCTGCAGGCGTGTGGGAGATCAGCGAGTGGATCGGCCTCAAGCTCGGTGCGCGCGGCATGGACCTGACCTACGACGACACGATGACTGACCTCGCTGAGACGATGTCCGGAGCACTCGTCGGCGCGGCGATCACGCTCCTTCGGCACCCATCCCGGCTGCGCAAGGTACCCGGGCGAGGAGCGGATACCGTCGTTCGAACCTGACCGTCAGGTAGCGTCGTCTACGGGCAGGGGGGCTGCCTGTGCCTTCTCGACCGCCCACAGGTCACCGACGGACTTGAGTCGTCGAAGCATCCCGGCGAGCGTAGGTCGAAGCGAAGCGATATCCCCGCGAGCGGCTGCCCGGACCTCGTCCCAGGTCAGCGGCATCGATACCCCGGGGAGCGGCGTCGCCCGCGGTGAGTAGGGCGCGACCAGCTGGCGATTCCTGTCGTTCTGGATCCAGTCGACGTAGATGCGTCCGGCCCGCGCCTCCCGCCCGCTCCTCGCGACGACCTCATCCGGTCGCGCGCGGGCGATCTCCTCGGCGAGCCGTCGCGCGAATGCCTTCGTGGCATCGAATGTCGAGCCAGGCGCCAGCGGGACCACGACATGCAGGCCCAGCGACCCCGATGTCTTGACGAGGGGCTCCAGTCCGAGTGCGCCGAGGCGCGCCGCGACGTCGAGCGCGACCGAGGCTGCTTCGGGAAGCCCCGCCGGCGGTCCCGGGTCGAGGTCGAACACGAGCGACGCGGGATTCGTGGGTGCGGTCGTCAGCCACAGGTGCGGGTGGTATTCGATCGTGCCGAGGTTCGCAAGCCAGACCAACGTCGCCGACTCCCGGATGACGCAGTAGTGCAGCACGTCACCACGTCGCCCGACGATGTCGTGTGTCGGCACCCAGTCGGGCCGGCTTCGACACTGCGCCTGGAACCAGCCCGGACCTTCGACGCCCTCGGGGAAACGCCACAGCATCGTCGCGCGATCCCTGAGGTGTGGCAGCAGGACGGGCGCGACGGCGAGGAGGTAATCGATCAGCTCGCCCTTCGTCGTGCCCGTACGAGGCCAGACGACACGCTCCGGGTGCGTGACGCGAACCTCACGGCCACCGATCTCCTGCACGCCGCCGGTCACAGGATCTGATCGAGACGGCAGCTCGCGGCGTCACGGTCAGGGCGCCAGCGCACCAGCCGAGCCGGATGCCGGAAACGGTCGCCGTCCACCTGATCGAAGCCCACCTCGACCACGATCTCGGGTTTCAGCGGCACCCAGTCGTGCTCCATATCCGGGGTCCAGCGCGCCGCCGACCCCGGCAGGCGACCCAAGGGGCTGGCACCGATCGTGAAGCCGGCACGCCAGGGATGCTCGGCGAGCGGGATCGCCAGCGTGTCGAGCTCTCTTGCGAGTGGCACCCGCTCCTCGCGCGGGAACTGCGTCACGACGCCGACATGCCGAAGCGCGCCTGCATCGTCGTAGACGCCGAGAAGCAGCGAGCTTACGATGCCCGGGGCGAGCGGTCGGTACCCGGCGACCACGCAATCGGCGGTGCGCAGCATCTTGACCTTCGTCATGAGACGCCGACCGGGCTCGTACCGGAGGTCATCGGGCTTGACCACCACCCC
>JBKPMM010000212.1:0-4377 GCA_046732155.1 Chloroflexota bacterium | reverse complement strand
GGCGCTCGCTCAACCGGCTGCGCAGATCGTTGAACATCAGGTCGACGATGCGCTGGATCTCCTCGCGGGTCAGCGGTTTGAACAGCACTATCTCGTCGATCCGGTTGAGGAACTCGGGCCGGAAGTGCTGGCGCAGATCGGCCATCACCAGATCGCGGCCCTCCGGCTTGAGCTCGCCGTCCGGGGTCACGCCGTCGAGCAGGTACTGGGATCCGATGTTGCTGGTCATGACGATGACGGCATTGCGGAAGTCGACGGTGCGCCCCTGGGCATCGGTCAGCCGGCCGTCGTCGAGCACCTGGAGCAGGGTGTTGAAGACGTCGGCGTGGGCCTTCTCGATCTCGTCGAAGAGCACCACCGAGTACGGCTTGCGACGCACCGCCTCGGTGAGCTGGCCACCCTCCTCGTATCCGACATAGCCGGGCGGCGCGCCCACCAGGCGGCTGACGGTGTGCCGTTCCTGGTACTCGCTCATGTCGATGCGAACCATGTTGTCTTCGGTGTCGAACAGCGCCGCGGCGAGCGCGCGGGCCAGTTCGGTCTTGCCGACGCCGGTGGGTCCGAGGAAGATGAACGACCCGATCGGGCGGCGCGGGTCCTTGATGCCCGACCTGGCCCGGATGATGGCGTCGGCGACGAGCTGTACCGCCTCGTCCTGCCCAATCACCCGCTCGTGCAGGATCGCGTCCAGGCGCAGCAGCTTCTCGCGCTCGCCCTCCTCCAGTCGACTCACCGGGATCCCGGTCCAACGCGAGACAATGCCGGCTATCTCCTCCTCGGTGACCACCTCGCGGAGCAGCCGCCGCCCGCCCTGCCTGGACGAGAGGCGCTCCTCTTCGGCCCGGACCTTGCGCTCCAGCTCTGGCAGCTTGCCGTGACGCAACTCGGCCGCACGGTTGAGGTCGTAGCGGCGTTCCGCCTCGGCCGCCTCGTGGCGGACCTGCTCCAGCTCCTGCCGCAGCGCCTGCACCCGGCGCAGCGCCTGGCGTTCGGCGTCCCACTGGGCGCGCAGGGCGTCCGTCTCGGCCCGCACGTCGGCCAGTTCCTTGCGGAGCTGCTCGAGCCGCGCCTTGCTGGCCGCATCGTCCTCTTTGGACAGTGCGGCTTCCTCGATTTCCAAGCGGGTCAACCGTCGGGTCAGCTGGTCCAGTTCGGTGGGCATCGAGTCGATCTCGGTGCGCAGCATCGCGCACGCCTCGTCGACCAGGTCGATCGCCTTGTCCGGCAGGAACCGGTCAGTGATGTAGCGGTGGCTCAACACGACGGCGGCCACCAGCGAGTTGTCGGCGATCTTCACGCCGTGGAAGACCTCTAGGCGTTCCCGCAACCCGCGCAGGATCGACACGGTGTCCTCTTCGGACGGTTCCTCGACGAGCACCGGTTGGAACCGGCGCTCGAGTGCCGCGTCCTTCTCGATACGTGTGCGGTACTCGTCGATCGTGGTCGCGCCGATCATGTGCAGTTCGCCCCGGGCGAGCATGGGCTTGAGCATGTTGCCCGCGTCCATCGCGCCCTCGGCCGCGCCGGCGCCCACCACGGTGTGCAACTCGTCGACGAACAGCAGGATTCGCCCCTCCGCGGCACGCACCTCGCTGAGCACGGCCTTGAGCCGTTCCTCGAACTCACCGCGGTACTTCGCACCGGCGACCAGTGATCCCATGTCGAGCGCGAACACGGTCTTGTCACGCAAGCCTTCCGGCACGTCGCCATCGGTGATTCGCTGCGCCAGTCCCTCGACGATCGCGGTCTTGCCCACGCCCGGGTCGCCGATCAGCACGGGGTTGTTCTTTGTCTTGCGGGACAGAATCTGGATGACGCGGCGGATCTCGCTGTCCCGGCCGATGACCGGGTCCAGCTTGCCGGCGCGGGCGTCGACCACCAGGTCGCGGCCGTACTTCGCGAGCGCTTCGTATGCCACCTCCGGCATCGCCGAGGTGACCCGCTGGTTGCCCCGGATGCTGGTGAGCGCCTGCAGGAACGCGTCGCGGGTCAGGCCCTCCTCGTGCAGCAACCGGCCCCCGGCGGAGCCGGCGCCCTCGTCGAGCAGTGCGATGACGAGATGCTCCACGGAGACGTACTCGTCCTTGAGCCGGTTCGCCTCCTGCTGGGCGGTCTCGAACAATCGCGCCAGCCGGGCCGTCACGCGGACCTGACCCGGCGCCGCACCCGGCCCGGAGACCTGCGGCCGGCGGCCGAGTTCGGCCTCGAGCCGGGAACGTAACCGGTCCGGGTCGGTGCCGGCCGCGCCCAGCAGGCGGGGCACCAGCCCGTCGGGCTGGTCCAGCAGGGCCAGGAGCAGGTGTTCACCGTCCACTTCGGAGTGTCCGAAGCGCAGCGCCTTGGTCTGCGCGTCATGCAGTGCTTCCTGCGACTTCTGGGTGAGGCGGTTCAGGTCCACGGCCGGTCTCCGGTAGGTCTGGTTGGTGGCGTACGCAATTGCCGTTCCAGGTCGGCAATCCGGTCGAGCAGGTCGAGCACGAGGCCGAGGGCTGTGTAGTTGAGCCCTAGGCCCGCGCGTAGCCGCTGGATTCGGCCCACCTCACGCAGCTGGTACCGGGTGAAGGACAGCCCGCCCGCGCTGTCGCGGTGTGGTTCGAGCAGGCCGAGGATCACCAGGCGACGGATCAGCTCGGGGTGCACGCCCGCGTCGCGGGCGAACGATTCGAGGTCCAGCCGCCGGGAGCGTTCCGGGCGCCGGATCGGCACGAGTCCGTAGGTCACGTCGGCCTCCGGGGATCGAACGTCGAGACGGCGCCGAGCTGTTCGAACAGCTGCCGTTCGCGGTCGGTGAGCTGCGGTGGAACTACGATCCTGGCTTCGGCGTACAGGTCGCCCGGTTGCCCGCGGGGGTTGGGCATGCCGCGGCCACGCAGCCGCAGCCGCCGCCCCGAGGACGTTCCGGGTGGCACCCTCACCTTCGCCTCGCCGCCCGGCGTGTCCAACGCGACGGAGGCGCCCAGCGCCGCCTCCCACGGCGCCAGCGGCAGATCGACCGTGATGTCCCGGCCGTCGACCCGGTACCGCGGGTCCGGGGCGAGGCGGACGACCAGGTACAGGTCGCCCGCCGTGCCGCCCTCCCCGGCCTGCCCGCCCTGCCCCGCCAAGCGGATCCGCTGGCCGTCGGTGACGCCGGGCGGAATCGTCACCTCGTAGCTGCGACCATCGAGACTGATCCGCCGCCGCCCGCCCCGGTACGCCTCCTCGACCGACAGCTCCAACTCGGCTTCCTGGTCGGCGCCCGACACCGGTCCCCAGCCACGCCGGCGGCCGCCGAACATTCCTTCGAGCAGATCATCGAGGTCGATGTCCCCGGCCAAGTCGGACTGGAACCACACGCCGTTGTCTGGTCCGCCGCCCGGCCAGCCGCCGCCGGCACCCGGCCGGCCACGGGAACCTGCGCCGGCACGGGCGCGCGCCCACGTCTGCGGATCCACGCCCTCGGGCACCTGCCGGAAGTCCGGGCCGAACGCGTCGTAGCGCCGGCGGGTCTCCGGATCGGAGAGTACGTCGTAGGCCTCGGATATCTCCTTGAACTGCTCCTCGGCGCCAGGATCCTTGTTGACGTCGGGGTGGTAGGTGCGGGCCAGTTTGCGGTACGCCCGCTGGATCTCGTCCTGGCTCGCCTCCCGTGCCACTCCCAGCGTGCGGTAGAAGTCCCGGTCCGGGGCCATCAGCTGTCCTTCGCCACGATCACCGACGCTGGACGAAGTTGGTGCTCCTCGGTGCCGTAACGCGGGCGTACCACCTGCACCACCGTGCCGGCCGGCGCCTCCGGGCTGGGAACCGCCGCCACCGCCTCGTGCCGGCTCGGGTCGAACTTCTCCCCGACGTCGGACTGGCGTGGGAATCCCAGGCGCGCCAGCACCGCGAGCGCCTGCTCGCGGATCGCCCGGACGCCGGCAGCAATACTTTCCGGGTCGCTGTTCGCATGGTCGACCGCCAGGTCGAGGTTGTCCAGCACGGGAAGCCAATGTGCGGCGAGCCGGGCCCGTTCCTCGTCCCGTTGGGTGGCCGCGTCCCGGGCCACCCGCTTGCGGAGGTTGTCGAAGTCAGCCAACGCCCGCCGCCAGAGGTCCTCAAGTTCGGCGATCCGCGCCCGCAGCTTCGCCACGTCGCCGCCGTCTGGCGCCTCCGCGCCCGCGTCGGGCGCCGCGTGGCGGGCGGGCGTGGTCTCAGGGGTGTCTCGTCCCGCCCCACCCACAGTCGATGGGCTCGGCGTGGCGTCCGGCTCAGCCATCGCGCTCACCCGGTGGTGAACTCGGCGTCGATGACGTCGTCGTCACCGCCCGCGCCGCCGCCGGATTGGCCACCGCTCGGCTGCCCGCCGCCCGGCTGCCCGCCGCCCGGCTGCCCGCCCCCGGGCTGGCCGCCCTGGCC
>JBKPMM010000211.1:0-13691 GCA_046732155.1 Chloroflexota bacterium | reverse complement strand
CGGCGAGAACTGCGGCGACAGGACGATCGCTGCGACGCGCCGGACGCCGCGCGCACGAAGCGAGCTCAGCCCGACCTCGATCGATGGCTCCGAAAAGCGCATCCCGATCGCGACGGGCCAGTCGAGGATGCCTTCGAGTGCTGCCGCCTGGCGCGTGGTGATGTCGATGAGCGGCGAGCCGCCGATCACGCGATAACGCCGCGTGAACTCATCGACGAGATCGGGCTCGGCTTCCCGACCACCGCGGACGCGGCCCAGATACTGCGCGATGTCCGACCGGTCGAGCGATGCCGGCGACCCATACGTCATCAACAGGACGCCGTTGTCGGTCACGCGAGCACCTGACGTCGCGCATGCACCCGGTTCGTCTCGACGTGAACGAGATCCACCAATCGACGCAGCACGTCGGGATCCGTCTGTGGAAGGACGCCGTGACCGAGATTGAAGATGTGTCCTGCGCGATCGCCCGCTTCGACGAGGAGCGCTCGGGCACCGGCCTCGGTCGCTTCCCAGCCTGCGACCGGTCTAGCGGAGTCCAGGTTCCCTTGGATCGCGCGGTCGTATCCGACCCGTCGCCAGGCATCGCCCAGACGGACACGGTGATCGATCCCGATCACGTCGCCGCCTGCGTCCGCCATCGCCTCGAGGAGTGACGTCGTGCCTGTTCCGAAGTGGATCGACGGAACGTCTCCGAGCGTCGCGAAGATCCGCCGCATGTGGGGCTGGACGTACTCGATGTAATCGGCCGGGCCCAGCCCGCCGACCCATGAATCGAAGACCTGGACGACCTCCGCCCCGGCGGCGATCTGGGCGCGCAGATAAGCCGCGACCATCGTGGAGAGCCGCTCCATCAAGCGATGCCACGCCTCCGGCTCGCGAAACATGAACGCCTTGGCGGTCGCGAAGTCGCGTGACGGCCGGCCTTCGATCAGGTAGCAGGCGAGCGTGAACGGCGCACCGGAGAAACCGATCACTCCGGCATCACCGCCGAGTTCCTGACGGACGATCCGGATCGCGTCGAGCGTGAAGGAGATGCCCTCGGCATCGAAATCGCGAAGCGCATCGACGTCCGCGCCGGAGCGGATAGGGTGCTCGATGATCGGCCCGACCTCGGGCTCGATCCGAAGCGCGACACCCATCGGTTCGAGCGGCAACATGATGTCCGCGAACATCACGGCCGCATCGACGCCGAGCTCGCGGACCGGCATGAGTGTCACCTCGGCGCACAGTTCAGGGGTCTTGGCGAGCTCCAGGATCCCGTACCGCTCACGGAGTCGCCGATACGCAGCGAACGAGCGTCCGGCTTGGCGCATGAACCAGACGGGCGTCGCGTCGACGGGCTCGCGCCTGCACGCGCGAACGAAGCGGTCGTTCATCCGGAGATGCTCTCGTCGACGTGCTCGCGACCTGACGCGCCGAGCAATCCAAGGATCTCCTCGATGGGTCGGTGGATGCCGAGCAGGATCGGCGTGTCGCTGACCGTCGACCGCCGGCTCTCTGTCGCGCGGAGGTCGCGGACGAGATCGCTGAACGCCGGAAGGTCATCGGTCTCGTAGGCGACGACGAAGTCCTGGGAATCGAGCCCGAAGGAGTAGGCGAGTGCCTGGCGTACGGTCGGGTACTGGTGCCCGACGCGCATGTGCTCGTTCATGACGCCTTGGCGCGCTTCCTTCGACAGGAGGTACCAGTCCACGCTCTTCGTGAACGGGTAGACGACCAGGAATCGCGATCGTTCGCCGGTGAACAGGGACTGCTCCTGGTCGGTCGGTTTCCGGACGTACTGCGAGGGACTGATCCGTCCGATCAGCGACTCTCGTACGGTCAGCCAGCGACCGAGGCCCGCGCGGAGGAATGCAGCGGCCGTCGATTCGAGCACCTCGACTGCGGGTGCCATCCGCCAGAGGAGCAGGTCGACCCCAGGCTCGATCCCGATCGACGAGTACGTGATGGTTCGTGCGCCCTCGCGTCCACCGTCTTCGAGGGCCGTCGCAAAGCGGCACCCATCATCGTGCCGCATTTCGTCGCTCTCTCGTCGCCACGCGGGATCGAGTCCGAGCGCGAGCGCCTGGATGTACGTCTCGGTCGCGCTCAAACCTCGTCACCCAGCCATGTGGCGATGTCGGCGGCGGCATATGTGATGACGATCGACGCGCCCGCTCGGACGATGGCCGTGACGGCTTCGAGGGTGGCCCGGCGACCATCGATCCATCCGCGCTCGGCGGCCGCCGCGAGCATCGCGAACTCACCGGAGACTTGATAGGCAGCGATCGGGACGTCGAAACGGGCGCGACCGGCCGCGATCAGATCAAGTCCGGGCAGCGCCGGCTTCACAAGGAGGATGTCCGCGCCCTCGTCGATGTCGAGGGCCATCTCACGCAGCGCCTCGCGACCGTTGGCCGGGTCCATCTGATACCCGCGCCGGTCTCCGAAAGCCGGAGCGCTGTCGGCGGCTTCCCGGAACGGCCCGTAGAACGCCGATGCGTGCTTGGATGCGTAGGCCATGATCGCCGTCTCGGCGAAGCCTGCCGCGTCAAGAGCCACGCGGACCGCACGGACTTGGCCGTCCATCATCGCGGACGGTGCGATGACATCCGCACCCGCCCGCGCCTGGCTCACCGCGACCTCGGCGAGCCGGGCGACCGCAGCGTCGTTATCAACCGACCCATCGGGTCCCAAGGGACCGCAGTGTCCGTGGTCCGTGTACTCGCACAGACACGTGTCGGCGATGGTGACGAGCTGCACTTCGAGGGCGGCGATCCGTCGAAACGCATCCTGGACGACCCCTTCGTCCGACGAGGCGTCTGTGCCAAGGGCGTCCTTGCGCTCCGGGAGCCCGAACAGGATGACCCCGCCGATGCCGAGGCTAGCGAGGCGCCCGGCCTCGTCGGCTGCGACATCCGGTGACACGCGAGCGACACCGGGCATCGAATGGATCGGTTCGCGAACGCCAGTGCCCGGCCGGACGAAGAGCGGTGCGACAAGCATCCGGGGATGGACCCGCGTCTCCCGAACAAGGGCGCGCATCGCCGCGTTTCGGCGAAGGCGGCGCGGCCGGACGGTGCCGGCCCCGAGGGGTGACGCCGTCGAAGCGCGCCGCTCCGTCGATAGTTCCAACGTCATCGTGTCGCCGTCGGGTGAGCCAGGAAGGCCGCGGCCGTCGCCGCGAGGGAAGCTGCATCCGGTGCTGGCGCAGTCGAGATCGCCCCGAACCCGAGTCGTGCAGCCTCCCGGGCGCTGGTCGGCCCGTTGCAGATCGCCGGGATCTGCGTCACGTCGAGTCCATCTGCCTGCGCGAGGGCGACGACGCCCCGGACGGCCGACCCGCTCGCGAATAGCACCGCCGCGGGTGGCTCGGATGCCAGCGCGTCCCGCAACATCGACCGCGACGACGCAGGCGCCTCGACGGTCCGATACGCGATGACCTCGACGACCTCCGCACCCCGTTCGCGAAGGATCCGCGCGAGGTGATCGTCGGACAGGTCGCCTCGTAGAAGGACGACACGTTGTCCCCGCTGGAGCGGCATCTCGGTCGCCAACGTGCGCGCGTCGGCCTGGCTCGGGCGAAAGTCGACCGTGATCCCCTCACGCTCCAGGACTTCGGCGGTCCCGTTGCCGATCGCGGCCCACCGAGGCGTATCAAGGGCGGTGGCGACTCGTTCCGCGGCCGTGAGGATGGCCCGGGCCCCATTCGCACTCGTGACGACGACCCAATCGAAGGTGTGGAGCACCCTGGCTGCCGCGTCGAGGCGTCCGCGGGGCGGATCGATGGTCACGGAGATCGTCGGCACGAGGACGGGCTCGAGTCCCTGATCGTGGAGCGCGCCCTCGAGTGTGCCGGTCTGCCCGGACGGCCGAGTGACGAGTACGCGCAACATCACACCGTGACCTCGGAGACGGCGGCCGAGGCCCACAGGTCTCGATAGAGCGCATCGACGACCTCAGGTGTTTGAACGATCCGACCATCTCGGACGCCGATCCGTCCACCTGTGCCGTCCGGTCGCGCGTGGCCAGCGAGCAGCCGGAGGTGCCCGTCTGCGAGTTCCGCGAAGGCGCCGATCGGCGACCGGCATCCGCCACCAGCTCGTCGCAGCAGCGCGCGCTCGGCCTCGACCGCGATCCTCGTCGGCCGATCGTCTACTGCGGCCGCGACGTCCCGCATCCTTTCGTCATCGCGTCGGATCTGAAGGGCGATCGCGCCCTGCCCGGGTGCTGGCGGCATCTGCTCGGGGTCGATCCGCTCGGCTATCCGCGCTCCACGTCCGAGCCGGTCAAGCCCGGCGCAGGCAAGGATCGCGGCGTCGACCTCACCCGCATCGAGGCGTCGCAGTCGCGTGTCGACGTTGCCGTGCAACGGTCGTACTCGGAGGTCCGGCCGGCGGGCGAGCAGGAAGGCCGTGCGCCGTGGGGAGTCCGTACCCACGATCGTGCCGGCGGGCAGGTGGTCGAGCGAACCCGGTGTGGGTCCGGCCAGCACCAGCGCGTCGCGGGCATCGGCTCGCGGGAGGTACGCGCCGATCAGCAGTCGGCCGTCCTCGTCGGTCGGGACGTCCTTCGCGCTATGGACGGCGATGTCGACACGCCCGTCGAGTAGCGCCCGCTCGATCGACTTCACGAACGCGCCTTCACCCCACGCGGTGTCCGGCGCGCGCCGATCCCCATCGGTCTCGATCGTCTCGAGGCGAGCGACCCAGCCACTCCGCTCGAGTGCGACGGCGGCGAGTCGCGCCTGGACGAGAGCCAGTGAGCTGCCTCGTGTCCCGATCCGGATCTCGATGCTCACGGTCGGATACGGGCGGCCCCGCCCGCACGAGGATCCGGTCCACGCGTCTTCCCGTGTCCGGCCATCGTCGCCTCGAGCAGGCGATCCATGGCGCGCTCCGCTGTCCCGAGAAGGTCGGCGGTCTCAGCCGCATCGAAACCGCGTTTCCGGGCGGCGATGGCGAGCTCCTGGTGAAACGGAGCGCGAAAGCGAAGGAATCCTTCGACGGTCTGGCTCAGAGACAGCCCAAGACGCGCCGCGACGCTCCCGTATTCCTCAGCCGAGTCGGTCGCCTCCGCGAGATGGTGTTTGGCGGTCGCGGGCTGTGAAGCATCGAGATACTGGAGCAAGCTGGTCGCGAGGAGATGACCCCGCTCCCGGAAGAGAAGCCGCTGCTCGTCGGTCAGGGCGAGGACCCACGGCAGCTGTGGGGCGACTTGTTTGCTCGCGCGGCGGTACGTTCGTGCGAGACGGCTCGGTGTCAAGCCAGCCGCCCCGATCACGGGCCGACGCAATCGATCCGCGGGAAGGAGCCGCTCCAGACCCGACCGCGAGAACCGCCGATGCCCACCAGGTGTCGTGAACACGCGGAGCCGTCCCGCATCGCTCCAACGACGTAGCGTTGCCGACGACACACCAAGAAGCTGGCTGGCTTCGGAGAGGCTGATCCAATCGGGATCGCGGGACGGTGGGCGGGCCACGAAACCTATGCAAACCTACCAGAAGTATCCGACCCACTCAGCCTACCACGCGGACGGCCCTCGCCGCTTCACGTAAATGGAGTAGTCCGTCGGCCGTTGAATGGCGTGACCGAGGACTGGGACCTCTTCGGCGTTGAAGGGTGATCGGACCCTCCGAGCGGTCGAAGAGGCTCCGAGCACGGCGCCGCTGACCGGGCGATAGCAAACGCGACGCTGGATCGGCCGTTGCCCGCGTCCGTACACTCGACGCGACAGCCTCTGTCACCGTCACACGGAGGACCAGGGATGATCACGCGGGTCACCCGGGGCACCGTGCGTCGAAACTCCGAGGCGCGTGTCTTCGAGATCCTGCGACAGGCCACGCGCGAGATGCCTCAGCCGCCCGGTCTACTCGGCGTCTCGATAAGCCGCCAGGTCAAGGGCGACGTCGTGGAATTGCTATCGGTCTCGATCTGGCATGACTTCGATGCCATGACTGCGATCATCGGGCCGAACTGGCGTGAGCCGTCGTGGCTGCCAGGCCTCGGTGAGGCGATCGAGTCGAGCTCGCTCGAGATCCTCGAGACCGTCGCGTCGTCGTACGAGGAACTGGTTCGGGCCACCGAGTAGATGTCGAAACCAGCCCGCGACCGCGGCACGGCCGCGCTACCGGAGGCTGGTCCTCGCGTCGTCACGTGCTCGAACGATCCACGCTCGCCAGTCGCCGGCCGACCACGACAAGCGCCTGAGCGATCGGCTCGTATTGGTCGACGGGGACACTGAGGACGGCCGGCGGATGGGCCGCGCTCTCGGGGACGACGACGAGCGTGGCGGGCCGCGACTTCTCGATGTCGAACTGGATCCGTCGCACTTCTTCGATGTGGATCGCGAGCGCCACGCGTTCGGCTTGGAGGATCGCCAGACGTCGGTTCGTGACCGCGATATCTGCCTCGACCGTCGTCGCGTGCGCGATCAGCTCTTCATCGTCGAGCAGCGCGAGCTGTGGGATCTGCGGATCCATGTGCACCTCCTTGTGCGACCTTCGGCGCGAACGGTAGCGAGCGGCCCGTCGATACCGAAACGAACGGCGGTCAGCGCGCCTTGCACCGATGTTGCGCGGCAGGCGTACGGTAATGGCGGCCCTGTCGCAACGAGGGGCCTCGGTAGCGGTCCCGGACCTGACCACAGCGGCCCTTCTCCGGGCCGACCGAGGTTAGCGAGGTGCCCGTGGACGACGAGGCCGGCCGATCGCTGTGCGAGCTCGTGTGTGGGGCCGATCCCACGCTGATGTCGGATGTCTGTGACCCGGACGGTCGGTTCGGGCGGCATACGAGCGATGAGAGCGCTCTCTCCGCGCCTACGTCAAGGAGCTACGAAGCCACCGAGGCGTCGAGGGGCGCGAGCCGGTCACGGACCAGATAGTCAGGTGAGGTCACAGCATCGAGGCCGGGGTCGATGAAGCACGTCGAGGAGCTTCTTGCCCTGTGGCGGGAGGCGGAACGCGTACTCGAGGAACTACCGCTGACGGACCCCGACCGGGTCAGGCTGGTCGAGATCGCCACCCAGCTTCGCGCCGCGTACACGCTGCTCACCGACGGGACGGACCTGTCGGCGTCGCGCATCGCGTCGACGCAGGCGACGATGGACAAGGCACACGTCCTGCTCGACGCCGCGCAGGGCCGGATCACGGAACGTCGGGGCCACCCCTCGTAGAAGAACGGCGGTCGTGCTGCCGCTCGAGCGCGGGATCCGTCTCCTTGATCAGCAATACGTCGCGGTCGGGGCGACGAAAACGTCATCGAATCGATGGCAAAGTCGCCGGGAGCGTGTCGACACTGCCCGGGGGCTGCAACGCGATCTATGTGTCCATCGCACCGCAAACGCTGACCCGGTGGCGTAGCGTGGACGGCGCGCGAAGGCCAGCCCACACTGGGGATACCACATGAGCCACAGCGAGCGGGTCAACCCCCGGGACGACATCGAGTTCGTCGCGCTCGTCGATGGCCTCGCCCTGACGGTCGAGCGGCCCCAGGACTTGCAGATGGCCCTTCGACAGACGCATCACCGCGCGATCGTGCGGGCACGCGGGCTGTCGGGCGACTCGGCCGAGGTCTGGTATGTGTACCGCGACGGATCGTGGACCGGTTCGGGCCGGTGACGACGATCGGCGCGATCAGGTCTGAGGCCGCCGCATGTCGCGGACCAACGAGTCGTTAACACAGCCCGATATGCTCGATGGGGCATGGCACGAACGATCTTGGTCGTCGAAGACGAACCGACCCTGCGCGAGACCATCGTCGATGCGCTGGAATCGGAGGGTTTTCGCGCGATTCCAGCCGCGGATGGGCGCGAGGCCCTGGCGCGTTTCCGGGGGCAGCGCCCGGACCTCGTCCTTCTCGATCTCATGCTTCCCGAGCTGTCTGGGATCGAGGTGACCCGCATCATCCGCGCCGAGTCGGGTGTGCCGATCGTCATGCTGACCGCGAAGGACTCCGAGCTCGACAAGGTCGTCGGGCTCGAACTCGGTGCCGACGACTACGTCACCAAGCCGTTCTCACTCCGTGAGCTGACCGCCCGGATCCGTGCGCTGTTCCGTCGATCGGAGGCCGCCGTAGCCACAGGCGCGCCGCCCCAGATCGTCGATCTCGGGCGCGTCCAGGCGGACCTCGGAGGGCATCGCCTCCTGCGTGACGGCGACGTCCTGCCGATCAAGCCGAAGGCCTTCGAACTGCTCGCATTCCTGATCCGGAATCCCGGACAGGTCTTCACGCGCGATCAGCTCCTCGAGAAGGTCTGGGGCTACGACTACGCCGGCGAGACGCGCACCGTCGATGTCCACGTCCACTGGCTGCGCAGCCAGATCGAGGAGGATCCTGGCCAGCCGGCGTTCATCCATACGGTCCGCGGCGTCGGCTACGTGTTCCGACGGCCCACCTGACGCCCAGCGAGCCAGAGTACGTCGTCCGGGAACGTTGACCTCGCGCTGATGACCCGTTCACACGCTGCGGCGACCCTGTGGCCATGCCGATCGGAGATCCACAGCCCGAGACCATGGACCAGGCGATGGCACACCCCATCGAGGTCGGGCGTCACGGCACGATCGATGGCGGCATGAACGCGCAGGGACCCGGCGTCCTCCTCTCGCCGGGTGCTCCTACCTTCCAAGCACCGGTGCCGGCGCCCGCTCGGGCGCTGGCGCTGGATGCTCTGCGAGTCACCCGTCTGCTACGAGACCCGACGCGTCGTCCCGAGCGCTGGACGCGCCCAGGATTCGCGGCGGAGGTCGAGCAGATCCGGCGCCACCTCGCACCCGTCCGCACTCGCCGGACCCTCGCGTCGTCCTACGGTCGCGAAGCCTTCCATCTGGCCCCCGAGTCGTCGGATCAGACGGACGCCAGCCCGACGCGGCTCGCGTACGCCCTGCGCTGGCTGGAGCTGCGGGACGGCGCGACCGGCCCCTCCTGGCAGACACTACTGACCTAGCCCGAGAGGGCATATGGCCCGAACAAGTGGTGCCTACTTGCACCACCTCTGTATGCTGCTGGCCGGCCCGCCGAAGCAGTGCCCGTATCGGCGCCTTGGTCGAACCGCGAGGGGGTTCAATCGAGGTGTACGTGCATGCAATCCGTCAGGCGCGCCACCGCCGCGAATGAGACGCTCGACGTGACACGCGCGCTCGCGCTCGACGCGCTTCGGGTCGGGCGCGTCCTGCGCGATCGCTCGCGTTGGCCCAAGTCATGGTCTCAGCCGGCCTTCGGCATCGAGGTCGAACGCTACCGCCGGGCGCTGTCCCGGTTGCGCACACGTGCTGAGCTGGTGGCCGGATATGGAGACGACGTCTTCCACCCGGCGGATGCCGGTACGCATCACGCCCAGGACAGCGCTATCCGAGTCGCGTACGCCCTTCGCTGGCTCGAGCTGTTCGACGACGCCACCGCGCCGTCGTGGCCCGCGCTGGTCGGCTAGGGACAGCCGGGACCGACCATCGCTGGGACCCCGGTCAGGTCGCCTTCTGGAACATCCGCTCGATCGCTTCGGCGGTGTCCTCGGCCGCGTCGATCGCGTTCTCGAGCTCGCGATAGAGGTCGCGCCACTTGATGACCTCGAGCGGGTCGAGCCCGTCCCGGAACAGCCGGGCGACCGCTGCTCGCGAGAGCGTGTCGGCCTGATGCTCGAGCTCATGGACGCGTGTCAGGTCGGCGTCGAGGTCCTTGAGACCGTCGAGCTTCCGCAGCGCGGATAGCAGCGAATCCGACTGATCGGCGAGGATCCCGGCGAGCTGCTTCGCTTCCTCGGTCGGACGGTCGACGCCGTAGATCATCATCGTCTCGGCGACGGCCTGGATGCCATCGACGACGTCGTCGAGCTGGATCGTGAGGTCGTGGATGTCCTCGCGATCGAACGGCGTGATGAACGCATCCTCCAGTCGCTGATTCAGCTCGCGGTCGATCTCGTCGCCACGCTTCTCGAGGGCCTGGATCTCGGCGATGCGTCGATCGAGATCGTCGAAGCGCTCGAGCATCTCGCGGAGCGCCACCGCTGCGGCCTGCAGGTTTTCGCCGTCGGCCACGAAGAGGTCGAAGAAGCGGACGTCCTTCGGTAGCAGGCGAAACGACATCGGAAGACTCCTTGCTCAGCCGAAGCCGATGGTATCCAGGATGAACCATGAACCCGCGGCGACGATGCCAGCGGCCGGGATCGTGATGATCCACGCGAGGAGGATGCGCCGGGCGACTCCCCAGCGGACGCCCTTCGGGCCTCTCGCCGACCCGACACCCATGATCGCGCTCGAGATGACGTGGGTCGTCGAGACCGGCATGCCCAGATGGGCAGCCCCGAGGATGACGCTCGCGGCGGTCGTCTCGGCGGCGAACCCGTGAACGGGTTCGAGCGCCACGACCCGGTGACCCATCGTGTGCATGATCCGCCAGCCACCGACGGCGGTACCGAGCGAGATCGCCGATGCTGAGACGACGATCACCCACAACGGGACCTCGATCGACGGGATCGCGCCGGCTGCGAAGAGCGCGAGCGTGATGATGCCCATGGTCTTTTGCGCGTCGTTGGAGCCATGGCTGAAGGCCATGTACCCGGCTGAGATCACCTGGAGGCGCCGGAATATGCGCGCCATCGGCTTGCGTTTGGCGTTCCGGAAGATCCAGTAGATCGCGAGCATCAGGAGGAACGCCCCGACGAAGCCGATCACCGGTGAGCTGATCATCGGCACCACGACCTTGTTGTAGATCCCGTCGAGTTTCAGCGCACCGACACCGGCAGCGACGATCGTCGCCCCGAGCAGGCCGCCGATGAGCGCATGCGAGCTCGATGACGGCAGGCCGAACCACCACGTGATGAGGTTCCAGGTGATCGCGCCTATCAATGCGGCGGCGACGACTGCCTGGGTCGTCGTCGTCTCGTCTACGAGCCCGGCGCCGATCGTCTTGGCCACGGCGGTGCCGGCGAACGCCCCGACGAAGTTGAAGAACGTCGCCATGAGGATCGCGTGGCGCGGATGGAGCGCGCGCGTGGCGACCGACGTCGCGATCGCGTTCGCGGTGTCATGGAAGCCGTTGATGTAATCGAAGACGACCGCGAGGACGATGACGACGAGGAGCGAGAAGAGAGCGCCGTCGACCAAGGGCGAGACCTCACGGAGGGCTGGGAACTGTGCCGGGATGGTAGCGGGCGCCATGGGGAGGTCGTCCCGGTGGACACCCCTCTTCGCACGTGGGTGCTCGCCGCTATCCTTACCGCTCCATGCGCCTGTCCCACCTGTTCTTCACGACCCTTCGCGACGACCCGGCCGATGCCGAGATGGCGTCGCACCGGCTGCTGCTGCGCGCCGGATACGTCCGCCAGCTCGGATCAGGGATCTACTCGCTGCTGCCGCTCGGGTTCCGGGTGAGCAAGCGGGTCGAGCAGATCATCCGCGAGGAGCAGGACCGGATCGGCGCCCAGGAGATGGAGATGCCGGTCGTCCACCCGGCGGAGGTCTGGAAGGAGAGTGGCCGCTACTACAAGATCGGGCCGGAGCTGGTCAGGTTCAAGGACCGCGGCGAGCGGGACATGGTCCTCGCGTTCACCCACGAGGAGATCGTGGCGATCCTCCTCGCCGATCTCGTCCAGAGCTATCGGCAGCTGCCGAAGATGGTCTACCACTTCCAGACGAAGTTCCGCGACGAGCCACGGTCGCGGGGCGGCCTGATCCGTGTCCGCGAGTTCGTCATGAAGGACGCCTACAGCTGCGACCGCGACGAGGCCGGCCTCGACAGGAGCTATCGCGACCAGTACGCGGCCTACGAGCGGACGTTCAAGCGGCTCGGGCTCGAAGCGATCGCGGTCGGCGCCGACGTGGGGGTCATGGGCGGCTCAGGTGCCCACGAGTTCATGGTCCTCAACGAGTTCGGCGAGGACACCATCGTCCTGTGCGAGGAGTGCGGATACGCCGAGAACCAGCAGATCGCCGAGGTCCGCAAACCGGACCCCGAGCCCGAGGACGCCCTGCCGATGGAGGACGTCGAGACGCCCGGCGCGACGACGATCGACGCGCTCGCGACGTTCCTGGACATCCCTGTCAGCAAGACGGCGAAGGCGGCGTTCTTCGTGACCGGCGACGGTCGCTTCGTCGTGGCGATCGTCCGCGGCGATTACGACGTCAACGAGACGAAACTCGTCAACGCGATCAAGGCGACGGGCGGGCTGCGGCCGGCCACGGTCGAGGAGATCGTCGCGCGCGGGATGCAGGCCGGGTACGGCTCGCCCATAGGGGCGACGGACTCCGTCGTCGTGGTCGACGACCTCGTCATGCGCTCGCCGAACCTGGTCGCCGGCGCCAATCGTGTCGGGTGGCACGTGATGAACGTCAACGTCCCCCGAGACTACACGCCGGATGTCGTCGCCGAGATCACCGAGGCCCGCGAGGGCGACGCGTGCATCCGCTGCGGCTCGCCGGTGAAGCTTCGTAAGGGGATCGAGGTCGGCAACATCTTCAAGCTCGGAACGGACTTCACGGTCGCCGCTGGGGCGATGTACCTCGGCGAGGACGGCGAGCGGCACCCCATCGTGATGGGCTCGTACGGCATCGGCGTCGGACGGAACGTTGCCTGCGTGGTCGAGGCACACCACGACGAGAAGGGCATCATCTGGCCGGCCGAGGTCGCCCCGTACGCTGCTCACCTCGTCTCGATCGGTGGCGCGAAGGAGCCGAAGGTCACGGAGATCGCGGAGCGGTTACATGCACTCGCCGCGGAAGCGGGGCCGCGCCACGAGATCCTGTGGGACGACCGTGACGAATCGCCGGGCGTCAAGTTCACCGACGCCGAGTTGCTCGGCATGCCCTGGATCCTGACCGTGTCGCCGCGCTCGCTCGCGGCCGGCGGGATCGAGGTAACGGAGCGTGCGACCGGCGAGCGTTCGACTGTCCCGGTCCACGAGGTCGAGCGGATGCTCGTCGAGGGCTTCGAGACGGGCGAGTCCGCCGCCTAGAGCCTCCTAGCTCGTGGAGATCGAGCTTGGCGGTATAACGTCGCCTTGCGGCGCAACGCCCCCAGTGGGCACCGCTGCTTCGTCAACGGTCGTTCCGTCGAGTGCGAGCACGAGTTCGCCGCCGTCTGCTGCTTCGACGAGCTCGGCCGGGGACCGCGCGCGCCGACGACCTCCTCCGCATCGTCACCGGTCGACCATGCACGCGCGAAGACCCGCCGCGGGCCGAAGAGCAGCAGGATAGCGAGCGGTCGGACCGGTACCCTCTCCGTCACCGATGCCCACCCGTCAGACGCTGCCGAGCGACGACTTGTATGCGCGCCTCGGGGTGCCGCGGGATGCGAGTCCGGAGGCGATCGAGCTCGCATGGCGGGCGCTCCTCCGCCGCCATCACCCCGATGTCGCCGGCCCCGAAGCCCTCGATCTTGCCAAGCGGATCAATGTCGCCCACGACTGGCTGAGTGATCCCGATCTTCGGCGCCGCTACGACCGCGAACGATCGACTGGCGTGCGTGCCGGTCGCCCGCCGCGTGCCGGCGCCGAATGGGCGCCGCCCGTCCGCCGAACGGTCCGCCGTCCGCCGACGACTGCCGAATTGGTCGCGTCGGTCGTGGAGCGGGTCGGCCGCCTGACCCGTGACGAACTCGACCGGCTCGCCCTCGCGGAGCCCGCGCCGATCGCGTTCCTGGCCACGCTCCGTCAGGTGGTCCCGCCCGAATTGGAGCGCGAGCTGGACGAGGCCGAACGGACGGCGCTCGCGAACCTGCCAC
>JBKPMM010000210.1:0-15274 GCA_046732155.1 Chloroflexota bacterium | reverse complement strand
TGATCAAGCGTGCGAGGGGGATGACGTCGGCAAATACCGGCCGGTCGCCGAAGCCCGCGAAATGGGCCTCCATCGGGACGCCGGCGCGGCGCATCGCGTCGCGACCCTTGCGGCCGACGGTCACGACCGCCAGATCGCCCTTCGAATCCGTGATCTCGCGGGCGGCGAAGCGGATCGTGTTCGTGTTGAGCGGCCCGGCGAGGCCGCGATCCGTCGTGACCAGGACCAGCAGTCGCTTGCCACCGTCGCGCTCCGCGAGGAGCGGGTGATCCTCAGCGCTCAGGACGGTCGCGAGATCGGCGAGGACCTCATCGATGACGTCGCTGTATGGCCGTGCCGCGAGGGTCGCGTCCTGGGCACGCTTGAGCTTCGATGCAGCGACGAACTGCATCGCCCGCGTGATCTGCTTGATATTCCGGACGGCGCCGATGCGGCGCCTGATATCACGTTGACTAGCCACGGCCGCCCCCGCGATCGGCCGTGCGCCGCGTCGCCGACTCCGCCGCCGCGCTCACGCACGTCTGTGTGCGCTCGCGCGGCTGCTCGCCGGCGTCTTGCCCACGACCGCCATGAAGGCGGTTACCGAGATCCATCTCTGCCTAAGCCAGGAACGCCTTGCGGAACTCATCGACGGCCTCGTCGAGGGCCTTCTTGAGTTCGTCGGTCAGGTTCTTCGTCTCGCCGAGCTCCTTGAGGACGTCCGGCCGTTCAGCCTCGAGGAAGCGATAGAACTGGCTCTCGAACTCCCGGACCCGAGGGGTCGGGACGTCGTCGAGCTTGCCGGTGGTCGCCACATAGAGGATCGCGACCTGCTTCTCGACGGGAAGTGGCGCGTACTGCGGCTGCTTGACGATCTCCGAGAGCTTCTCGCCTCGGGTCAGCTGGTCGCGGGTGGCCTTGTCCAGGTCCGACGCGAACTGGGCGAAGGCCGCCAGCGCGCGGTACTGGGCGAGATCGAGCTTGAGCGGCGCCGCGACCGCCTTCATCGCCTTCGTCTGGGCGGCCGACCCGACACGCGACACCGAGATGCCGATGTTCAGCGCCGGCCGCTGACCGGCGTTGAAGAGGTCGGTCTCGAGGAAGATCTGGCCGTCCGTGATCGAGATCACGTTCGTCGGGATGTACGCCGACACGTCACCGGCCTGGGTCTCGATGATCGGCAGGGCCGTCAGCGAGCCACCGCCGTTCTCCTCGTTCAGCCGGGCGGCCCGTTCGAGCAGCCGGCTGTGGAGATAGAAGACGTCACCGGGATAGGCCTCCCGGCCCGGCGGGCGGCGAAGTAGCAGCGCCATCTCGCGATACGCCCAGGCGTGCTTGGAGAGGTCGTCATAGACGCACAGCGCATCCTTGACGACACCCTGGCCCGCGACCTCGACGCCGTTCTCCATGACCTCTTCGCCCATCGCCGCACCCGAATACGGAGCGAGGTACTGGAGCGGAGCGGGATCCTCGGCACCGGCGACGACCACGATCGTGTGATCCATCGCGCCGTGCTCCTCGAGGACGGCGACCGTGTTCGCGACCGTCGAGAGCTTCTGGCCGATCGCCACGTAGATGCAGACGAGCCCTTTGCCCTTCTGGTTGATGATCGCGTCGATCGCGATCGCGGTCTTCCCCGTCTGGCGATCGCCGATGATCAGCTCTCGTTGACCGCGGCCGATCGGGATCAGGGCGTCGATGGCCTTGATACCGGTCTGGACCGGCGTATCGACCGACTGGCGCACGATGACGCCGGGCGCGATGCGCTCGACGGGCCGCGTCGCCTTGGTCTCGATCGGACCCTTGTCGTCGAGTGGGCGGCCGAGCGCATCGACGACCCGACCGAGCAGCGCGGAACCGACGGGGACCTCGACCACACGCCCGGTGGTCTTGACCGTGTCGCCTTCCTTGATCGACGCCGCGTCACCGAGGAGCACCGCACCGACGGTCTCCTCCTCAAGGTTGAGCGCCAAGCCCATGACGCCGTCGGGGAACTCGAGCATCTCGGACGCGAGCGCATCGTCGAGTCCGTAGATCTGGGCGATGCCGTCGCCGACCTCGACGACCGTGCCGACGCTGCGCGTCTCGACGCCGGAGTCGAATGAATCGATGGCGGACTTGATGATGCTGGTGATCTCGTCGGATCGGATGGCCATGGTGCGAAGACTCCTAGAGGGCGCCCGAGATGAGCTGGTTCCGCAGCCGCTCGAGGCGACCCCGGACGCTCCCGTCGATCAGGCGGTCCCCGACCCGGACGACGAGACCACCCAGCAGGCTGGGATCGATCTCGACGTCGAGTGCGATGCGACCGCCGGTGGACTGCTCAAGCCGCGCGGTGAGCTCACGGATCTCGTCCTGGGTGAGCTCGAGCGCAGACGTAGCGGTGGCGTGGGTGATGCCCTGTCGCTCATCGTCGAGACGCCGGTACTCGGCGGCGACGCGCGGCAGGTCCTCGATGCGGCCGCGGCGAAGCAGCAACCGGACGAGGTTCGCGGCCTGCGCGGAGACGCGGTCACCGAGCAGCGCGTCGAGCGCGGCTGCCCGCCGCTCGGTCGGGATGGCGGGGTTGGCGAGGACGTGGAGCGAACGCTGGTCGCCCGCGAGACTCGCCGCAAGGTCGAGATCCGCACGCCAGCGCTCGAACGTGCCGTCACGCGTCGCCACCTCGAAGGCGGCTTCCGCGTAGCGGCGTGCAGCGGTGTCTCGGCGGGCCATCAGTTCCTCGCGTCGCCGTCCTGGGTCGAGGCGGCCAAGAACTCGCTCACGAGCCGGCGCTGCCGCTCGTCGGTCATCGATTCGCCGACGACGCGGCTTGCCGCGGCCAGCGCGAGATCGGCGACCTCGCCGCGCAGTTCGGCGATGGCGCGCTGCTTCTCCGCCTCGATCTCGCTGGTCGCTCGCTCCCGCATGCGGTCGAGCTCCTCCCGTGTCGCCGCGATGTCGGCGTCACGCGTCTCCTGCGCGAGGCGCTGGGCCCGCGCAAGGATGTCGTTCGCTTCCTTTCGGGCCTCGGCGAGGGTGGCGACACGTTCCGCCTCCGCGTTCTCGCGGTCGCGGCGTGCCTGCTCTGCATCCTTCAGGCCCTGCTCGATCCGATCGCGTCGCTCCTCCAGCATCCCCGAGACGGGCTTGAACGCGAACGTCCAGATCAGCGCGAAGAACACGATGAAGTTCAGCGCGCTCACGATCACCCAGAACAGGTTGACCTGGAACAGCGCTGCTCCACCTTCTGCCGTGGCCTGGGCGGCCACGCGCCCGACGTCGGACGCGACGGCGAGGGCATCCACGATCGTCTCTCCGTGCCGGGCGGGTTACGCGGGCTGGATGAAGATCGCCAGCAGGCCGACCACGATGGCGAGCACGCCGAGTCCTTCGGCGAACGCCGCAAGGATGATGGCGATGCCGCGGATCTGACCGGCGGCGTCCGGGTTGCGACCGATCGCCTGGGCCGACAGCCCACCGATGATGCCGACGCCGATGCCGGGGCCGATGACCCCGAGGGCGGCGAGTCCGGCGCCGAAGTAATCCATGTCCTGACTTCCTCCTACTGCCCGGCCGTCATGACCGGGGTTGTTGGGACCTTGGTGGTCAACCCGTCAATGAGCGGGCTGGAGCTGCTGCCCCTCGCCCTCAGTCGAACCGAGTGCCTCCTCGGCGATATGCCCCTCGGCTTCGTGATGGCTCTCGATCGCAAGGGTGATGAAGATGAGTGTGAGAACCGAGAAGATCAACGCCTGGATGGCATTGAGCATGACCTCGAGCCCGAGCAATGCGACGGGGATGAAGGCGATGGTCAGCGCCGTGATCACGCCGAGCGCGACTTCCCCGCCGTAGATGTTGCCGAAGAGTCGCATCGACAGCGTGACGGGCTTGACGAACTCGAGCATGAGTTCGACCAGTCCCACGAAGAGGGCGATGCCGCCGGCCGCGATGCCGTTGCGGAACTCGTAGAGCGGGAAGAACTTCCCGAGGTAGCCACGGACGCCAAGTCGCCGGAAGCCTTGGTACTCGAAGTACAGGAAGCTCACGAGCGCGAGGCCGATCGTGATGTTGACGTCGCTCGTCGGTGCGCGGAGCTCCTCGATGCGGCCCACTGGCGGGATGAGACCGCTCCAGTTCGAAGCCAGGATCAGGATGAAGAACGCGATGAAGAGCGGGACGTACGGGCGGGCGGCTGCGCCGGCGATGCTGACGCCGAAGTCGCCCATGAACTCATAGAGGAACTCGAACGCGTTCTGTGCCCGTCCGGGGATCAAGTCGCGACCGCGGGTCATGAGGAAGACCGTGACGAGCACGACGACCATGACGATCCACATCGTGAGGATCGTGGAGCTGATGCTCGGGGTGAACGTGATCAGCTGATCGGCCGGGGCGACCGGCCCGACGACGGTGTGGGGCGCCGGGAACTCGAGCGTCCCGTTGATGAAGCAGACCGGGAATGCACACGCGTCCCCCGGAGCGCCCTCCCGTGGGAACGGCGGAACGAGGATGAACGCGGCGATGTTCCCGATGATCACGAGCCCGATCAGCAGGAACCAGCGCGAAGAAAGCCCGCGTCCTCGCGGCGCCGACTGGGCCTCGGCGTCCTGGGGGACGACCTCGTCGCTCGACAAACTTCCTCCGCTCCACACAAGAGCGCGGCCTTCCGCCGCGCTCGCTTCGATCCCGGGTCGGCTAGCCCGACCTCATCCTGATGAGTCGAGGAACCTCATGATCAGTCTGTAGATCGCCAGTGCGCCTGCTCCAGCGCCGACGAAGAACCCGATGAGCACGAAGATCGGAATCGTTCCGAGTCGGGTATCGGCCCAGTAGCCGACGCCCACGCCCGCCAGCGTCGTCACCAGAAGCGTGAAGCCGATCTCCGAGAAGAGGATCGCGTACGCCCCGCCTCGGCCGGGCTCGATCATGGACGACCTGTCAAGGCAGCGGCAGTGTAGCAGCTGCGCGTCTCAGACGACATCGGACGCCTCGCGGCGCGGGCATCACGCGGACGTTCTTGGGGCGATCCGGCGGCCGTTACTGCACCGACGGCACCGGCAGGCCGGACGCGCTTGTCACCGGCAGGCCGGACGCGCTCGTTGACGGCACCGGCGACGCGATCGCCGGTGTACCGGTTGCCGACAGGACCGCGCCGTGCTGTCGCGGCCAGATCCCGATGACGACCCCGACGACGACGGCGAAGCTGAGCACGGCAGCGAGAAGCTCGACCGACAACGTCGATCGAGGCGTGGCGAAGGTGGGCCCGTGGCTCCGCGCCGGTGCGCCGGCGACGACGAGCCGCGTCGGCGCGAGGTTGGCCACCGGTCCGCCGCGGGCCAGCCTGATCTCATCGGCCCGGGCTACGACAGCGGCGTACTGGTTCGCCAGGTGTCGTTCTTCACGCGTCAGCGTCGAGAGCCCGAGCCGCGCGCGCAACGTATAGGCCGCGACGGACCGGTCGATGACGTCGAGGACGGCGCCGACCGGACCCCGCCGATCCGCGTTCTCGAGGCGCTTCACGCCGGCCTTCTGGGCGGCGTGCGCACCGGCCCGCTGCGCGACGGAGGAAGCGACGAATAGCGCGGCAACAGCGATCGCGAAGATGACAGGTGGGTCGAGCGGCATCGTCGGCCGATGCTAGCACCGGGTCCCGGGTGCACCGCACTAGGGCGAACGCCGTGTTGACCCGACGCGACGGTCGCCGCGATCAGGGTTCCTGGCTCACCTCGCGACGCCGCGACGTCTTCGCGATGGGCGGCTGGACGTCGTCATCGTACGCGTCGGCCTCGAGCTCGTCGGGCCGGTCGAACGCGCCTCGTGTCGGTCCGAACAGGATCAGCCCGGCGAGGATGAACAGGCTGATGAACGCGTACGCCTGGCCGACCTCCTGGACAACGAGGGCGAGGATGCCCAGCGCGATGCAGATCGCGTAGATGAACAGGACCGTGTTCCGGTGCGACAGCCCGAGGTCGAGCAATCGATGGTGGATATGCAAACGGTCGGGGGTGAACGGCGAACGGCGCTGCGAGAGACGGCCGACGATGATCCAGAACGTATCGATGATCGGCACGCCGAGGACGAGCAGCGCCACCGCGACCTTGGCCGACCCGAGGATCGATAAGACGGCGAGGGTGTAACCGACGAACTGCACGCCGGTCGTACCCGTGAAGATCTTGGCCGGGTGGAAGTTCCAGCGCAGGAACCCAAGGAGCGCGCCCGCGAGCGCGAAACAGAGCACCGCGATGAGCGGCTGACTCACCTGGGTGGTCAGGCTCAAGATCCCGAGCGTCACCGACGCGATCAGCGCGACTCCGGTGCTGAGCCCATCGAGCCCGTCGATCCAGTTGATGCTATTGATCATCCCGACGATCCAGAAGACCGTGAAGCCGACCGAGAAGGCCGGCGAGAACCGGAGCGGCAGATCCGAGAACGGGTTGTTGATCAGGCTGACGCCGATACCGAGCACCCACGCCGCGAGCGCGAGCACGACCTGACCGAGGAGCTGCCACCGAGCACGCAGGTCGTACAAGTCGTCCAGGACGCCGATGGCGGCGGCGGCGGCTCCGCCGGCGAAGAGCGCGACGAGGTCGTTCGTGCTGATGTTGAGCGGCGTCGGCACCCAATCGGCCGCCTCGTTGAGGACCGTGAACGGCAGCGCTACGACAAGGAAACCGATCGCGATGGCGATCCCGCCGGCGCGCGGGATCGGCCTGGTGTTGACGCGTCGCGCGTTCGGCCGGTCGACGACCCCGTACTGGATCATCGTCCGGCGTACGACCGGGGTCAGTCCGAAGGCGATCAGCGCGGCAAGCGTGAACACGACGAGGATCGGGAAGTAGCTCCGATCCGCGTGCTCGATGAGCGTCACGCTCGCACCTCGTCAGTCCATGTCCCCGATGGTGGCAGCACGGGGGTCCAGGACGCCAAGATCACGTCGCGGGCAGCCCCGGAACGGGGAACCGGGCGACGATCTCCGCCACCTCGCCGGCCAACCGGCGCTGGACCGACTCGTCGTCTCTCGACCGGATCGCCTCGACGATGATCCGCCCGACGCTCCGCATCTCGTCCTCGCCGAAACCGCGCGATGTCGTCGCCGGCGTGCCGAGGCGGATACCCGATGCCGTGTTCGGCGGCAGCGGATCGAACGGGATGCCGTTCTTGTTCACGGTGATTCCGATCTCGTCGAGCAGGTGCTCGGCTTCCTTGCCAGTCACCCCGAGCGGCGTCACGTCGACGAGCATGAGGTGGTTGTCGGTGCCGCCCGACACGACCCGCGCGCCCTCCCCGGCGAGGGTCTCGGCGAGCACTGCGGCGTTTCGGACTGTCCGGCGTTGGTCCTCGCGGAACGGCTCCTCGGCGGCCAGTTTGAACGCGACGGCCTTGCCGGCGATGACCTGCATCAGCGGACCGCCCTGTACGCCAGGAAACACGGTCTTGTCGATCGCGGCTCCGAGCGAGGACTTCAACGCGGGGAAGTCGGCTGCATCGAGGGCATCGGGCAGCTCGTTGCGGCCGAAGATCATGCCGCCCCTGGGTCCACGCAGCGTCTTGTGCGTGGTGGTGGTGACGATGTCGGCATGGGGAAATGGGCTCGGATGGACGCCCGCCGCGACCAGACCGGCGATGTGCGCCATGTCGATGAACAGGACCGCACCGACACTGTGGGCGATGTCCGCCATCCGCTCGAAGTCCCATAGCCGTGGGTAGGCGCTCGCGCCACCCACGATCATCTTCGGCCGGACCTCGCGCGCCTGCGTCTCCATGGCGTCGTAGTCGATGTGCTCGGTGTCCTGCCGTACTCCGTACGCGTGGACCTCGTACAGCTTGCCGCTGAAGTTGAGCGCCATGCCGTGCGTCAGGTGTCCACCGTGAGCAAGGTTCATCCCGAGGATCCGATCCCCGGGCTGGAGGACGCTGAAATACGCGGCCATGTTGGCCTGGGCGCCCGAATGCGGCTGGACGTTGACGTGCTCCGCGCCCGGGTACAGGGCGAGCGCCCGGTCCTGCGCTAGCGTCTCGGCGACGTCGACGTACTCGCAGCCACCGTAGTAACGCTTCCCTGGCAGGCCCTCGGCATATTTGTTGGTCAGCCAGCTGCCCTGCGCCTCCATGACGGCCGCGGAGACGTAGTTCTCGCTTGCGATCAGCTCGATGTTGTCGTGCTGGCGGCGCCGCTCCCCCTGCATCGCCTGCCACAGATCGGGGTCGACCTCGGCGATCGTCTCTAGCGCCAGGCCGCGCGGTCGGGAGATGGTCATCGCGTGGCGGCTCCTTCCTCCGCGGTATCTTCCCACGGATGACAGTGCATCGAACCGAGGTTCCGGGCACGGGCGCGCCGGACGGCGTGCGTCCACCTGCCCTGTCCACGGCCGCGCGAGCAACGATCGACACGCCGGCGCTCGTCGTCGACCTCGATCGCGTCGACGCCGCGATCGCGCGCATGGGCGAGGCGATGTCGGAACGCGGTGTCGCGCTTCGCCCGCACGCAAAGACCCACAAGAGCCTGGAGGTCGGTCGACGGCAGGTGGCCGCCGGTGCCGTCGGGCTGACGGTCGGGACGGTCGGCGAGGCGGAGGTCTTCGCCGACGGTGGCCTCGACGACCTGTTCATCGCCTACCCGATGGTCCCCGCCGGCCCGAAGGCCGGTCGATTGCGCGAGGTCGCCCAGCGCACGCGGCTGCGCGTCGGGATCGACTCCGTCGTCGGGGCCCATGCAGTCGCGGATGCGCTCGGCGATGATCGCGAGCGGGTGTCCGTTCTCGTCGAGATCGACTGCGGCGGCCACCGGAGCGGCGTCGCGCCGAACGACGCCGGGCCCGTCGCGGCCGCGGCGACGCACCTGGGGCTTGATGTGATCGGCGTGTTCACCCACGGCGGTCAGGGCTATCACGGGCGGGACGCTCGAGCCGCTGCGGCGGACGACGAGGTTCGCGGCCTGACTGAGGCCGCGGCATCGCTGCGCGCCGCCGGCATCGAGGCGATGGTGATCAGCGCCGGATCCACGCCCACCGTCTTCGACTCCGCGCGTGGCGCCGTGACCGAGGAGCGGCCGGGCACGTACGTCTTCGGCGACCGGCAACAGGTCGCCCTCGGGTCCATCGAACCGGATGCGCCGGCGGCGGTCATCGCCACGCGGGTCGTCAGCGTGGATGCCGGCGCTCGCCGCTTCGTGATCGACGCTGGAGCGAAGACGCTGACCAAGGACGTTCCCGCGTACCTCGCGGGCCACGCGTCGATCCCCGAGCTGGCCGCGGTCGTCGACCGAGTGTCCGATTACCACGGGGTCGTCGACGTGCGCGACGGCGGGCCACTCCCCGACATCGGAGACGTGGTGCTCGCCGTCCCGAACCACATCTGTCCCGTCGTCGACCTGTTCGCGACGTTCCTGGTCGCCCGGAACGGCGCCATCGTCGACACGTGGCGCGTGGACGCGCGCGGACGAAGCGGCTAGCCGGAGGCGTCGCGGGCGTCGCCCAGATCGTGAGCGACACCAGCTCGGTCGAGCACAGCGGCGATCTCGCTGACGGGGACGGCGCCTGCCCGAAGGATCGCCGGCAACGGTCCGCTGCAGTCGACGACGGTGGATGCGGGACCCCCGTGCGCCGGTCCGCCATCGAGCACGAGATCGACCGCCTCGCCCAGCTGCTCGAGGATCGCCGCCGCGTCCGACGCCTCCGGCAGTCCCGACACGTTCGCCGATGTGGTCGGCAGCGCGCCGACACCTGCCGCGAGCGCCCGCGGCGCCGGATGATCGGGGACGCGCAGACCGATCGTCCGCGCCCCGCCAGTCAGCGCTGCTGGCCACGGGACGTCCGGGCGTTGCGGGACGATGACCGTGAGCCCCCCCGGCCATAGTGCGTCGGCGAGCGCGGATGCGGCGGGGGTCATCGCGCCGGCCGTCGCCGCCTGCGCAGCGTCATCGAGCAACAACATGATGCCCTTGTCGGGCGGCCGTCGCTTGGCGGCGAACAGGCGCTCGATCCCGCCTGGCGTCGATAGCGCGACGGCGATCCCATACACGGTGTCGGTCGGAAGCGCGACGATCCCGCCGGTCGTGAGGATGTCGATCGCCTGCGCGCGACCTACCGCGTCATCGCTGACGACGCGGGCGGTCACGAAGCTTCTCGTAGGGCGCGTGCGGCCGTTTCCAGCCGCCGGGCGTTCGCTCGGATCCGGTCGGGGGATGCCAGGACAAGGTCCTCGATCATCCGGGCGGCGCCATCGTCCTCCAGCGGCGCAGCGACGTAGCGGGCCGCGGCGCGGACCTCGGCAGGAGCGCTCGGCATCGCCGTTCCGTGCCCGACCTCCGCGAGCATCTCGAGATCGTTCCACTGGTCGCCGATCGCCAGGGTCGCCGCGAGGGGGACGCGCAGCCGCCGGGCCAGCCAGCGGATGGCACGCCCCTTCGAAACGCCTGGCGCCACGAACTCCAGGAATCGAGGATGCGAGATCGTGACATCCGCGCGGCCTGCGAACTCCGCACGCGCGAGTGGTGCGATCTCGGTGGGGATCGGCGGCTCGCCGACGGCGAGGACCTTCGTGACGGGGTGATCGATCGCCGCGAGCAGGTCGGGGACGAGCTCGGCGTGCGCGCCCATGAACGCCGAGTAATCGTCCGCCTTCGGATCGTCGGCACGAAGGATGAACCGCTCGAGATGGTTGACGTGCGGGTCGAGCCCGTGGTGCCGCGTCCACTCGACGATCGACCGCGCCGCATCCGCTGGCAGCGGCGTGTGCAGCAGCAGTCTCCCGAGGCGACGCGACTCCGGAACCGCCATCGCGCGGATGAGTCCTCCCTGATAGCCGACGATCGGGCCGGTCAGCCCGAGATCCTGCGCGAACCGCATCGCGGACGACACCATCCGCCCGGTCACGAGGGAGACCGCGACGTCGCGCTCCATCGCCCCACGCACGGCGGCGACCGTCCGGTCTGCGATCTCGTGGTCGTCGCCGATGATCGTGCCATCGATATCGAGCGCGATGAGGCGGATGGGGAGCGCTGGCTCCGGGGTGGTCGGCAGGATCGCGGGCATCAGCGGCGTCAGCGAGCTCGTCACGCCGCACCGCGACGAAGGCGCAGGACTCGAGGCAGTCCGGCGAGGTCAGGGATCACATCGCAGCTCCAGCCCGGGAGGCGGGCGACGACGAGCGCAGGGGCTGCCTGACCCTGATCGCCGCCGATCTCGAGCAGGGCCATCCCATCGCTGGCGAGCCCCCACTCCAGCTGGTCGAGGAGACGCGAGATCACGGCGAGCCCATCGGCGCCGCCGTCGAGGGCGAGCCGCGGCTCGAACGTCGTGCTAACGGGCTTCCCGGCGGACGCGTCGAGTTCCGCGGTCCGTACGTACGGCAGGTTGGCGAGAACGATGTCGAACGGCGACGACCGCGCGGCGGGCGGCAGCAGGTCGCTCGCGACGAATCGGAGTCGGTCACCGACCCCATGGGCGACCGCGTTCTCCCGGGCCAGGTCGAGGGCGTCCTCCGAAACGTCGACCGCCACCAGATCGAGGTCGCCGGGCGGGACGCGCCGCGCCCGCAGCGCCACCGCCAAGGCGACCGCGATCGCACCGCTTCCGGTACCGATGTCAGCGACACGCAGGGGACCAGCACGGTCGATCCCGGAGGTCAATCCCGCCATCACCGCCGCGATCGCCGTGTCGACCAGGAGCTCGGTCTCAGGACGCGGGATCAGACCTCGAGCGTCGACGGTCAGCGCGATCCCATGGAACTCCTTGATCCCGCGCAGGTACGCGACGGGTTCGCCGGTCTCGCGCCTGGCGATCAGCGACTCGTACGCGGCGGTGGCGTCGGCGCCGACCGGTGCGTCGCCGTGCGCGATCACGGCCGTGCGGTCGACGCCGATGGCATAGGCGAGGAGGAGCTCGGCGTCGAGCCGCGGCGTGTCGGATCCTGCCGCTCGAAGGCGCTCGGTGCCGGCCTCGATGAGCGCTCGGGTCGCGGTCATACGCGTCGGATCAGAGTCGGATGGTGACGGCGACGTCGCCGACCTTGCGCAGCACCTCGGCGCTGGTCGTGCCTCGCCAGCGGTGGAACAGCAGGTCGACGGACGCATCGCCGACACGCAGATCAGTGAGCGTGACCTTGCCGAGCCAGTCGGGCAGGTGGGGATGCAGCAACTCGAGCTCGTGCCGGTCCGCATGCGCACGGAGTCCGAGCATCGTCTCGAGGAACAGGAACGACGATCCGGCTGCCCATGCCTGCGGCGAACACGCTACGGGGTACGGCACCGGCGTCGTCGCATCGGTCCGGTCGAAGCCGCAGAACAGCTCGGGCAGTCGGTAATCGGCGAAGCCCTGGGCCGCCTCCATCATCTGGCTCACCAATCGGTTCGTCGCGTCGTGGAAGCCGTAGCGCTTGAACCCTGCCGCGATCAGCGAGGCGTCGTGCGGCCAGACGGTCCCGGTGTGGTAGCCGATCGGGTTGTAGCCCGGCTGATCCGAGGCGAACGTCCGAACGCCCCACCCGGAGAACATCTCAGGGCGAAGCAACCGGTCGACGACGTCGCTCGCCCGGTCCGGCGTCACGATCCCAGACCAGAGGCACTGACCTGCGTTGCTCGCGATCGCATCGGCCTGACGCTTGTCGCGGTCGAGCGCCATCGCATAGAACCGCCGGTCCTCCATCCAGAAGGCCTGCTCGAAGCGGGTGGCGAGCTGATCCGCCTCGGCATCGAGCCGGATGGACATCTCGGTCTCACCGCGCATCGCGGCGAGCCTGGACATACGGCGCTTCGCGTCGTACACGTAGCCCTGCACCTCGGCCAGCGCGATCGGGGGCTCGCTGTGTCGCCCCTCCCGGTCACGGATGGCGTCGTGCGAGTCCTTCCAGCCCTGGTTCAGGAGGCCACGATCGGTGCGCCGCTCGTACTCGACGAACCCGTCGCCGTCGCGGTCGCCATACCGGTCGATCCACTCGAGCGCCGCGAGGGCGTTCGGCCAGAGCCGATCGACCAACGCTCGATCGCCGGTCCAATCGAACGTCGCACCGAGCAGGATCAGCCAGAGCGGCGTGGAATCGATCGAGCCGTAGTACGGCGTGTGCGGGAGTTCGCCGGAACGTGCCATCTCGCCGGTCCGCAGCTCGTGAAGGATCTTGCCGGGTTCCGCGTCGCGCTCGGGGTCATCCTGGGTCGCTTGGTGGTCGGCGAGGACATGCAGGATCTCGACGGCGATCTGCGGCCGGAACGCGAGCGCCTGGAACGCCGAGATGATCGAGTCGCGACCGAACAGTGTCGCGAACCAGGGCACACCAGCCGCTACGTAGCGCTCGTCCGGTCCGGGCCCCTCGTTGATCAATAGCCGCAGATCGGACACCGACCGCTTGATCACGAGGTTGAACAGCTCATGGTCGCTCGCGACAGACGTCGTCCCTCGCTCCCAGGCGTGATAGGCGGCGGCCCCTTCGTCGGCTGACACACGCGGGACGGAGGGGAACATCGCCTCGTGATCCGTCGATCCTGCCGGCTCGTCGACGGGCTCCGCTGGGGCAGGTCGGTCGGTGCACCAGATCGTCCAGCTCAGGCTTTTGGTCGCACCAGGGTCGAGTCGGAGCGTCCAGCGGAGTCGAACGGCTGCGCCGGAGTCGGAACCGTCGGGCAGCGGATGCTCGACCGGTTCGACCGCCTCGGCCGGCTCCGAGAACGCCACGTGGGTGAACTGCTCGACGCCGTCGAGACCGACGTAGCGGAACGTCAGGCGATCATCGGTCGCGGCGATCGGGAGGAGCTTGCCGCGCGCCGGCCGGCGATACCCGCGAACCTCGAAGATGTCCGCCCCATCGCAGCCGAGCTCGAGGTCGATCGGGACCTCGGTATCGCGCGCGGCGTGGTTGACGATCCGCACGCGCTCGGCGACGCCTTCCGCTCCGAGCAGCCGGTCACGGCTGATCCCGAGCGTCCGTCCGACGAGCTCATCGAGCGGATGCACCTTCGCCTCCGGATTCCGGTCGGCCGACGGGTTCGTCATCTGGATGCCGCCCCGAAAGTTCGCGCCGACGGACGCCTGAAGGAGCACCGGGCGTGTCCCGCCGACCCGCAACACCGAGCAGGCGAGCACCCGCGTGTCACCGTCGTAGAGCCCGAGCCCGCGCGAATCCGGATGGATGTCACCGAATGAGTCGGTCAGCAGGAACCGATTGCCATGCTTCAGGACCTGCACCGACCCAAGGTCGGTCGCCTTGACGATCGGCACCGAGCGGGCGGGGAGATAGCGCACGCGCGCAGTATCAAGCTGCGTCATCGGCACCCATGAGGTTGGCGAGGCGGTCGGCCTGGTCGGCCATGATCAACGCGTCGATCAACTCGTCCAGGTCGCCGTCCATCACGCCTGGAAGGTTGTGGACCGTCTTGCCGATCCGGTGGTCGGTCACCCGGTCCTGCGGGAAGTTGTACGTGCGGACCTTGTCGCTGCGGTCGCCGGACCCGACCATCGAGCGGCGCGTCGCCGAGTCCGCCTCGCGCTGCTTCTGGATCTCGAGGTCGAGCAGGCGCGACCGGAGGACCGACAGCGCCTTCGCCTTGTTCTTGTGCTGGCTCTTCTCGTCCTGGATCTCTACGACCAGCCCCGTCGGAAGGTGGGTGATGCGCACGGCCGAGTCCGTGGTGTTG
This sequence comes from Chloroflexota bacterium, assembly GCA_046732155.1. GTDB lineage: Bacteria > Chloroflexota > Limnocylindria > Limnocylindrales > CSP1-4 > SPCO01. Next base: position 690 of record JBKPMM010000210.1, on the reverse strand, counting down.
ACGGACTGACCACCGGGGCCCGACGAGCGTTTGACCTCGATCCGGAGGTCCCTGTCCTCGTCGATGTCGATCTCGACCTCGTCGGCTTCGGGCATCACGACGACCGTCGCGGTCGATGTGTGGATACGGCCGCTCGACTCCGTCGCCGGGATGCGCTGGACGCGATGGACGCCGCCCTCGAACTTGAGCCGGCTGTACGCACCATCACCCCGTACCTGGACGATCGCCTCCTTGATCCCGTCGATCCCGGTCTCGTTCAGGCTGAGGACCTCCGTCGTGAACCGGTGGCGTGCCGCGTACCGCAGGTACATGCGCAGGAGCTCGGCGGCGAACAACGCCGCCTCCTCGCCGCCGGCGCCGCCGCGGACCTCGAGGATCACATCGCGCTCGTCATTCGGGTCGCGCGGGAGCAACAGCACTCGCAGATCCTCGAGGAGCCGAGACTCGTCCGCTTCGAGGCGGGCGACCTCGTCGCGGGCCATCTGGCGGAGGTCCTCACCGCCGTCGCTCGCGTCGCGCAGCTCCCGCGCGCCCGATAGTTCATCACGCGTAGCGGTGAGTGTCCTGAAGGCGGCAACGGTGGGCTCGAGACGGGCGAGCTCACGGCCGAGCCGGCGGATCTCGTTCGGGTCGGCGCTCACCTCGGGGCGGGCCAGGTCTGCCTGGAGGTCGTCGTACTGCGCGGCGATC
>JBKPMM010000209.1:0-4942 GCA_046732155.1 Chloroflexota bacterium | reverse complement strand
GCGCGACGCGAGGGTGCGGACACCGTCGATGTCGATCGTCTTCGTGGTCAGGAACGGGAAGCCCTTGTGGCTGATGTCGGCACTCCCGTCGGACGCAGAGCCGAGGATGTCGCGCGCCCGCGGCCCCCACAGCCCGAACGTCGTGTAGGCGTTGGTGACGTCGTGGAGCTGGGCGGTGCCATCCGCCGGCATCGCGTCCTGGAAGATCTTCCGATCACGCATGCCCATCCCGCCGCCGGTCACGACCCGGAAATGGTCGTGGGCCAGGCGCATGACGGTGAGGTCGGCGAGGATCCCGCCCGCGGCGTTGAGCAGTGGCGTGTAGACGGTCTTCCCGGGCGCCACGTCGATCTTGTTGACGCACAGGCGCTCGAGGGCCGCGAGTGCGCCGGGGCCTGTGATGTCGAAGATCGCGAACGCGGACAGGTCCACGAGGCCAGCCCGGTCGCGCATCGCCAGGTGTTCGGCGTTGATGATCGGCGACCACCAGCGCGATTCCCACTCGGCCTCGCGGGGCATGACGCGGTCGCCGTACTCACCAAGCAGCGACTCGTTCGTGCCGTACCAGTACGGGCGCTCCCAGCCGGCCGCTTCGAAGAATTCGGCGCCGAGCTCGACGTGGCGGTCGTACGCCGGCGACAGTCGGATCGGCCGGTTCGACAGCCACTGCTCCTGGGGGTGGACGATGCCGTAGGTCTTGTTGAACCCCTCGCTCGCCCGCGCCTTGATGTGCTGGTCGGTCTTGTGGTGATCGTAGAAGCGGGCGATATCGGAGCCGTGCGGGTCGATCTCGGGCTTGCCGGTCGTCATCCACTCGGCGAGGGCCTTGGCGATCCCCGGCGCCTCCTTGATCCAGATCGCGGCCGCCGACCAGAGGCCCTTCACCTCGGGTGTCTCACCGATGATCGGGTTGCCGTCCGGCGTGAGCGACAGCAACCCGTTGATCGCCAGCTTCACCCCGACCGACTCGTCCCCGACGATCTCGGGGAAGAGCTCGAGCGAGTCCTCGAGTTGCGGATCGAAGTCCTCTTTCGTGAACGGCAGCATCGTCGGCGACAGCGCCGATGCCTCGATCGACGGGATGTCGTCAGCGTCCATGAGGATCGGCCGGTGGGCGTACGAGCCGATCTCGAAGCCCGTCCCGTGCTGGCGCTCGTACATGTTGGTGTCCATGTCGCGCACGATCGGGAAGCCGACCTCCTTGGTCGTGTTCTCGAACTGCGGCACCGGACCGATGTCGATCATCTGATGGACCGCCGGTGTCAGCGGGATCGACGCTCCGGCCATCCGGGCGATCCGTGGGCTCCAGACGCCGCACGCGATCACGACGGTGTCCGCGGCGATGTCGCCCTGGTCGGTCCGGACGCCTCGGACGTGGCCGTCGACGACGTCGATGCCCATGACCTCGACCCCCGCCGCGATCGTGAGCGCCCCCATCGCCTGGGCCTTCTCGCGCATCAAGGTGCCGGCCTGAAGCGAGTCGACGATGCCCACGCCTGGCGTATAGAACCCACCGAGGATGATGCTCTCGTCGATGAACGGGACCATCTCCTTGACCTCGGCAGGGGTCACGAGGCGGACGTCTTCGATGCCCCAGGAGGTCGAGGACGCCACGCGGCGCTTGAGCTCTTCCATCCGTTCCGGCGTGCGCGCGACCTCGATCCCGCCGGTCTCGTCGTACACGCCGAACTCGCGATACTGCCGGGCGCTATCGACCGTGAAAGCCGTCATCTCCTTGGAGTGATCGGTCAGGAAGATGAAGTTCGACGCGTGTCCCGTCGAGCCACCGGGGCTCGGTAGGGGACCTTTCTCGAGCAGCACGATGTTGCGCCAGCCCTGCTCCGCAAGGTGGTAGGCCATGCTGTTGCCGACGATGCCAGCGCCGATGACGACGACATCCGCCCGCGCTGGAACCGCGCCCATGCCCGACCTCCTCCACCCCTCGTTGCTGTGACGTGCCCGCGGAGGATACCGCGACATCGGCCCGTTCCGCGGCACGCTTCCTTGACCGAGTGATGGCGTCGGCCGCATCCTCGCGCTCGATCCGGGTCAGGCTATGAGCGAGGGTAGGGTGGCCAGCCTTTTCATCGACGGAGCGTGGGTCGCGTCAGGAGACGGTACGTGCAGCCCGGTCGTCGATCCGAGCGATGGGTCTGTCGTGACCGAGGTCGATGTCGCGACTGACGTTCAGGTTCAGGCCGCGATCTCGGCGGCGCGGCGCGCCTTCGACGAGACGGACTGGCCGCGCACACCGACCGCGGAGCGCGCAGCACTGCTCGATCGTGTCGCCGACCTCCTGGAACGCGACCTCGAGGAGCTGGCGCGCGAGGAGACCCTCAACACCGGCAAGGCGATGCGCGAGAGCCGGTGGGACATCGGCGACGTGATCCAGGTGTTCCGCTACTACGCCGACCTGGCGGACAAGGAGGCCGGGCGGCTGGTCGACACGAGCGTGCCGACAGCCCTCAGCCGGATCGTCTACGAGCCCGTCGGGGTGTGCGGGCTGATCGGGCCGTGGAACTACCCGTTGCTCCAGCTGTCGTGGAAGATCGCGCCGGCCCTCGCCGCGGGTTGCACCGCCGTCATGAAACCGGCGCACCTGACGCCGCTCACCGCGATCCACCTGACCCGACTTCTCGAGGAGGCCGGCACGCCGCGCGGTGTCGTCAACCTCGTCCTCGGCGAGGGTGAGCGCGTCGGACAGGCGCTCGCCGACTCTCCGCTCGTCGACCTGATCTCGTTGACCGGCGGGATCGAGGCGGGTCGTGCGCTCATGCGAGGAGCTGCCGTCAACATCAAGAAGGTCGCACTGGAACTGGGTGGCAAGAGCCCGAATATCGTCTTCGCCGACGCCGACTTCGAGACTGCCGTCGACAACGCGCTGACGGCGGCGTTCGTCCATTCGGGACAGGTCTGCTCGGCCGGCTGCCGGGCGATCGTCGAGGCCCCGATCCACGACCGCTTCGTGGCCGCCGTCGCGGAGCGCGCGGACCGCATCCGGCTCGGGCGCGGCACCGACGACACGACCGAGACGGGAGCCCTCATCTCGGCCGATCACCGCGCCAAGGTGGAGGGCTATGTCTCCGGGGCGATCGCGGAGGGTGCCCGCGTCGTCGCCGGCGGGCGGCGTCCGGACGAACCCGAGCTCCAGGATGGCTTCTACTACCGGCCCACCGTGATCACCGACGTGCGCCGCGACATGCGGATCATCCGGGAGGAGGTCTTTGGGCCGGTCCTCACGGTCGAGAAGTTCGAGAGCGAGGATGAGGCCGTCGAGCTGGCGAACGACACCGAATACGGCCTGGCCGGCGCCGTGTGGACGGCGGATGCGTCACGGGCGCAGCGGGTCGCGAGCCGCTTGCGAGCGGGGACGGTGTGGATCAACGACTACAACGTCTACGTGCCCCACGCAGAGTGGGGTGGCTTCAAGCGGTCCGGGATCGGGCGCGAGCTCGGACCGTCCGGCCTCGACGAGTACCGCGAGGCGAAGCACATCTGGCAGAACACTGCACCGGCCCCCAGCGGCTGGTTCGGTGGTCGAGGCGACGACGCGGCCGGGTGAATCCGAAGAGCGCCCAGACGGCGTCCGGGCGCTCTCGTCGCGAGGTTCCTCGCGGCTATTCGGCCGGGATCTCCGAATGGATGGCGTCGAGGTCGATGCCCTGCGATCGCCGCGCGAAGCGGGCCACGACGTACAGCAGCGCGGCGGCGCCGTACAGGATGCCCAGGAACACGATCGAGGTCGTGTTGCCGACACCGATGCCGTAGAGGCTGTTCGAGAGCCACATGAACAGCGTCCAGCCGAGGAAGATCGTCGATAGCGCCCCGGCGACGGAGAGGATCGGCAGGCCGCCGATCTGATAGCGCGCCATCGGTGACGACTGGTACAGGTCCTTCTTCCAGAACGGCAGGATCATCGCCGCGATCGACGTCCCGAAGAACGTGACGGCGATGACGAGCGTCGCGTCGAGCGTCAGCCCGTAGAAGTCCGAGTTATAGGCGTATAGCCAGCTCAGGAAGATCGACGGGATCATGATCAGCGCGAGCGCCGCCCACGGGACCGCTCGCGTATCCGAAACGCGGCCCGCCCACTCGGGAAGCATCCGGTCGAAGGCTGCCGCAAAGATCATGCGAGTGGACGAGAGGAACAGCGTCCCGGTCCAGCCAAGCCACCAGGCGCCGAAGGCGAACACGATGATCGCCTGGATGATGTTGCTGTCGATGATGAAGGACGCCAGCATCGGGGGGTACCCCCAGATCGGCATCGGTGGGGCCGTCGTCGAATACGCGTAGGCGTAGTTCACGTACGTGACGTTGGACGCGTTGAAGAACGTCCAACCCCAGGCACGCGCCGCCAGGAGCAGGAAGATCACGGCGAGCGCCACGGTGACCCACAGGCCGCCGATCATCCCGCGCAGCACCTTCCGGAAGTCACCGGCTCCGCGCACCTCCCCGTAGAGCGTCGCGCCCCAGTTCGGGTACAGCAGGAAGAACAGCATGAAGGGCACCAGGGCCAACGTGCCCGGGCCGAACGACAGGGGATCGAGCTCACTGCCGGTGTAGGCCGACGCCGGATCGGACGCCGCCTGGTCGATCGTCGCCTGGTAGGCGTTCGAGACCCCGAACATCCCCTGGACCGCCTTGTCGTAGGCGGGCTTGAACGTATCGACCGTCGTGATGAGCATCAGGACGAACATCACGGCCAGTGCCGCGAGGCCGATCCACAGGCAGATGCGCTGGATCCGCGCGTACCCGGCCATGCCCAGGGCGACGAGCAGGGAGGTGATCACGATCGTGGCGATCGAGACAGCGAACGTCCCGTCGGCGGTCCCGAAGAAGTCGACGCCCTCCTTCCAGCCGAGCAGCGCCGCAAGCGGCTGGACGAATTCGATCTTCAGGATGAAGCCGTAGATCGGCGCCCAGAGGGCGAGGATGAACCACC
>JBKPMM010000208.1:0-12490 GCA_046732155.1 Chloroflexota bacterium | reverse complement strand
ACGGCCGGTGGCTCGCGCGACCGGTCGGAGGCGATCGCCCGCGAGGTGTTCGACCGCGAACCGCCCATCAACATCGCCTACGAGTTCCTGAACGTCGGCGGCAAGAAGATGTCGACGTCGAAGGGACGGGGCGCCGCCGCGCACACGATCGCCGAGGTCGTCCCGCCAGAGCAGCTCCGCTTCCTGTTCCTTCGACCGCGACCGAACCACGCGATCGACTTCGATCCCGAGGGCACCGATGCCATCCCGCGGCTGTTCGACGAGTTCGACAAGTTCGCGGCAGCGACGGCTGGGCGCGAGGTCCGTGGCGAGCTGCCGCCCGGCTATGCGGCGACGTTCCGTTACTCGCTGGTGGATCCGGCAGCCGACGTCGAGGCGGAGGCGGCAGCGTATCGGTCCCCGTTCGCGCACCTCGCGATGCTGATCCAGGTGCCGGGCGTCGACGTCCTTGAACGCATCGAGCGTGAGAAGGGGAGTGCCCTGACGGACCACGAGCGCGCGCTTCTCGACCGCCGCGCGGTCGCGGCACGCGCCTGGCTGGACACGTACGCGCCGGATTCGGCTGTCCTGTCGATCCACATGGAGACCGTCCCTCCGTCCGTTGCCGATCTCGACATCGCGCAACGCCGGTTCCTGGCGAAGCTCGCGGAGCGCGCATCACGCGAGGAGCCGGCGAGTGGGGATGCCTGGCAGACGCTGATCTTCGCCGTCGCGACCGAGGAGGGCGTCCCTGGCAAGCGCGCATTCGAGGCGATCTACCGCGCCTTCCTCGATCGTCCGAACGGTCCGCGGGCAGGCTGGTTGCTCGCGAGCCTCGATCCCGGGTTCGTCATCACGCGCGCGGCCGAGGCCAGTGGTCTGGCGGGAGCGGTTTCATGAGTGTCGGTCTGCAGCGGCTCCGCGATGACGCCGACGCGATCCGGAAGGGTGCCATCGACAAGCGGGAAGATCCTGGGGTCGTCGATCGCGCGCTCGAGCTCGATGCGCGGCGGCGGCAACTGCTCGGCGAGAGCGAGACGCTCAAAGCGGAGCGGAACGCCGCGTCGAAACGGATCGGCGAGGCCATCAAGGGCGGGGCGTCACCAGACGGTCCCGAGGTCGCCGAGCTGAAAGCGGCGTCGGTCGCTGCCGGGGAGCGCATCAGTGCGCTCGATGCGCAGCTCGCCGAGGTCGAGGCAGCCGTCGAGGACGCACTGCTGCGGATCCCCAACCCGGCCGATCCCGAGGTCCCGATCGGCGGAGAAGAGGCGAACCAGACGGTCCGCACGTGGGGCGAGATCCTGGCGAAGGACGCCCCTCTCGAGGGCGAGGTCGGTGCCGACGCGGCAGCGGCTGCGAGCACCTGGACGCGCAAACCGCACTGGGACATCGGCGAAGCGCTCGACATCATCGATAACCCCCGTGGCGCGAAGATCGCCGGCTCGGGGTTCCCCGTCTACAAAGGCGCCGGATCGGCGCTCCAGCGAGCCCTCATCTCGTGGTTCCTCGACACCCACACGCAAGAGAACGGCTTCACCGAGGTCTGGCCTCCTGCGGTCGTGAACACCGCCTCGGCGACCGGCACGGGCCAGATCCCCGACAAGGAAGACCAGATGTACGTCGTCACACGTGACGAGCTGTACCTGGTGCCCACCGCCGAGGTCCCAGTCACCAACCTTCATCGCGACGAGATCCTCGACGCCGCCGATCTGCCGATCCGCTACGCCGCCTACACGCCCTGCTTCCGACGCGAGGCCGGGGCGGCGGGCAAGGACACGCGCGGCATCCTCCGCGTCCACCAGTTCGACAAGGTCGAGATGGTGCTGTTCGAGCGGCCTGACGACTCCGCTGCGGCCCTCGAATGGATGACCGAGCGCGCCGAGATCTTGCTGCAGCGGCTCGGTCTCGCGTACCGCGTCCTGCTCATGAGCACCGGCGAGATGGGGTTCACCCAGGCCAAGAAGTACGACCTCGAGGTCTGGTCACCCGGCGTCGAGCGCTGGCTCGAGGTGAGTTCATGCTCGAACTTCCGGGACTTCCAGGCTCGCCGGATGGCGATCCGCTATCGACCCGAACCTGGCGCGAAGCCCGAGCTCGTCCACACGCTCAATGGCTCGGGGCTCGCGCTCGCGCGCGTCGTCGCAGCGATCCTCGAGACGTACCAACGGCCCGACGGGTCCGTCGAGGTACCCGAGGTGTTGCTCCGCTACATGGGCCGCGACGAGATCACCGCGGCCTAGCCGTCAACGGTCGGCGTCAGCTCGAGCGGCGGAGCGGTAGTCCGTTCGAGTCGGGCAGGCGACCCATGATGATCAGCACGAGGTCGATCAACGCCCAGATGCCGAAGAAGCCGAGCGTCACGAGCTTCGCGATCCCGAGCCCGGTGTAGCCGAGATAGAAACGATCGATCCCGAGCCACCCCACGAACAGCGATAGCAGCACCGCCGTGAGCCAGTCCTTGTCCGAGAAGACGGACGGGATCTCGCCGGCCGCGAACCACGCGCCCGTCCCGTCGGCGCGCTTCACGAGCGAGGTCGATCGCAACGTCCCGGCCTGTGCCTGCGACCGCAGTTCCGCGACGCTGAAGGGGCCGTCCTCCGCCCCCATGCGTTGGACGACGAAGCTATCCGTTCCGCTCATGGCACCCCTCGGCGGCAGATCTGTTCGAGGTAAGGATAGGCGTCGGCCGTCGGACAGGCCTCAAAACCTGGCTTCAGGCCGCCGAACGCGCCATCGGCGCGTCGTGTCGTGACTGCTACCCTTGCCGCCGGAGAGGTGGCCGAGCGGTTGATGGCGGCGCTCTTGAAAAGCGCAGAGTCGAAAGACTTCGTGGGTTCGAATCCCACCCTCTCCGCCACAGGTGACCGACGCCTCGACGGCGAGGGCAGCGTTGCCGCCGTCCTCTCCTCGCTCGCGCACACCCGAGTGCGCTCGCTCGGATCGTCGGGCTGGCGCCTTGCCCTGGCCGCCCAGGTGCGAGTCGCAGGATGAGCTCCGCACCGCCGCCAGGCCTGTGCGGCACCTGCCGCCATTCACGGGTCGTCGAGACCCGTCGCGGCTCCACGTTCCGCCTGTGCGAGCGATCGACGACCGATCCGCGGTTCCCACGCTACCCGAACCTGCCGGTGGTTCGATGCACCGGATACGAGCCGGTCGACGACCGCGGGTCCAGTGGTCCCGTTTTCTAAGGCAACGAGGCGTCCGTGCGCTCGTGGGGCGCGATCCGGGCCTGTCAGTCCCGGATCCTCCTTGTGATGCACGGTCGCGGCGGCTCCGGCTCGAAAACGGGACTATCAGACCCGAGCCGAGCACTAGCCCCGAGCTCCGTGCCCCCGGCGACCGGCGGCCAGATCTGGCAGAAATCCCACCGGTAGACCGTTATGCCAGATCGCGGTGCCTTCGAGGGCCGTTTTCGGGCCCAATCCATCTCCGGGTGAAACTTCTGCCGTAGATCGTGGCATCTGCTGCCATTACGTTCCCCGGGTGAAACTTCTGCCGTAGATCGTGGCATCTGCTGCCAATACGTTCCCCGGGTGAAACTGTGGCCAGATTCGGAGCATCCCCCGCGCCCCGGCGCCACGGACCCCGGCGCCCGCTTGACGCCTTCCATCACCTCGCCACATACTCCGCCGACATCACGAAGACGGGCTATGAACGGGACGAGTACCCGTCGAGCGTCAGCAGAGAGACCCGGTGGCTGGTGGAAACCGGGGTGACGGCGGCGGCGAATGGACCCGGGAGCCTCCGGACCGAACGGGACGGGCGAGTGGAACCACACCGCGGACCCACCAAGTAGGCTCCGGCGCAAAGCGCCAGCGATACAGGGCAGCGCCGATCGCCAGGGATCGTCCGCGAAGCGGACACACGGAGAACCCCGGCCGCCGGTAACGCAAGTGCGGCATCGCCGAATGAGGGTGGCACCGCGGAAGGCACGACCTTTCGTCCCGGGACGATAGGTCGTTCTTGATTCTCGAGGCACCAGCGATGACCACCGCCGATCCGATCAGTCTCAGCCAGGCCAAACGGCTCGCCGCAAGCGCCGACACCATCCGGCTGCGCGCGACACGCCCGGCTGACCTCGAGACGCCGATCGGTGCCTTCCTGCGCCTCGACACCGGCGACCCCGCCTACCTCCTCGAGTCGGTCGAAGGTGGCGAGCGTCTCGGCCGCTACTCGTTCCTCGGGGTCGGGCCGCGACGACTGCTCGAGGTCCGCGATGGTCTCGCCCGCATCCAGACGCGCCCGGTCACGGTCCCGGCCTACAGCCCGGACCTCCCGATCGAGACGGTCGAGGCGGCCGATCCGCTCGACGCGATCCGGAGCTTCCTCCCCCGTCGGCGCGTCGAGCCGACCGAGGGTATGCCGAGGTTCACGGGCGGTGCCGTCGGGGCGATCTCCTACGACGCGGTCTCCGCCTTCGAGCCGACGGTCCCGCTTCCCGAGCGCGACCCGATCGGCGTCCCGACCGCCGCCTTCATCGAGACAGACCTCGTCCTCGTCTTCGATCACCTGACCCACACGCTCTCGGCGATCGCGTCGCTGCACACTGACGCGCCCGACCTCGAGGGGCGCTATCGGATCGCGGAGGAGGCTATCTTCGAAGCCCTCGAACGGACGTCCCGACCGAGCGCCGCTGAGCTCGCGGGCCCGCCCGCGCGCACGAACGGGAGCCCGACGCTCAGCGACCCCATCGAGACCAGCCTCGGGCGCGACGAATACATCCGGGCCGTGGAGGTCGCGAAGGACGCGATCGCGGCCGGCGAAGCCATCCAGGTCGTGCTCGCCCGGCGGCAGTCGTTCGATCTCCCGACCGACCCATCGACCGGCCGCCAGCTCGACGGCATCGGGCTGTATCGATCGCTCCGGCGCGTCAACCCGAGCCCATACCTCTTCTTCGTCCGGACGCCGCAGTTCGAGGTCGTCGGGGCATCGCCGGAACTGCTGCTCCGGGCCGAGGGTGACAAACTGACGACCCACCCGATCGCCGGCACGCGGCCGCGTGGCATCGACGCGCGCGAGGACGAGATCCTCGCCGAGCAGCTGCAGAAGGATCCGAAGGAGCGCGCCGAGCACGTGATGCTCGTCGATCTCGGCCGCAACGACCTCGGCCGGGTCAGCCGCGCCGGTACCGTGACCGTGAGCAAGTACATGGAGGTCGAGCGTTACAGCCACGTCCTCCACCTCGTGTCGCACGTCGAAGGGCGGCTCAAGCCGGAGCTCGACGCGTTGGATGCCCTAAAGGCGGTCTTCCCGGCCGGCACGCTGAGCGGCGCCCCGAAGGTCCGGGCGATGCAGCTCATCGCGGCGGCCGAAGGCGAGCGGCGCGGGCTGTACGGCGGCGCCGTCGGCTACCTCGGGTACGACGGCAACCTCGACACGGCCATCACGATCCGGAGCGCGGTCCTCAAGGACGGCCAGGCCCACGTCCACACGGGTGCCGGGATCGTCGCGGGCTCCATCCCCGAGTCGGAGTTCGAGGAGACCGAGCACAAGGCGGCCGCCCTCCGGCGCGCCATCGAGCAGGCGGCCGGGATCCCCGAAGCGCCGCGGACCACGGGCGAGACGAGCGAGCCCGCCGAGACCGTCGAGGCCGCTCGATGATCCTCGTCGTCGACAACTACGACAGCTTCACGTTCAACCTCGTCCAGGCGCTCCAGGCTGCGGGCGCCAACGTGAAGGTGATGCGCAATGACGCGATCGACCGCGCCGGTCTCGAAGCGCTGGCGGATGACCCCGAGACAGATCTGCGCGGCATCGTCATCTCACCAGGACCCGGTGACCCCGACGATGCCGGTGTGTCCGTCGCCACCGTGGAGGTCGCAGCTGAGCGCGAGATCCCGTTGCTTGGCGTGTGTCTCGGGATGCAGTCGATGGCTGCCGCCTATGGCGCCTCGATCGTCCGCGCGCCGACCCTCGTCCATGGCGAGGCGACCGAAGTCACGCACGACGGTGCCGGGCTGCTCGAGGGCATGCCGCCCGCGTTCATGGCGGCTCGGTACCACTCCCTCGCGGTCGACCCGGCGACGCTGCCGCCGGTCTTGCGCGTCACCGCGATGAGCGAGGTCGACCGAGTGATCATGGGTATCCGTCACGTCGCGCTCCCCATGGAAGGGGTCCAGTTCCACCCCGAGAGCGTGCTCACGCCACAGGGTCCGCACCTGCTCGCCAACTTCCTCCGGCTCGCCGGGGAAGGGGAGGCGGCACGCCTCGACGCGGCGACCGGGTCGTTCGCGACCGCCGGACTCGCGACCTCAGCCACTGTCACGGGCGAGGAGACGTCGCGATGAGCGACGCCGTCCGGGCGGCACTGGCGTCGATCGTCGAGGGCGGGACGCTGTCGATCGATGAGGCGCGTCTCGCGATGGGCGCCGTGATGGACGGCGAGGCGACGCCCGCTCAGCTCGCCGCGTTGCTGATGGGCCTGCGGATGCGCGGCGAGACCGTCGACGAGCTCGCTGGGTTCGCGCTCGCGATGCGCGAACGTGTGCTGGCGGTCGATGCACCCGACGGCACGATCGACGTCGTCGGGACCGGCGGCGATGGCAGCGGGACGTTCAACATCTCGACCGCGGCCGCGCTCGTCGTCGCCGCGGCCGGCATCCCGGTGGCGAAGCACGGCAACCGGGCGATCACCTCCAAGGCGGGTTCGGCGGATGTCCTCGATGCCCTCGGCATACGTATCGACCACGACGCCGCCTCTGCGTCGGAATCCCTCCACACGAACGGGTTCGCGTTCCTCTTTGCGCCGAACTTCCATCCGGCGATGAAGCACGCGGGTCCCACCCGGCGCGAGATCGGGGTGCGGACGGCGTTCAACCTGTTGGGGCCGCTGACCAACCCCGCCGGCGCCGACCGGCAGCTGCTCGGCGTCGGCGACCCCGCGGTGGCGCCACGCATGGCCGAAGTCGCTCAGCGACTGGGGACGGCGCGCACGTTCGTGATCCACGGGTCGGGCATCGATGAGCTGCCACTCGACGACAGTGGCGTCCTCTATCACGTCGATCCCGACGCGATCGAGCGCCACGAGATCCCGGCGTCGAAGCTCGGCCTGACGGTCACCCCGACGAGTCGCCTGGCGGGCGGGACGCCGGACGAGAACGCGCGGACGATCGAGGCCGTCTTCCGCGGCGAGCCAGGGGCCAAGCGCGACGTCGTCCTGCTCAACGCCGGCGCGGCGTTCCTCGTCGCCGGCGACGTCGAGCGGCTCGAAGCCGGGATCGAGAAGGCGGCGCTGACGATCGACGCTGGCCTCGCGACCGACCTGCTCGGGCGGCTGCGCGCCGAGCGCGCGGCCCATGTCCCGGAGCCGGCAGCGACATGACCGCGATCGCGTCTCGATCGAGCGTCGTCGACGAGATCGCTGCACGACGGCGCGCCGACCTCGCGGAGGTGCTCCGTCGACCGGTCGACCCGGCCGGGGCAGCGCCGCCGCGCCCGATCGCGGAACGACTCGCCGCGCCGGGCCTGCACCTGATCGCCGAGCTGAAGCGCTCGTCACCGTCGGCGGGCCGGATCGCAAGCGACGATGAGGATCTGGTCGCGCGCGCACGCGCGTACGAGCGAGGCGGTGCGGCGGCGATCTCTGTGCTGTGCGAACCGCACTGGTTCGGCGGTTCGATCGACGAGCTGCGCCGTGTCCGTGACGCGGTATCGATCCCCGTCCTGGCAAAGGAATTCGTGGTCGACGCGCGACAGCTTCCGCTGCTCCGGGCAGCCGGCGCGGACGTCGTCCTGCTCCTCGCGGTCCTTCACCCAGCCGACGCGCTCGCCGATCTCGTCCGGCGTGCCTTCGACCTCGGTCTCGAACCGCTGGTCGAGGCGCACGATGAGGCCGAACTCGACGCGGCGCTTTCGACGGACGCGCGACTGATCGGCATCAATAATCGCGACCTTCGGACGCTCGACGTGGACACCGAGCGTGCCGACCGCCTACGGGCGATCGTGCCCGATGACCGGATCGTCATCGCCGAATCGGGCGTCCGTGACGCCTCGACGATCCGCCGCTGGCGCGCGCTGGGGTTCGACGCGGCCCTCGTGGGCGAGGCGCTGATGCGCAGCGCCGACGCGGTGGCGGAGGCGGCGTCGTTCGTGAACGCCGGTCGCCGACCCGACGATCCGGGGAACGTCGCGCGTCGACCGTTCGTGAAGATCTGTGGCGTGACGGACGCCGCGGGCGTCCACGCGGCCGTCCGCTCCGGCGCCGACGCGATCGGCTTGAACATCGTCGCCGGGACGCCGCGCGCGCTTTCGACGGACGAGGCGAGGGACCTTGCCGCGATCGCTCGGACAGCCGGGCAGCTACGCATCGTGCTCATCACGGCGGACGGGTCGGACGGACTCCTCGACGAGACGATCCGAGCCGTCGACCCCGATGCGATCCAGTACACGGGCTCTGAGTCGATCGATCGCGTGGCGGGTAGCGCACGATCTGCGTGGCGCACGTTGCACGTCCGGCCTGGTTCGTCCGCTGACGATGCCGTCGCCACGGGGCGCGGCCTTCTCGAGCGTGGAGTCGAGCGGCTCCTCGTCGATACGGCTGGCGGGCCGTATCCCGGCGGGACCGGCATCCGTGCCGACGCGGCGGCAGCCGCCGCGATCGCGCGTGAGATCCCGGTCATGTTGGCGGGCGGGTTGAACCCGGCGAACGTCGCCAGCGCGCTGCGCGACATCCCGGCCGTCGGTGTCGATGTCAGTTCGGGGGTCGAAGCACCGCGGATCGACGGGGGCCGCGCGGTCAAGGACCCCTTCAAGGTGGCGCTGTTCGTGAAACGCGCGAAGGCTGCCCGAGACGATCGCCCGAACACGCCGTTCGGACCGACGCCCGTGCATGCCGGGCTGCTCGATGCCGACGGCGCGGGTCGGTGGGGGATGGAACGCGACCTCGGTGGGCGCTACGTCCCGGAGACACTGATGGCGGCGCTCGTGCAGCTCGAGACCGCGTACGACGCGCTTCGCGACGATCCCGTCTTCTGGGCGGACCTACGCGAGCTCCTCGCGCTGTACGCGGGGCGGCCGACGCCCGTGTACCGCGCCGACCGCCTCGCCGACGCGACCCGGGCGGAAGCGATGAGGCTCGCGGGTCGCACGAGCGTCCCCGCCCTGCGTCTCTATCTGAAGCGCGAGGACCTCGCCCACACCGGCGCGCACAAGATCAACAACGCGATGGGCCAGGCGCTGCTGACCCGGCGGCTCGGCAAGTCGAGGGTGATCGCCGAGACCGGCGCCGGCCAGCACGGCGTGGCGACGGCGACGGCGTGTGCACTCCTTGATCTGCCGTGCGTCGTCTACATGGGCGCGGAAGACATCGAGCGCCAGGGCCCGAACGTCCTTCGGATGCGCGCGCTGGGCGCAGAGGTCCGCAGCGTCACGTCGGGGACGGCGACGCTCAAGGACGCAGTCAACGAGGCGATGCGCGACTGGGTCACGAACGTCGAGACGACGCACTATGTGCTCGGTTCGGCGATGGGCCCGCATCCATATCCGACGATCGTCCGCGATCTGCAGCGGCGGATCGGCGACGAGGCGGCGGCGCAGATCCACGACATCGAAGGACGCCTCCCGGACCTCGCGATCGCCTGCGTGGGCGGCGGGTCGAACGCGATCGGGCTGCTCGCGCGGTTCATCGCCGAGCCGGGCGTCCGCCTCGCGGTCGCAGAGGCAGCCGGAGATGGCATCGCGACCGGGAAGCACGCGGCCGCCATCCTCGGCGGGTCGCCGGGCATCCTCCATGGCTCACGGTCGCTGATGCTCCAGGACCGCGACGGCCAGGTGGTCGAGGCGCACAGCGCGTCCGCGGGTCTCGATTACCCGGGGATCGGCCCGCAGCTCGCGGCCCTCGCTGAGGCGGGTCGCGTCGAGGTCGCAGCCGCGACGGACCGTGAAGCGGTCGCCGCGATGAAGGCGACGACGCGGACGGAGGGGATCCTGCCTGCGCTCGAGACGGCTCACGCGATCGCAGCGGTGCCGAAGGTCCTCGCCGGGGTCGAGGGGCTGCCCGGCGGCTTCGATCCGGACCGCGAGCTGCTCGTCCTGCTCGGGTTCTCGGGACGCGGGGACAAGGACCTCGCCGCGCTCGCGAAGTTCGATGATGTCGAGCCGTGGGCGTCCGCGCGATGACCATCGACGAGCTCCGCGCGTTCTGCCTCGGCCTCCCCGGCACCCATGAGAAGGAGACGTGGGGCGACGCGGAACACGCAGGCGACGTCACGTTCCGGGTCAAGGACAAGATCTATCTGATCACCGGGCAGGACGGCGGGTCGGCGAGCATCCGCACCGACAAGGCGCAGCAGACGGACCTCATCGCCGCCTTCCCCGACGCGGTCTCGGTGGCGCCGTATGTCGGCCGCTTCGGGTGGGTGAACGTGCGGCTCGACGCGCTCGAGCCGGGCATCCTCGAAGAAGTCATCCGAGAGGCATGGCGGCGCACGGCTCCCAAGTCCGTGGTCGCGGCGGCCGAGGCCGGCGGCCGATGAGTGCCCTGGCGACGCCGGTCACCGGAACGAACGACACCGCCGGCGCTCATCGGCTGGCCGATGCCTTCGCGACCGCCCGCGCCGACGGTCGTGCCGCGTTCATCCCGTATGTCGTGGCTGGGTACCCGGACGCAGAGACCAGTGTCGATGTCGCCCTCGCGATCGCCGATGGCGGCGCCGATATCCTCGAGATCGGCCTCCCCTACAGCGACCCGCTGGCCGATGGCGCGACGCTTCAGCGCGCGTCGCAGGTCGCCCTGGCCGCCGGCGCCTCACTCGACGGGTCGCTCCGGCTGATCGAACGGATCGGGGCGCAACGCCCGGACTTGCCACTCGTCCCGATGGGCTACGCGAACCAGGTCATCGGTGGGGGAGATGGCGAGACCGTGATGCGCCGGCTCGCTGGCGCGGGCGCGGCCGGCGTCATCGTCGCCGACCTGACGCCTGACGAGGGCGGGCGCTTCGAGGCGGTCGCGCGCGACGTCGGGATGGCCGTCGTGTATCTCGTCGCCCCCACCACGCCGTCGGAGCGGCGGGCGATGGTCGCAGCGCGCAGCGGGGGATTCCTTTATTGCGTATCCCTCGTCGGGCTGACCGGCGCCCGGTCGGCGCTGGCGCCGGAGGTCCGCGACCTCGTCACCGACGTCCGCTCGGTCTCGCCGGTGCCGGTCGCGGTCGGCTTCGGGATCAGCACGCCGGAGCATGTGGCGGCGATCGCCGCGGCCGGCGCGGACGGCGTCGTCGTGGCGTCCGCATTGGTCGATGCGCTCGGCGCCGACGGACGTGACATCGAGAACGCGCGGACGCTATCTCGCGCTCTCCGAGGAGCGACGGCGCTCTAGGCGCCTGCACTATCCTGCCGACGATGCCGCCGCCCAGACCGCCGTTGCTTCGGCGCCAGATCGACCGTTTCCAAGCGGATCCGGCGTCGCTTCGGAACGCGACGCTCCTGACGATCGCGGTAACGGTCGCGGTCGTCATCATCGGTAGCGTCGTCATCTGGTTGTTCGGCGGGAAGCAGTATCCCGATTTCGAAACCGCGGTCTGGTTCACCCTCCAGACGATCACCACGGTGGGATACGGGGACGTCACGCCCGACAATGGCTTCGGCCGGTTCGTCGCCGGCGTCGTCATGATCGTCGCGATCGGTTTCACGACGATCGTGACGGCATTGATCACCTCGACGTTCGTCGATGCGTCCCAGCGCCAGCGACGAGCCGAGAACGCTGAGCGTCAGCGTGAGCGGGACGAAGCACTCGACCGGAGCATGGGCGAGATCGCCGACCGGCTCTCCGCGATCGAAGCCCGGCTCGATGCGCTCGGGTCCGGTTTACCCGAGCAAGACATCTGATCGAGCGAGCCTGGCCCGTATCCTGAGGCCATGGCTCGCGGACATCTACGGATCGCCGAGGAGACCGGCGCCAAGAAGGCGTTCGCCTGGGCGGTCGATTGGCCTGGCTGGGCGCGCAGCGGCAAGAGCGCCGAGCTTGCCCGCGCCGCCCTCCTCGAATACGCGCCGCGCTATGCCGTGATCGCCGCGGGCGCTGGTCTTGAGCCGCCTGACGTCGACAGCGACATCCTCGATGTCATCGAGAGCGTGCCCGGCGGGAGCGGTACCGACTTCGGGGTCCCATCAGCGATCACGGACGCCGATCGACAGCCGGTCGACGCGGCCGACGCCGAGCGCCTGGCCGACCTCGTCGCCGCCGCGTGGACGTTGTTCGATAGGGTCGCGGCCGCGGCGCCGGAGTCGCTGCGGAAGGGACCGCGGGGTGGCGGTCGTGACCGTGACAAGATGATCGGGCACGTCATCGAAGCCGACCACGCGTACGCCCGCGAGATCGGCGTCCGACTCCCGGAACCCCATCTCGGCGAGCGCGATGCCGTCGACGCGGAACGAGCCGCCATGCTCGAGGTCCTTCGACGGCCCTCGGACGGCGTCCCGCTCGCGGACCGGAAGTGGACCCAGCGCTACGCCGCGCGACGGATCGCGTGGCACGCGCTCGATCACGCGTGGGAGATGGAGGACCGCTCCGAAC
>JBKPMM010000207.1:0-8138 GCA_046732155.1 Chloroflexota bacterium | reverse complement strand
GGCGACGTCGACGTCGACGTCGTCGTCCCCGGTCACGGGTCGATCGGTGGCGCGGATGACCTTCGCGAACGGATCGCCCGGGATCGTGCGTACCTCGAGGCGCTGCGCGACGGTGCCGACCCTCACGACCCACGGCTCGATCCATCAGGCCCGAACGGCGATTGGCTGCCCGGCGTGCACGACTGGCAGGTGCAGCAGCTCGCCGAACGTGAAGGCGGCGGGACGAGAGCCGGCTAGATCATGCGCTGTCGCCCCGCGCTACGTCCCAGTCGAGCTTCATGGCGACGGAGGACGCTCCCGTCGCACGCCTTGTAAGGCGCGCCGCAAGGTCGGCGTGGCACGATCAGTTTGGAGCAGGCCCTCGGGGGGCGGAATCATCCTGGGGGGAGTTCATCGGACGGATCTGGTGGGCCTGCTCCTTTTCCATGCCCGCCGATCAGCCCGGCGCGTCCACCCACTGGGCCCGCCATGCCGGCGCCGGAAACGCCTCGGCGAAATAGTCCGTCTGGCGCTGGATCATCCCGTCGCGGAACTCGATGATGCTGGTCAGGTAGACGATCGTGCCCGAGTAATCCCCGCGCGCTTCGACGATGAACACGTCAGGTCCTCCCGAGACCCGCCGGAGCTCGTACGTCGGTGGTCCGCCAGGATAGTTCCGGTACACGTTCAAACACGCCTCCCGACCAGTGATGCGCTCGCCGGACTGCGGCCACTCGACGACAGCGTCCTCGGCCAATGCCGCGGCGGCAGTGTCGAAGTCGCCACGGAACATCGCGTCGATCGTGCGATCGAGCGTCGCCCGGTTATCCATGATCGAACCTCCTTCGATGATTGGTTCGATGATGCGCTCCGGGCGTCTTTCCGATCCGTTTCGGTGGTCGGCCGCTCAGTCGATCCAGACGCGATCCTGGTTGTCGGGATCGTCGATCGGCGACGAGATGAACAGCACCTGCGGGGCATCCTCGAACTGCCCGCCGTGCGGCGTGTTCGCGGGAATCACCCACACGTCGCCCTTCTTGACGGGGTGCGTCACGCCGTCGACCGTCATCGTCCCGGTCCCCTCCAGCACGTACCCGATCTCGTCATGGGTCTCATGGACGTGCATGCGGAACGGCCCCGAGTGCCCCTGGAAGACGAAGACGCTCGACTGCGACCCATGACCGAGGTACGTGCGCTTGAACACCTCGGCATCGGTCAGCTTGTCGGCCTCGACCGCAGCGGCGACATCGATGACGTCGACCTTGGTCAGTTGGGACAGATCGCGTCGTTCGCTCGTGTCGTGGTGGCTCACGCTCGCTCCTCCGATCGTCGGCCGCGTCGCGCGACCGTGGCTTCGAACAGGAAGTGATAGACCTCGGTGTGGCGCTTCGCCGCAAAGATGTCGTCGCCCCAGATGTACGCGCCATGGTCGCGGACCACGACGGCCCGCGCAGCCTCGAAGCGTGGGTCGGCAAAGACATCCTCGAGCTGGCTGACCAGCTCCGGCTCGCGCGGCGTGTTGCGGATCACGGGCACGAGGTGGACATCGAGATTAGTCACGCCGGGTATGCCCTTGAGCATCTCGAGATCCCGGATCGCCAGATGATCGGCGGCTGCTTCGGCTGCGAGATCGCCGGCGAGCACCGCGGAAAGGGCATGCGAGTGGACCACGCTCCACGCCCCGCGCGACCGCTGGGCAAGGCAGAAGATCGAGTTGCATTCGCTCGGCCGCAAATCGTCACGATCCGGACGGCGGACGACGTGACCATCGGCCGGGTCGACCGTGAAGAACTCGTCCGGTCGGACACGTTCCTTGTGGACGCCGCTTGGCGCGAGCAGCAGGCCGCCATCGTCGGCCGGGCCGCAGATGCCGCCTCCGGTCCCGGACACCCAGCCGCGGCGGTGGAAGTCGCGTAGCAGCTCGACGAGGAGCTCGCGCGTCGCCTGTTCGTCGATCGGCGGGGCATCCAGCGACATGGCCCCGAGTGTAGAGGCCGAGGCGATCACCGCATGAGCCAGCGAAGACGCGAGTACATCGCCGGCGCCATCACGATGGCGAACGTGTTGGTGAGGTGATGCCCGTCGCGGTAGCGCAGGACGTGGGAGGACGTGACGGGCCAGCACCGCGTCGGTTGGCACAGCCAGTCCCCGAGATCCGTCGCTCGGACCCACGAGTAGGCCGCGTCGACCGCCATCTCGGCGTTCCAGCGGGCCACCGAGAAGGCCGCCGACCGGGCCCGCGAGCACGGCGACGTCCAGCCCGAGTGGGCTGCGACACAGCTCGGGATCGACGTGGTGAACGAGGGTGTGTCGCGCAGGATCACGACGTGCCGGGCGACACCGGCAAGGCGGTCGATGGAGCGCCGGTAACCGGCGGCCCATTCCGCGGCTGCGGCGGTCGGATCCGTGATGACCGCCCCGTCGCTCCGCCGGACCAGCGTCGAGCTCGACGAGCCCGTCATGACGACCAGGTCAGCGCGGGCGAAGCCTCGGATCTTCGTCAGGACGTTCGTCCGCCACGTGTCGCACGCGGTGTAGCGGACACCGGCGCTCCGGACACTGACGTCCGCAGCCGGGCAGGCCGTCTTGCTCATCCACGTGATACGCCAACCGGCGCGGCGTGCAGCGCCATCGA
Source organism: Chloroflexota bacterium (assembly GCA_046732155.1). Taxonomy (GTDB): domain Bacteria; phylum Chloroflexota; class Limnocylindria; order Limnocylindrales; family CSP1-4; genus SPCO01. The sequence goes on along the minus strand of JBKPMM010000207.1, from coordinate 5,524 downwards.
TCGCGGCCCACCACTGCGCGGCGATCGAGTCGCCGACGACGATGACCCGGATCGTCCCGTCGGGGTTGCCGTAGGTGCAATGGGTCGGCGTCGTGACGTCGTGGGCGACGTGACACCGATCCGCGTAGACGCGCGCCAGGTCCGTGGCCGCCGCACTCGTCCTCGGGTGGAGCGTGGAAAGGGCGACATGCGTCGGATCGTCCGCCGGGTCCGGCACCGCCGCGCGGACCGGCAGCACACCCGCCGCGAGGACGAGGCCGAACGAGACGATCAGCGCCAGTGTGGAACGTCGGGTCATCGTGCGAGCGTACAAGGCTTGCGCTCGTTCGACGCTCGCGGCCGCTGCCCCCTGCGGCGGCCGATCCTGCGGGCTAGCGCTCCAAGAGCTCCTTCAGGGCCTGGAGGGCGCTCGCCCATCCCTGCTCGGACGTCTTGGCCGCCTCGTCCGACGGGAGGTTCCGTTCCGTGATCGTGACGTCGGTGCCGGCGTCATGTCGTGTCAGGTCCCACGCGACGACCTGGTAGTGCTCCGGTGCGTCGGGTTTGCCGGAGACGTCGCTCCAGTGGGTGTGGACCAGGCGGCGAGGCGGCTCGAACTCGACGATCTCGCCCTTGTCGATGTATGGCTTGCCCTCGTATTCGCCTCGATGGACGAGCCGGCCGCCCGGCCGCCAATCGGCCTCGGTATCGACACCGAAGAACCACTGCTTCATCTCGCTGGGCGTCGTGATGGCCTGCCACACCCGCTCGATGGGTGCGTCGATCGTGGTGCCGCTGCGGATCTCGTCGACGGTCGTCGCCATGACGTCCTCCTCTTTGAGCCCCGAACGTCGCATCGATCGCCGGACGACCGACTCACCGACCTGCAAGGGATCCCTTACAGATCGATTGCCGTCCGTCCGTCCGAACGACCGACCGGCAGTCAACCGATGACGTTGTGCTCGATGACGGGTCGCCCGGCTGCGATCCGGTCGAAACCGAAGACGCTTAGATCCGTCGACACGAAGCGCTGATGGACGATCAGCTCGGCGATAGCTCGGCCGACCGCCGGCGACTGCTGGATGCCGTGCCCGCTGAACCCGTTTGCGAACAGGAGATTCATGATCTCGGGATGCCGCCCGATGATCGCGTTGTGGTCGAACGTGTTCATCTCGTAGTAGCCCGCCCACGCGTTCGTCACGCGGATCGCATCGAATGCTGGGACGCGGTTCGCGAGCGCCGGCCACAGGACACTCTCGAAGAGTGCGTGGTCGGGCGTCAGCGGAAGGTCGGCCAGGTCGTCCTCCTCAGCGGGTGCGGCACCCGCGATGAAGGAGCCACCCTCGGGACGCACCCAGACACCGGACGTGTCGATGATCAACGGAGCGTCCACCGGCGCGTCGCGCTCGACGTCGAACACGAACACGCAGCGGCGACGGGCCTCGACCGGGAGCTCGACCCCGGCCATCGCTGCGACGTGGGCCGCCCACGGACCGGCGGCATCGACGACGGATCCGGTGGCACGCTTCGACCCGTCGTCCAGCGTGACGGACGCGACGCGGTCGCCGGCGACGTCCATGCCGACGACCTCGGCGGCCAGCAGCTCGGCGCCAAGCTCACGCGCCCTCGCACGCAGCGTCTGGACGAGGCCGTACCCATCGAACCAACCCTCGCCGGACCGGCCGAGCGATCCGAGAGCGATGCCGTCGGTCGACAGCCATGGGTATCGGTCCGTCAGCTCGGCTGGCGTGAGCAGCACGATGTCGGCGCCCTCGGCGATCTGGATCGCGTGGTTGGCCTCGAGGATGTCCCGGGTCGCCGAGGAGGCAAGGTAGAGGTAGCCGCCCTCGCGGATGTCGAGACCGAGGCGCTCCCGGATGAAGTCGAATGAATAGGCCGACATCCGGATGTTCTCGGGGGTCGAGAACTGACGGCGCGTGCCCGCTGCGCTGAGCGCCGAGGATGCGCGGCGATACGTCGGATCGCGCTCGATGACCGTCACCCGGCCGTCGAATACGGGGTCCTCGAGGAGATGGACGGCCACTGCGCCGCCCATCGCACCGCCACCGATGACGACGACGTCGCGCGCCGGCGTCACCGGGCCATCACTCGAGGTCGAATGCCACGCAGCACAGTCCGGGCTGCCGATCGAGGTGCGCCGAGATCCGCTCCTCGCCGAGGCCGTCGAGGATGCCCTCGGCGAGGGCGAGGTTCATCCCGCAGACGAGGTCTCGGTGGTCGTCGACGAGCGCATGGAACGGGCAGTTCCCGAGCCGCAGCGTCCCTTCATGCTCGACCGGCTCGTACCCGCGATCGACGAGCGTTTCGACGAGCGCCTCCCGACGGCGGAGGTTGGTCGGCTGCGGACCGGCCGCGACCCGGGCAGCAGAGCCGACCTCCTCACCCATGCGATGTGCGGCCTCGCGAAGTGCGGCGGGCGGTCGCTCGCGGGTCGCGTCCTCGAGCGCATCGGCCATCAACTCGGCCGCGATATCGTATCGGCGCTCGGGCAGCGATACGCTGACCACGCGCTCGGAGCGCATGTACAGCTTCGCCGGCCGACCGGCGCCAGGCCCGGTCCTGCCGGTGAGCCGGCGGAAGTCGGTCGCGAGCAGACCCGCGTTCGCGAGACGGTCAAGGTGGAACGCCGCTAGTGCGCGAGATACACCGGTCTCGGCGGCCGCCTCGTCGCGCCCGACGGGCCGTCCCTGGCGGACCACCCAGTCATAGAGCTTCCGGCGTACCGGTTCGTCGAGCAACGCGATCGCGTCGATATCGTCGGTCGCCGGGGTCATATCGGTCATCGTACGGGTCCTACGAGCAGCGGAAGTGCGTGGTGGGCGTCGGCACCGCCAGCGGTGCCGTATCACTAGCACCTGCTGATTATAGACGGCCGGGCGGCTCCTAAAGGGCGGCGGCGAGTCGGGATCGCAGGTATTCCGTGCCGCTGGCGTCGCGGACACGGACCGACCAACCCGTCCGTTCGCGCCACGCGTCGACGAGGACCTTCCCGCCAGCCTCGACGGCGCGCGCGTATTCGAGCCCCATCGTCCGAGGGATCGCCCGAACGTCCGCCTCACCCCCGTGACGCATCACGGACTCGTCGACCCAATCGGCGTACACGGCGTTGTTGACGTGGTCCATCGGGTCGAGCTCTTGTGGCCGGACGTCGATCGTCAGGCCGAGTCTTTCGTCGGGCGGCTCGGCCAACGTGACGCGGCCGAGCGGGAACGTCGCCACGGGTGCCCAGAAGTGCTCGTCGAAGTCGGGCGGGACGCGGGTCGGTGCGCCCTTCGCATCGAGCAGGACCCAGTCAACGTTGGTCCACGCGACGCGCCTGCCCTCTGCATCGACGAAATCGGTCCTTCGGCGGGCCCAGACGCGACGCCAGCCGACCACCTGCGTGGTACCGACGATCTCGTCGCCGACGCGCATGTCCCCCTCGACGGTCACCTCCGCGGCACGTGCGAGCCAGGTGAGCCCTCGCTCGCGATACCACTCTCGCGTGAAGCCGCGATAGGCGGAGTGATACCAGGCGAGATCCTGCGCGTAGCGCAGCAGGACGGACGTGCGGATGCGGCCGTCGGGTGCCGCCTCGTCGAACCGAACACGGTAAGGGGACGAGCAGCGGTCCGGTTCTCGTGCGGCTCCTGTCGGTGCGGAGTCCTTCATCGACGCGCGAGCTCATCGAGCGTCTCGAGAGCCACGACGCGCGTGGCGTCGCGGGGTGCGTACGAGCGCGCGAGCCGCACGTCGCACGAGCGCTGAGCATCGAAGACGACGAGGGCCACGGCGAGGCGCGCTTCCTCCTCCTCGGCGTGGCGGCGCGCGTCGTCGAGCTGGTGCAGGACGTCATCGCCGATGCCGCGCGCACCCCACTTGCAGTCGTACGCCTCGCTCGCTTCGTCGCGTTCCACCGTCACGTCATACGGATGGATCTCCGCGCGGACGCCGTCGAAGAGGATCCGTCGCTCCCGACGGATCGCGGCTCCGACGTCCCGACGGGCCAGCAGGCGTGCCGTCAGCTCTTCGACGATCGCCCCGCGGAACTGGCTTCGGACAGCTTCGCCACGATCGGCGACCTCCAGTGCGACGTCGAGGATCGCGTGGGCACGCTCGCGTATCGCGGCGTCAGCGCTCCGGCCGAACAACGTCGGGAACATCGCGATCCAGGTCTGACGATCCGTCGATACCCCGTTCATCACGGCGCGTGCCATGACCCGCATCGAGGGGTCTGCGTCGGCGAGCAGGTCTGCGGCTCGGGAGACGAGCGGGTCGGCCTGGATGCCGGCATACACGACCGCGCGGCCGTCGCGAGCCGCGTCCTGGAACCTCACGGCCGCTCACCGAGGGCGGTGATCGCCACCTGTGGGAACGTCGAGAGCCAATCGATCGCGCGATGCGGATCGTCGATCCGGCCGATCTCGTCGATCGCGACCTGCACCGCCGTCGCAGTCTCGGCCTCCAGGACGTCACCAGCGCGCGCGGCTCGGATCGTCTCGAACCGCTCTCGCCACGCCTCGGTCAGGTCCTGGATGTACGACCACTCGTCGTCGATCTCTTCACCGAGCTCGGCCAGCGCCGAGTAGGCCGCGAGGGCACGGTCGATGACGGCATCGACAGTCGCTTCGGCGGGGTCGTCCACGCGCGACAGCGTACGCTCGTCGACTCGTGGGGCGGTGGCTCGCACCGCTCGCGTCACGTCGACGCGATGTCAGGACGGGTAGTGCTCCCGGGTCGCCATCGCGCGGCGCGGTGCCGCGACCGGGCGGCGGACACGGCCGCCGTGGCGATCGGCGTCAGTCTCGCGATCGGATCGACGCAGGAGTGTCTCCAGCCGACGGCGTGCGCGTTCATCCCACGCCCTCGAGTAGGCATCCGTCGCGTCACTGCGGAGCCGGGCGGCGGCGGCTCGCTCGCCGGCGGCCTCCATCTCGGCGACACGATCAAGGATCGCTCGGTAGAGCGCGGGAAGGTCTTCGGCCGGAGAGTTGGTCTCCATCACTTGCCACGATGGAGTGCGCTCGTGCGGGTGGGAATAGCCCACCGGTCCCGCAGCGCACGGACGAACGGGTCAGCCGTTCCGGGCATCCGTACCCGATGACCCGACGAATATGGGCGAGACTTTGCTCATGATCCTGAGCGATATCCGGGACCCGCGGCTGATCACCATCCGTCGAGGCGGTTCACTGACCGACGCGGATCACCATCGACTCGCCGAATGGGCAGCCGCCTGCGCCGAGCACGTCCTCCCCTATTTCGAACACGAGAAGCCGAGCGACGAGCGTCCTCGCCGAGCGATCGAGCTCGTGCGTGCGTGGACGCAAGGCGAGGCGACGATGACCGAGGCCCGGACGGCCGCGGGTCACGCCAACGCAGCGGCGAGAGATCGGCGCGGTGCCGCCCGACACGCCGCGTTCGCAGCCGCACAGGCAGCGGCCGTCGCCCATGTCGCCGCCCACGAGCTCGGTGCGGCCGCGTACGCGATCAAGGCCGCACGAGCTGCGGCCGGCGGCGATGACGGCGAGGCCGAGAGGGCCGGGCG
>JBKPMM010000206.1:0-10397 GCA_046732155.1 Chloroflexota bacterium | reverse complement strand
CAAGCCGGTCCAGGCGCCTCGCATCGGGGAGCGCGGCTCCGGATTGCGCCGGTCGAGCATCGTTTCCCGGAACGTGACGCCGCGGCTGCCGGGTGGGCTGGCGGCCGCGGCCCGCTCGAGGTCGCCAGCAGCGTCATCGAGGATGCTTCGCGCCCATGCGGCCGCGAGCCCCGCTGTCGTCTGGCCACCTTGCCAGGCTCCGTCGGTGAGGCCTGGGACCGCGTTGCGCAGCGGGCCGAACATCCGCCCGCGTGCGTCGCCGCACGCGAGTCCACCGATCGCTGCCGATGACGAGCCGACGGTCACGCACAGCCGGCCAGGAGCCGCAGCCCCCATCCCGACCGCTGCGAGGTAGCTGTCCATCCCTCCCACGAGCACCGGCACGGCGCGCATCGCGTCCGGCCATCCCGCGTCGTCCTGCACGACGCCGAGCGCGGAGCCCGTGGCGAGGACGACCGGGATCACTCGCTCGGCGGCGGAGGCCGAGCCCCCGGCCACCTCGACGAGCCCCACGTCCAGCATGCCGTCGTCGCCGCCGGCCCAGCCCCACTCGCGCGTCCCGGCGTTGGCAGCCCACGAACCTGACGCTCGGAACCCGAGCCAGTCCGCGAGCTCGACGACGACGCCGGACGACGCATCCAGCGCGCCTGAGCGTGCCAGCCAGGCCAGCTTGGCGATCCCCCACTCCGGCGAGACGTGACCGAGCATGCGCTCGAGGTTCGGATGGCCGGCATCCCGGATCGCGGCGGCTTCCCGGGTAGCCCGGTGGTCGGCCCACATGAGGCCGGGACCGCGTGGCTCGCCGTCACGCGGATCGACGACGGCGACGGTCGAGGCGGTCGCCGCGATCCCGACCGAGATGGCGCGGCTGCCCTCAGGCACGGTCTCGACCACGTCCGCCAGCGCGGAACACACGGCCGCCTCGACGCAGATGAAGTCGACCTCGCGCCGGACACCGTCGCTGACGATGTCGAAGGGCGACGTCGAGCTCGCGAGGACGCGTCCGTCGCTATCCTCGATCGCCGCCACTCGCACGACACCGGTGGCGGCGTCGATCCCGATCCGATACCCGTCACCTCGACGCGCGATGGCCAGACCCTCCTTGTTCGGCGGGAGTGTAGGGCGGACCTCGCGTCGGTAGAGTGATGCGGTGGGTGAAGGCATGGGCCGGCTGGCGGGACGCGTCGCGACGATCACGGGCGGCTCGACGGGGATCGGCCGCGGGATCGCAGAGCTGTTCGTGCGCGAGGGCGCCAGCGTCGCGTTGCTCGCGCGTGATGCCGCCCGCCTGGCCGCGACGGTCGAGGCGCTCGGTGCGCCCGATCGCGTCCTTGCCGTTCCGGGCGACGTCGGCGAGGCCGGCGACGTCGGACGGCTGGTCGACGCCGCGGTCGATCGCTTCGGGCGACTGGACATCCACGTGTCGAACGCCGGTATCCATCGCGTCGTGCCGTTCCTGGAGACGACCGAGGACACGTGGGACGAGGTCTTCCGCACCAACGTGCGGGGTGCGTTCCTGTCATGTCGTGCGGCCGCCGCCGCGATGGAGCGAACCGGCGGCGGGTCGATCGTCGTCGTGGGCTCGACGAACAGCTTCGTCGCCGAGCCGCACATGGCTGCCTACAACGCGAGCAAGGCCGCGCTCGTCTTGCTCGTCCGGTCCATGGCGATCGACCTTGGCGCGGCCCGCATCCGGGTCAACCTCGTCGCACCGGGCACGATCGTGAGCGAGATCACGAAGCCGATGCTTGCGGCCGGGTTCGGGTTCGGCTCGGTGCCGCTGGGCAGGATCGGCGAACCGATCGACGTCGCCTGGCCCGTGCTTTGGTTGGCGTCCGATGAGGCGTCGTACATCACCGCCGCCACGATCGTCGTCGACGGTGGGCAGATCGCGCTGAACGGGGACCTGCCGGCCGACCTGCCCGGCGACCCGTCCCGGCCGCGCGAGACGGACGCATGACCGCGCTCGGTGCGCTCGCCGGCCTGACACCAGAGGCCGTTCGCGGCGCCGTAGCACTGGTCAGGCACGGGATCGTCATCGACCTGTCGATACCACTCGACGCGGACGTCCTCCCTCGAGGCGACCCGGCCTTCCATCGGCGGTTCGAGCGAACGGACGTGATGACGCCACACGAGTGGTCCGAGCGGGTCGAGTCAGGCGCGGACGCATTCCACCTCGACGCGATCTCGGGGAGCATCCACCAGGGCACGCACATCGATGGTCTCGTCCACGTCCTGAACGACGGCCTCGTGTACGACGGACGCGACGCCGCCGCCCTGACGGACCGGGGCTGGACGTTCGCCGGGATCGAGACCGTCCCACCGATCGTCACTCGCGGCGTCCTCATCGATCTCCTCCCCGGGCGCGACGGGCGACCGCTGGCGGGCTCCGAGGAAGTCACGGTCGCCGACGTCGACGCGGCCCTTGCCGCTTCCGGCGCGGCGGTCCGGTCCGGCGACGCGGTGCTCCTCCGGACCGGCAAGATGCGCGAGCTTTTGACCGCACGCGAGACGTTCCTCGACGCTCAGCCGGGGATCGGCGTCGATGCAGCCATCCACCTCGCCGACGCCGGTATGGCCGTGTTCGGCTCGGACACCGGCGGGACCGAGCCCCAGCCCGTCATGGACTGGTCGCGGACGGTGCACGTCGAGTTGCTCACCCGGCGCGGCGTCCATCTCGTCGAATGGATGGACCTCGACCTGCTTGCGAGCGCCCTCGCGGAGCACGAGCGCACCGATTTCCTGTTCATCGCCGTACCGCTACGGATCACCGGCGCGACCGGGTCGTGGGTCCGCCCGATCGCGCTCATCTGACCAGTCGCGGAGGCTGGCAAGGTCAGCTTTCGGCGGCCTCGCGGGGCTTGACGCCCTCCGCTAGCATGTGCGACACCACGTCACTCGTCGTACAACAGTGGTCAGACAACTCGGTCCAGCGAGCCACCCGCTGATGGGTGGGCGGCGCCCCTTCGGTGGCAGCGAGAGGTAGGGATTGGCGACGATCGGCGCCCCGGCCACCGCGTCCGGACGACACGATGTGCCCGACGGCGTTCCGGCGATCCGCGCGACGGGGATCGTCAAGCATTTCGGGCACCTCCAGGCCCTGCGCGGCGCATCCATCGACCTGTTCCCGGGCGAGGTCACCGCGCTCGTCGGTGACAACGGCGCTGGCAAATCGACGCTGACCAAGGTCATCTGTGGCGCGCTTCCCGCAGACGAGGGCGAGATCGAATTCTGGGGCGAGCGGACCAAGATCCAGTCCACCAACCACGCCCACGAGCTCGGCGTCCACACCGTCTACCAGGACCTCGCGCTCGCACCCCACCTCAGCGTGTCGGACAACCTGTTCCTGGGTCGCGAGGAGGTCCGCCACGGGTGGCGGCGCTTCTTTGGTGAGGTCGATCGCCGGCTGATGGTCGACGAGACGCGTGACGCGATGGGTCGTCTCGGCATCACGCTCAAGGACTACAACGTTCCGGTCGGGAACCTGTCGGGCGGTCAGCGGCAGGCCTTGGCGGTAGCTCGCGCGATCACCTGGGCTACCACCGCTGTCCTGATGGACGAACCGACGGCAGCCCTCGGGCCGAAGCAGTCGGCGATCGTGTACGAGACCGTCGCCGCGGCAGCGAACCGCGGGCTGGCCGTCCTCGTCATCAGTCACGACATCCCACGGATGCTCGAGTTCGCGCACCGTATCGCGGTGATGCGCCATGGGACGGTGGTGGCCGTACGCGAGGCGAAGACACTGCGACTGACCGAGGTGATCGGTCTCATGCTCGGCGAGGAAGTCAAAGCGTGAGCGAAGAGACGTTGGCTGAGACACCGCCGATGGCCGAGCCGCCCACGTCGGCCGACAGCGGGGCGTTCGCCCGACCAGAGGACGGCACCGCAGGCGGTGGTGGTAACCGGCTCATGCGCTCGCTTCGCGGGGCGACATCGATCTGGCTCGCGCTCTTCATCGTCGCGCTCGCGATCGTCTTCGGTATCGCGAGCGCCCTCGAATACGGGAGCCCGGTCTACCTGAAGGTCGACAACCTGCTCTCGATCGGGCTCAACGCGGCGCAGATCATGGTCCTCGCGATGGGGATGACCTACCTCATCGGGGCCGGCCACCTCGACCTGTCGGTCGGGCAGTCGCTGATCCTGGCGTCCGTCCTCGCGGCCAAAGTGATGGTCGCCGTCGGCGGCACGCCCGAGCAGGTCGCATCCGGGGAGTACCCGAACCTGGGGTTGGCTATCGCGCTCGGGGTCCTGACGGCGATGCTCGCGGGGGCCGGCGTCGGGCTCTTGAACGGCTTGATCGTCACGAGGCTTCGGCTTTCGTCGTTCATCGTCACGCTCGGCACGTCGGGGCTGGCCTACGGCATCGCGCTCGTCCTGACCAGCGCAGCGAACGTGGCGTTCATCCCCGATCAGATCCAGCAGGGGTTCGGCGGTCTGAAGCTCCTCGGCTTCATGCCGGCACCGCTGGCGCTCGCCCTGGTCATCGCCGCGATCATGTGGTGGTTCCTGCGCCGCACGCGCTTCGGCCTACGAACCCTCGCCATCGGCTCCTCGAAGGAGGCGTCGATCCGGGCCGGTGTCGATGTCAACCGACACACGCTCCGCCTGTTCGTCCTGATGGGCGTGCTCGTCGGGATCGCCGCCGTCATCGATATCGCGCGCAATGCCAACACCAACGTCGTCGGCCATCAGACCGACAGCCTGCAGGCGATCGCCGCCGTGGTCTTGGGAGGGACCAGCCTGTTCGGTGGCGTCGCGTCGATCGGAGGGTCGATGCTCGGCAGTCTCGTCCCCGTCATGCTCCAGAACGGCCTCGTGATCCTGCAGGTCGAGCCGTTCTACCAGTTCGCCATCGTGGGGATCATCCTGATCCTCGCGGTGTACTTCGACCAGCGGCGCCGGGAGCGCGCCACCTAGCGTTGGGCCCATCCGGGCCGTGTCGACGGGAGCCATCCGGCTTTCGTGGAGGAGGAGCAGCGTGAAACGAGCATCGTTGGGCCGCTATCTCGCGATGGGGGCCGCGAGCATGGTCCTGTTCGCCGCGTGTAGCAGCAGCGCGGGCACGGCCACCAGCGCGCCGAGCACGGCAGCCAGTGAAGCGGCACCGAGCACGGCAGCGAGCGAAGCCGCGCCGTCGGCGAGCGGCGGCTCGACCGGCGAGGCGGTCAAGGTCGCGTTCATCGCGGGCCAGATCGGCATCACGTTCTATACCGGCGTCGAATGCGGCGCGAAGGCGGCGGCGAAGGAATTCAACGTCGACCTCAACTGGACCGGTTCGCACAACTGGGACATCAACGAGACCCGTCCGCTGATCGACGCCGCGAAGGCGACCAACCCGCAAGGGTGGGTCATCTCGCCGACGGACCCTGACGCCCTGGTCTCCGATATCGAGGGGTTCATGGCGGCCAAGCAGTGGACCGTCACGATCGACGCGCCGATGAGCAAGCCGGTCGAGCTGCAGAACATCCAGTCGAACCACTACGAGGGTGGCAAGACCGCAGCGACCGCGATGCTTAAGCTGACCGGCGGCAAAGGCACGTACCTCGTCCTGCACATGACGCCGGGTCTGCCTGACATCGGTGGTCGCGCCGACGGCTTCCGCGACGCGATGACCCAGGCAGGTGCCAAGGTCCTCGACTACGTCTATCCCGGCACCGACCAGGCCAAGGCGGCCGATGCGGTGTCCGCCGCCATCAACGCCCACTCCGACCTCGCCGGTGTCTATGCCACGCACGAGACCGCGGCGAACGGCGCAGCTTCGGCGATCAAGGCAGCTGGCCAGAACGGCAAGATCAAGCTGGTCGCCTTCGACTCGGCTCCGAACCAGATCGCCGATCTGAAGGCCGGTGTGTATGACGGGCTCATCGCCCAGGCCCCGTTCAACATGGGCTACTACTCGGTCAAGCTCGTCGCCGACGCCATCCGCGGCAACGTCGACACCTCGACCGTCAAGCACGACAACCCGACCGGGTTGTACGCGATCACCAAGGAGAACGCCGACGCGCCCGAGACGAAGCCGTGGATCTACCCGGCCGACCTCAACGGTTGCCCGACCCAGCCCTTGAGCTGACGCCAGTACCCGTGGCGTTCCCACGGCGGCCGGACCCTCGTGGTCCGGCCGCCGTGCCGTTCCCGGTGTCGGTCGCATGATCGTCATCCCCGCGCTCCACCCGGCGCACGACGTCATCGTCCGCGTTGATGCTCTGGAGCCGGGCCTCGTCCAGCGCGTCGGCGTCGAGGCCATGACCACTGGGGTCGGCGGGAAGGCCGTCAACGTGGCGCTCGCCATTGCCGCGATGGACGTCCCGGTACGGCTCGTCATGTGCGCCGAGGCGGCGATGCATGAGCGGCTCCGGGTGCACGCGGCGGGCCTTCCCCGCCTCGAACTGACCGCCGTCTCCTCCCCCGTGGCGACGCGTACCGACATCGCGATCGTCGACGCGACCGGACGACTCACCGTGATCAACGGGACCACGGCGGATCCCGGTCCGGACGCCATCGATGCGGTCGTTGACCGCACGCTGGACGGTCTCGCCGACGGGGACGTCGTCGTGCTGTCCGGGAGCACGCCCGACGGGACCGGAGCGGCGCATGCCGAGATCGCCGTGGCCGCTCGGGGCCATGGCGGGCGTGTCATCGTCGACGCGTCCGGGCCCGGGCTGGCCGCGCTGCTGGAGACACAGCCGGCGGCCGTCAAGATCAGCGCTGACGAAGCGCACGAGCTGATGCGCTCCGGCGACACGGCGCTCGACGGGGAGCGTCCGCCAACGCTGGCGGCCGTACCGATCGTCGGGATCACGGACGGTGCCGGCGGCCTCCGTGCGTGGCTACCAGACGGCCGTGCCGTGCGGGTGACCCCGCCGCCGGACCTGCCGGTCGTCGCGACGCTGGGGGCCGGCGACGCGGTGACCGCGGGTCTCGCGATCGCCCTGGCGAACGGCGTTGACCCACTCGACGGGTTCATCCTTGGGACAGCGATGGCCGCTTCGACGCTCGATCACCTCGGGCCCAGCATCGATCGCGTCGCCGCCGAGCGCCTGCGGGCGAGCGTTCACGTGAGCCCGCTGGACCGCCGACCCTAGTCCACGACCCCTAACGATCGGACCCGTTCGTTGCCAGGGTCGTAGAGCGGCTCGCGCGTGACCTCGAAGCCGACCCACCGTCCGAACACCTCGACCGCGCCGCGCGTGCCGATCCCTGCTTCGGGTGGCAGGTAGGCGTACGCGATCGACTTCTCGACGCTGAAGCCCTGGCCGCCGCTGGTGACTCGCCCGACGATCTCCCCTTCCACCCTGACGGGCTCGTTGCCCAGACACACGTCGAGCGGGTCGTCGAGGACGAGACAACGAAGCCGCTTCGACGGACCGGCCGCCTTGGCCGCGACCAGCGCGTCGTGCGCGTTCGATGGCTCGCTCTTGTCGAGCGCGACGGCGAATCCGAGACCGGCCTCGTACGGGTTCTCGTCAGGGGTGATGTCGCTCGACCACACGCGGTAGCCCTTCTCGAGTCGGAGCGCGTCGATCGCGCGATAGCCGGCCGCGACCATCCCATGTGGCCGGCCCGCCTCCCAGAGCGTCCGCCAGAGGGCGCGCCCGTATTCCATCGGCGCGTAGAGCTCCCAGCCGAGCTCACCGACGTACGTGACGCGCAACGCCAGCAGGGGCACGTTCCCGACGCTGATCTCGCGCGCCGTCAGGAACGGGAACGCTGCGTCGGACAGGTCGTCGTGGCTGAGCTGCGCGAGGATGTCGCGGGCGCGCGGGCCCCAGAGCCCGATGCAGACGCGCGACGATGTGACGTCACGGATGTCGACGGATCCGTCGGGCGGTTGCTTCGAGCGGAGCCAGCCCAGGTCGTGGTTCCCATACGCGGTGCCGGTGACGAGCATGAATCGGTCGGTCGCCGACCGCGTGACCGTGAGGTCGGCCTGGATCCCACCGCGTCGATCGAGGAGCTGCGTGTACACGACGGACCCGACGGGCCGGTCGATGTCGTTCCCGGCGACCCGCTGCAGGAAGGCGCACGCGCCCGGGCCCGTGACCTCGATCTTCGCGAACGACGTCTCGTCGAACAGCGCTGCGGTCTCGCGCGTCGCCAACGCCTCGGCGGCGATCGCCGGCGACCAGTGCTGGCCCGCCCAGCCGCGCGGTCGCAGCTTCTCGAGCCGCTCCCGCCCGCCGAACCGTGCGTCGTCCGCGTTGGGCTCGAACCAGTTCGGACGCTCCCAGCCGGACTTCTCACCGAAGACCGCGCCGAGTGCCGTTAGGTCGTCGTACGTCGGCGACGTCCGCAGCGGGCGAGCGGCGTGGCGCTCCTCGTTCGGGTAGTGGATGTCGTAGTAGGTCGCGTAGTTCTCGATCGAGCGCGCGAGCGTGTACGCGCGGGAGCGATACGCCGCCCCGAATCGGCGGATGTCCATCTTCCAGAGGTCGAGCTCCGGCTCGCCGTCGACGATCCAGCTGGCCATCTGCCGTCCGATGCCACCGGCGCCGGCGATGCCGTGCGCGCAGAACCCGGCCGCCAGCCAGAAGCCGCGGACGTCCGACTCCCCGAGGATGAACTCGTTGTCCGGTGTGAACGCCTCGGGGCCGTTGATGATCCGGCTGACGCGCGCCTCCGCCATCGCCGGCACCCGTCGGATGGCGCCTTCCATGATCGGCTCGAAGCGCGGCAGATCCGGACCCAGCAGCTTGCCGTTGAAATCTGCCGGGATCCCGTCGAGGCCCCATGGGTCCGGGTCGCGCTCGTACCCGCCCATGCACAGACCGCCGACCTCCTCACGGAAATAGACGAGGTTGTCGGGGTCACGAAGCTGGGGCAGGGATGGCTCCACGCCCTCGATCGGCTCCGTGAACAGGTACTGGTGCGCCATCGGGATGATCGGTACCGTGACCCCGACCATCCGGCCGATCTCCGGAGCGAACATGCCGCCGGCGTTGACGACGATGTCGGTCGCGATCTCGCTCTGCTCGCCTCGGTGGTCGACGGTGACGCCCGTGACACGACCCCGCTCGACGCCGATGCCGACGACCCGGGTCTGCGTCCTGATCGTCGCGCCGCGTTGGCGTGCCCCGGCGGCGAGCGCCTGCGCGAGACCGGACGGGTCGAGCCAGCCATCGGTCGGCAGCCAGACCCCACCGAGCACGCCGTCGGTCGACATCAGCGGGAAGCGGTCCTGCGCCTCCTGGGCATCGATGATGTCCATCGGCAGTCCGAAGGTCTTGGCCCAGCCGGCTTGCCGTTCCAGCTCCTCCATCCGCTCCGCGGAGGACGCGAGCCGGATCGAGCCGACCTCGTGCCAGGACGGGTCGACGCCGGTCTCGTCCCGGAGCCGTCGGTACAGGTCGGAGCCGTACATCATCATCTTGGTGAGCGTCACGGTCCCGCGCAGCTGCCCGACCAGTCCTGCGCTGTGGAACGTCGACCCGCTCGTCAGCTCGGCCCGGTCGACGAGGACGATATCGGTCCAACCGCGCTCGGCGAGGTGGTAGGCGATCGAGCTGCCGCCGACGCCGCCACCGATGATCACCACCCGAGCGTGTTCCATTGCCGCCTAGCCTATCCGGTCGCGCTGCGCGTCAAAGGCGGTTTCGTGCTCCCGTCCGAGCGACCGACGGCGATGCGCCATCATCGCAGGATGGCAACGGTCGAGCTCAGCGTGACGATCCGGCGACCGTTGGGCGATGTCTATCGCGTCCTGACGACGCCTGAGTCGACCCCGCGGTGGTCGTCCAACGCGGTCGAAGAGCACACGACGACCGAAGGACCGATCCGCGTCGGCTCACGACGCCGAGCCACGGTGCGGCGTCTCGGCGGCGGCACGACACAGAACGAGATCGAGGTCACCGCGCTCGAGCCCGAGCGATCCATCGCGGTCCGGAGCGTCGAGGCACCCGTCCCGTTCAGCTCGTCCTGGACGTTCACGCCGGTCGATGGCGCGACACGGGTGGACTGGCACTGGGACTTCGCGATGCGCGGCTGGCTGCGGCCCTTCGGCGGACTCCTCACAAGGTCCTTCTCGCGGACGTTCCGGCGCGATCTCGATCGACTCAAGTCGATGATGGAATCGGGCGAGCTCTGACCCACCGGTCAGATACCCTGCCGGCAGGAGGGTCATCGACACCGTGATGCCGACGATCGAGCAGGTGATCGCCGCGATCCCGGCCTGGGTCGGCCGTGAGGTCGACGCTGAGCCGATCGCCGCGGGCCTCACGAATGCGAATTGGAAGGTCACGGTCGACGGGGCGCCGCACTTCGTCCGCATCCCGGGCGCCGCCACCGACCTGCTCGCGGTCGATCGAGCGAACGAGCGCTACAACACGCGCGCCGCGGCTGAAGCCGGCGTGGGGCCAGCGGTCCTCCACGAGCTTCCAGACTGGGATGTCTTCATCCTGGCC
>JBKPMM010000205.1:0-9296 GCA_046732155.1 Chloroflexota bacterium | reverse complement strand
ATCCATGTTCGACCCTCGCCGAAGCTCAGGGCTCGCCGGTGAGTCGTCGGACGGCAGCGCGGGGCATCCTCGGGATCGCCATCAGCGTCGTCGCCGCGTATCTGCTGCTCAGGTCCGTCGATGTCGGGGCTGCGATCGAGGTACTCCGCCACGCGAATCTCGCGATCGTGGCCCTCATGGCGGTCGCGGTCGTACTCGACGTCTCGTCACGGGCAGCGCGCTGGCGCTCGCTCCTTGCACCGATCGCGCGGGTTCGGTACCTGCGCGTCGTCGGGTACACGTTCGTCGGTTACCTGGCGAACAACGTCCTTCCCGCGCGACTCGGCGAGCTCGTCCGAAGCCATGCCCTCGGCGAGGGGGAGGGCATCAGCCGGACGACGGTCCTCGGTACGGTCGTCGTCGAACGGATCGTCGACACCGTGATCGTCGTCGGCCTCGCGGCCCTCGCGGTGCTCGCCCTCGGCGTCGGCGGCATCGTCTCGACGGGGGTGATCCTCGGCGCCGTGTTCGTTGGCGTCCTTGTCGTCCTGCTCGGACTGTCGGTCGTCAGCCATCGACTACCGGGTGCCGACCGCGCGACCGCGCTCATCGAACGCGTCCCGCGTCTGCTCGACCTGGCGCGCCGACTCCGCGAAGGCCTGGCCGTCGTCAGCAGCCCACGGGCGGTGGCGTTGGCGATCTTCTTCAGTGCCGTCGCCTGGACGTTCTCGATCTCCACCTTCGTGCTGGGCGGCGCGGCACTTGGGATCGCCATCACGCCGATGCAGGGCGCGTTGCTGTCGAGTGGCGTGGCGCTCGCCACGATCGTCCCGTCCGGACCCGGCTACCTCGGCACGTTCGAACTGACGGCGGTCGGCATCGCGACGCAGTTCGGCATCGACCGTGACTCGGCGTTCGCGATGGCCCTATTGGTGCACGCGATGATCCTGCTCGTGACGTCCGTCGGTGGAGCGATCTCTGCGTTGCGTCTCGGCGTCGGCCTCTCGACGGGCAGCGACCAGGATGACGCCGTGACTGCGGCCGACCCGTCAACGTCGACGGGTTAGGTCCTAGGCGGCCTTCGGCGCCTCGGGGTCGATCACCGGCCGATCGTAGGGCTCGAACCGCAGCGGCAGCCCAGGCGCGCCGGTGACGCGAACGAACTCGAGCGTGTAGTGCTCGTACATCTCGTCGAGCACGGAGACGGCGGTCACGTGGTCCGGACGGCCGGCGGCCGTACGCGCCTCGGCACGAGAGGTCCACATGCAGAACGAGAGGCAGCTTCGATCAGTCGACAGCGGGCCCTTGTAGTAGAAGACGAACCCCGGCGACGACGCCGCTTCGACATGGGCACGCTCGTCCAACTCGGACAGTCGGAGCTCATCGCAGCCCGCCCTCCGCGTCGAGCGGAACGCGACGAGATACCACTCGCCGGGACCAAGCTGCGCCGCGACCTCCGTCCAGTCGAACGCCTCGGCCACGGGCAGGTGGGCATACGCCTCGGAGACCGGCGAGAGGACCTCGAATGCGTCCACGTCGCGCAGCATCGACCTCGGGGATGTGATTGTCAAATCGCGGGAAGTCCTGATGCCACATCACGATAAGTACTTGTCATGTCAGTCGCGCCGCGGCGCCCCCAGGGATGCCTCGATCTCGGACGCAGCACGCCGTAACGCACCGCGCGTCCGTGCCTGCCATCGGCGGCCGGCTCGCTCCGCCGGCGCGGCGACGGAGATCGCCGCGACGATGCCGTCGGGGCGCATGATCGGGACGGCGACGGTCGTGACACCGGCGAAGGTGTCGCCGGTGTCGGTCGCAAGGGCTTCGCTGGCCACCGTCGCCAGCGCCTGATGGACCATAGACCCGCCCGCGACGTCCGCGAGCGCGGCGTCCTGGACCTCGGGAGGGGCGAATGCAAGGAGGACCGCGCCGACCGCGCCGACGTGCAGCGGGCCGGCCTGACCCGGCTCCAGGACGACCCGTAGCGCCTGGGCTGAGGCGACCTGCGCCAGACACACCGCGGCGACCCCGATCCGGCGGGCGATGAAGGAGGTCTCGCCGGTCGCCTCGGTCAGGGTCACGAGGACCGGGTCGGCGGCCCGGATCAGTTCCTCCGCGGAGACGGCAGGCCCGGCGCCGAGGACGTGGAGCCGCGATCCCAGGCGGTAGCCCGAGCCCTGTCGCTCCACGAACCCGAACTCAGTGAGCGTGCGCAGGTAGCGGTAGATCGTCGAGAGGGGCGTGTCGAGAAGCGTGCTGAGCTCGTCGGCCCGGATCTCGCCCCTATCGGCGATGGTCAGGAACACGCGCAAGCCGCGCGCGAACGACGTGTCCTCGGCAGCTTCTTCAGGCGGGCGGTCGAGCGCCGTCGTCACGGGTTCCCTCCGGCGGTGCGGGCGGTCAGGTTACCGCTTGCCTCCTGATACGGCCCGGATCGCCCAAGGGATGAAGCGACGACCGCGATACGTCGGCGATACTGGGGCCGTGAGGATCGGCGCCATCCGTCTCCAGCGCCTCCGCGTGCCCCTCGAACCGCCCTTCCCGGCGGCGTGGGATCCCGTGCCGCGAACGTCGTTCGCGGTGACGATCGTGCGCGTCGAGACCGACGAGGGCGTCGTCGGCATCGGCTCCGGTGACACGATGGACGGCTTCGAGGCCTTCGAGCATCTCTTCGTCGGTCAGGATCCGCTGGCGATCACTCGGCACGTCCGCGTACTCGAGACCATCGACTTCCACGCCGGGCGCTACTGGCCGCTCGAGGCGGCGCTGTGGGACATCGCCGGCCAGGTGGCAGGGTTGCCAGTGGCGACGCTGTTCGGCGGTGCGACCGATGCGCTTCCGGCGTATGCATCGTGCGGGATGCTGCTGCCGGCGCCCGAGCGCGCCGAATCCGCTCTGCGTCTTCGCGAGGAAGGATTCCGCGCGTTGAAGATCCGCGTCGACCCCCGGCGGCTCGAGGAAGGGCTCGCGGCGGTGACCGCCACGCGCGCGGCGATCGGCGATTCGATGGCGATCATGGTCGACCTGAACCAGGGCTGGCGGATGGCCGGCGATACGTCCCCATCGATCGACCTGCAGACCGCGCGGAACATCGCTGCCAGGCTCGCCGACGAGGGCGTGCTCTGGATGGAGGAGCCGCTCGCCGGCACGGATCTGAGAGGGCTGGCGGCGTTGCGCGCCGGTTCGCCGGGCGTGCGCATCGCCGGCGGCGAGATGGCGCGGACTTTCAACGACTCACTCGCCGCGCTCGACGCCGACGCCTTCGACGTCTATCAGCCCGATGTCGTGCTCGCCGGCGGGATGCTCCGGGCGCGGACGATCGCCGATGTCGCGCTCGCGCGGAACCGCTGGTTCACGCCACATACCTGGACCAACGGGCTCGGGCTGCTCGCGAACCTGCATGTCGTGGCCGGGGTCGGCGGTGGCCCGTTCGTCGAGTTCCCGTACGATCCCCCGGGCTGGACGCCCGAACGCCGTGACGCCTTCCTCGCCGAGCCGATCCGGCCTGACGCTGACAGTCTGCTGCATGTCCCGGAGCGACCCGGCCTGGGCGCGATGCTCGACGAAGTCTCGATCAAGAGGTATGCCGCATGACCGCCGCCGTCGCACCGGACTGGATCGGCCGCGCCGGGTCGCTCCGACCACAGAACGAGGCGTTCATCGACGGGCGGTTCGTCCCCGCGGCGTCCGGTGCGACCTACGACGACGTCACCGGTCGCGACGGCAGCGTCATCACCCAGGTCGCGCAGGGCGGGATCGAAGACATCGATCGTGCGGTGTCGGCGGCGCGCGCGTCGTTCGAGGATCGCCGCTGGGCAGACATGTCCCCAGCAAAGCGCAAGCTGATCCTGCTCAAGCTGGCCGAAGCGATGCGCGCGAACCGCGACGAGCTCGCGCTGCTCGAGTCACTCGATGTCGGGAAGCCGATCCGCGACACACTCTCCGTGGACGTCCCATCGGCGGCCAAGACCATCCAGTGGTACGCCGAGACCATCGACAAGGTCTACGGCGAGGTCGGCCCGACCGGGCCCGATGCGCTGTCGCTCGTGACGCGCGAGCCGATCGGCGTCGTCGGCGCGATCGTGCCATGGAACTACCCGCTCATCGTCACGGCCTGGAAGCTCGGTGCCGCGCTCGCGACCGGCAACTCGGTCGTCCTGAAGCCCGCATCGGCGTCGCCGCTGTCCGCGCTCCGCCTCGCCGAACTCGCAGTGGAGGCGGGCATCCCGGACGGCGTACTGAACGTCGTCCCGGGGCCGGGCGCCGTCCTCGGCGAGGCCCTGGCTCGCCATCCCGGCGTCGACAAGATCGCGTTCACCGGCTCCACCGAGGTCGGCAAGTCGCTGTTGCGCGCGATCGGCGAGACGGACGTGAAGGCGATCTCGCTCGAGCTCGGCGGGAAGAGCCCGCAGGTCGTGCTCGGCGACGTCGCCGACGTGCAGAAGGCAGCCGAGGGCATCGGCTGGGGGATCTTCTACAACAGCGGTCAGACGTGTAACGCGGGTTCCCGGCTCGTCGTCCATCGGTCGGTCCGCGAGGAGCTCGTCGAGCGCATCGCCGAGATGGGCCGCGGCATCCCGCCTGGCGATCCGCTCGACCCCGACACGCGCCTCGGCTCGATGGTCGACGCGCGTCAGCTCGACAAGGTCCTCCAGTACGTCGAGCTCGGCCAGCGCGAGGGCGCACGGATCGTGGCGGGTGGTGAGCGGGTACGCACGGACAGCGGGGGCTGCTACGTTCCAGCGACCATCCTCGACGGCGTCGATAACGACTGGCGGGTCGCGCGTGAGGAGATCTTCGGTCCCGTGCTGACCGTCACGGAGTTCGCGGACGACGCGGACGCGGTCCGCATCGCGAACGACTCGCCATACGGCCTCGCGGCAGGCGTCTGGACGCGCGACATCACCAAGGCGCATCGCCTCGCCAGGTCGCTCCGCGCCGGGACCGTCTTCATCAACACCTTCGACACGGCCGACATCACGGTCCCGTTCGGCGGCTACAAGCAGTCGGGCTTCGGGCGCGACAAGTCGCTCCACGCGCTCGAGGGGTACACGCAGCTCAAGACCACCTGGATCGATCTGACATGACGGACTTGGACACCCCGGCCGGCGAAGCGCTGGTCGGGCGACGGCGAGCGGGCGGGCGGGCTGCGCACGAGCGGTCGCGGCTGCCCCAGCAGCGACCCTTCAGTCAGCCGCGGACGCCGTACGAGCCGACGCGCGCGATCTCCGACGATGAGCTCGAATCGATCCATCGCGCGTCGTTGCGCGTCCTGGCCGAGACCGGCATGGACTTCCTTGACCCGGACGCGCGAGAGCACCTTCAGCGCGCGGGCGCGACGATCGAGCCCGGCGCCCAGCGGGTCCGGTTCGAGCCGGCGATGGTCGAGGAGGTCATCAGGACCGCCCCCTCCGAGTTCTCGCTCCATGCCCGGAACCCGGAGCGGCATCTTCGACTCGGTGGGCCGTGGATGGCGTTCGGGACCGTGGGTTCTCCGCCCAACGTCGCCGACCTCGACCGCGGCCGGCGGATCGGCAACCGCGAGGACTACCAGAACCTGCTGCGGCTCGGGCAATCCCTCAACAGCGTGCATTTCCTTGCCGGCTACCCGGTCGAACCGGTGGATGTGCATCACGGTGTGCGCTATCTGCATGCCACGCACGACGCGCTCACCCTCATGGACAAGGCGATCCACTGCTATTCGCTGGGACGGCAGCGAAACCTCGACGTGCTCGAGATGGTGCGGATCGCGCGTGGGGTCGACGACGCGACGCTGGACGATGAGCCGTCGGTCTTCACGGTCGTCAATACCAGTTCGCCGCTCCGCCTCGACACCCCGATGTCCCAGGGCGTCATCGCCTTCGCCGAGCGCAACCAGATCGTGTGCATCACGCCGTTCACGCTGAGTGGCGCGATGGCGCCGGTGACGCTGGCGGGTGCCCTGGTCGAGCAGAACGCCGAGGCCCTCGCGGGCATCGTTCTTACGCAGGTCGTCCGGCCGGGAGCGCCCGTCATCTACGGCGGGTTCACCTCGAACGTCGACATGCAGTCCGGAGCGCCGGCGTTCGGGACGCCGGAGGCGATGCGGACGTCGCTGATCGGCGGCCAATTGGCGCGCCGCTACGGCGTGCCATATCGCTCCTCCAACGTGAACGCCGCGAACGCGCTCGATGCGCAGGCGGCCTACGAGTCGGTGTTCTCGCTGTGGGGCGCGATCATGGGTCGCGTCAACCTGCTCATGCATGGCGCCGGCTGGATGGAGGGCGGGCTCCACGCGAGCTACGAGAAGATGGTCCTCGACGCCGAGCTGCTCGGGATGGTCGAGGCATTCCTCGAGCCGGTGCCCGTCGACGACGCGTCCCTGGCGCTCGATGCGATCGCCGAGGTCGGGCCGGGCGGCCACTTCTTCGGGGTCGAGCACACTCAGGAGCGCTTCAAGACCGCGTTCCACAAGCCGATGCTGTCCGACTGGCGGAATTACGAGACGTGGCAGGAGGCCGGCTCGCCCGAGCTGCCGTCTAAGGCGAATCGGATCTGGAAGGAGCTCCTCGCCGCCTACGAGCCGCCCCCGATGGATCCGGCCATCCGCGAGGAGCTCGACGCGTTCGTCGAGCGGCGCGTCGCCGAGGGCGGCGTCCCGACAGACTATTGACCGTACCGTCACCGAGAGGGTTCGAGGGGAACGCGTGAAGCAAGAGACACAGGTCGTCGTCATCGGTGGGGGCGTCGTCGGCGCCAGCGTCCTGTACCACCTGACGAAGGCGGGCTGGACGGACGTGATGCTGCTCGAGCGACGGGAGCTCACGGCGGGGTCCACGTGGCACGCCGCCGGCGGGATGCACACGCTCAACGGCGACCCCAACGTCGCCCGCCTCCAGCAGTACACGATCCAGCTGTACGAGGAGATCGAGCGCCAGTCCGGCCAGGACTGCTCGATCCATCTGCCAGGCGGTCTGATGCTGGCCGATACGGAGGTCCGGATGGACTTCCTTAGGATGGCCCAGGCCCGCGGTCGCTATCTCGGCATGGAGCTCGAGCTCATCACGCCCAGGGAAGCGGCCGACCTGTTCCCGCTCATGGATCCGCAGTATTTCGTCGGGGCGCTGTACGACCCCGTCGAAGGGCATGTCGACCCGACCGGGGTCACCCGCGCGTACGTCAAGTGCGCTCAGCAGCTCGGCGCCGAAGTGCATCAGCACATGCCGGTCGTCGGCCTGTCGCAGCGAGCCGACGGGACGTGGGACGTGCGCCTCGAGAACGGCGAGTCGATCCACACCGAACACGTGGTCAACGCCGGCGGGTTGTGGGCGCGCGAGGTCGGCCGGATGGTCGGCATCGAGCTGCCGGTCCTCGCGATGGAGCACCACTATCTCATCACGGAGGACATGAAGGAGGTCGCGGACTACGTCGCGAAGACCGGGCACGAGATGCCGATGGCGCTCGACTTCGCGGGCGAGATCTACATCCGCCAGGAAGGCGGCGCGATGCTGATGGGCACGTACGAACAGGCGTGCGTGCCATGGTCGCCGCGCGAGACCCCGTGGGACTTCGGGTCGCAGCTGCTCAAGAACGACATGGACCGGATCACGCCCGAGCTGTCCGTCGCGTTCAAGCACTACCCGCCGATGCAGACGATCGGGCTCCGGCGGATCGTCAATGGGCCGTTCACGTTCTCGCCTGACGGCAACCCGCTCGTCGGGCCGATCCGTGGGCTGCACGGCTACTGGGTCGCGTGCGCGGTGATGGCGGGTCTGTCCCAGGGCGGCGGTGTCGGGCTGGCGCTCGCCAACTGGATGACGGCCGGTGATGACGGCGACTCCGGGATGGATATCTGGGCGATGGACGTCGCGAGGTACGGCGACTACGCCACGCTCGGTTACACGAACGCCAAGGTCCAGGAGAACTACCGGCGCCGGTTCCGGATCACCTTTCCGAACGAGGAGCTCCCCGCCGCCCGCCCGCTCCTGACGACGCCGATCTACGACCGACTGACGGCGGCGAACGCCGTCTGGGGCGCGACCTTCGGCCTGGAGCACGCATTGTGGTTCCAGAAGGCCGGCCTCGAGCCCAAGGAGGACGTGACCTTCCGCCGCTCGAACGCCTGGGAGTGCGTCGCCGAGGAGGTCAAGGCCGTTCGCGAGCGGGTCGGCATGACCGAGATCTCGAACTACGCGAAGTACCGGGTTACGGGCCCGGGCGCCGAGGCGTGGCTGTCGTCGCTGCTCACGCAGCGGATGCCCAAACCGGGTCGGATCACGCTGACCGGAATGCTCAACGAGGGCGGCCGGATCGTCGGCGAATTCACGGTCGCGCGCGCGAGCGAAGCCGATGAGTTCTACCTGTTCGGGTCGCTGCCGGCGGAGGTCCACCATTCGAGGTGGTTCCGTCATCACCTCCCGGACGACGGCTCCGTCCGCTTCGAGGTCCTGGGTCTCGGCCTGACAGGACTCTCCGTGACCGGACCGCGATCGCGCGACGTCCTTTCTTCTGTGGCCCCGGACCTCGATCTGTCGACCGAGGCCTTCCCGTTCATGACGTTCCGCGAGGTCGACCTGGGCATGGTCCCGGCGCACGTGGCGCGGATCAACTACTCGGGCGATCTCGGCTACGAGCTGTGGGTCGAGCCGCAGTACCAGCGTGCGTTGTTCGATCGGATCGTGGTAGCCGGCGAACCGCACGGGTTGCGCCTCTTCGGGATGCGGGCGCTGATGTCGCTCCGGCTCGAGAAGAGCTATGGGACGTGGTTCCGCGAGTACCGGCCGATCTACACGCCACTCGAAGGTGGCATCACCCACTACATCAAGCTCGATCACGAGTTCATCGGCCGCGCCGCGCACGAGAAGGAACTCGCCGACGGCGGGCCGAAGCGCCGGCTCGTGACGTTCGTGGTCGATCCCGACCCCGACGACCCCGCCGACGTGATCGGCGACGAGCCGGTCTGGCACGACGGCAAGGTCGTGGGCTGGATCACCTCCGGCGGCTACGGGCACAGCGTCAAGCAGTCGATCGCCCTCGGCTACGTCCCGACGGAGCTCGCTACGCCCGACGGGCCCGGCGGCGAAGGCTTCGAGATCGAGATCATCGGCCGCCGTCGGCCGGCGCGTCTCCAGCCCGAGCCCCTGTTCGACCCCGCTGGGTCGAGGATGCGCCAGTGACCGAACGGCCCGGATCGGCGAGATTCGTCGAAGCGGGACGCATCGTCGTCGATGGCCGACCGGTCCCGTTCGCGGCCGGCGATACGGTCGCCATCGCGCTCCTCCGCTCCGGGTCCTCACCGTCAGGACCGGGGACGCTCTGCCTGACTGGCGACTGCGGCA
>JBKPMM010000204.1:0-6984 GCA_046732155.1 Chloroflexota bacterium | reverse complement strand
TCGTCGAGGACGAGGTACGGCGGGCGCATCGCCAGGAGCGCGGCAAGCACCACGAGCTGCCCCTGGCCGCCGGACAGCCGACGCGGCGCTCGTTCGGCCAGGTCCTCGATCCCCAAGGTCGCGAGCGCGGCCTTCGTCCGCGCCACCGTCTCGCGGGCGGGCAGTCCGAGATCCATCGGCCCCAGCGCGACTTCCTCGAACACGGAGCCCGCGACGCCCGATAGTTGGGTCGCCGGGTTCTGGAACGCGATGCCGACCTCGGTCGCGAGCTCGTGCAGCGGTCGGCCGGTGGTCGAACGCTCGTCGATGTCGACCGTCCCGCTCGTCAGCTCCCCGCCGATCGACCCTGGCGCGAGGCCCGAGGCGACGAGGCACAACGTGGACTTGCCCGACTCGTTCGCGCCGACGACGCCGACGATCTCGCCGGGCGCGAGCTCGAACGTGATGTCGCGCAGGACCGGGTTGGCATAGCCGGGATACCGATAGCTGACGCCGGACAGTCGAAGCATCAGTCGATGACCGGCAAGGGGAGACCGGCGACGCGCGCGACGATCGCAGCCGCGAGGGCGAGGACGAGGACCGCGCGCAGGACGCGCTCCGGCGCCGAGTCCGGCATCGACCACAGCAGGTCCCGCCGTCCGGGACGGCTGAACGCGCGCGACTCGAGCGCGAGACTCCGCTCCTCGACGTCCGTCAGCGACGTGATGACGGCCGGGCCGACCAGCGGGAGCAGGCCACGCAACCGCGAGCGGAT
Source organism: Chloroflexota bacterium (assembly GCA_046732155.1). Taxonomy (GTDB): domain Bacteria; phylum Chloroflexota; class Limnocylindria; order Limnocylindrales; family CSP1-4; genus SPCO01. The sequence goes on along the minus strand of JBKPMM010000204.1, from coordinate 6,230 downwards.
GCTCCCTTCCGTATCGAGTCCGCGCGCGCGCTGGCTCTCGGCGATGGTCGACGCGCGCTCCACCAGGGTCGGGACCGCCTCGATCGTGGCGAGCGCCACGAACGTGAACCGCGGCGGGACGCCGCGCCGCTCGAGGTCGAACACGAATGCCCGCGCTTCGGTCGTTAGGATGAACAGCCCGATCGACAGCGAAATCGCCAGAAGGCGGACCAGCGTCTGCGCGGCGAAGTCGACGCCCTCGACGGTCGCATCGAACGGCCCGATGGTGAACAGGACGGTCGTTCCCGGCCGCGTGAATACGCTGACGAGCACGACCGAGATCGCGATCGGGAGGCTCAGCAGGAGGCTCGCGCGAAGGAGCGCACGGGCGACGCCGGCCGCACTCGCGGCAAGCAGCATCGCGGCACTGATGGCAAGCGGACCGATGTACCCGCCGAGGACGAATGCGCCGATCGAGCCGACCGTCGCGATGACGGCCTTGGTCAGGGGATTCAGCCGGTGGTATGGGGTCGGAGTCGCTGGGACGAGCCGCGCGATGAACGATGCATCGGCCGGGTCGAGATCGTCGGCCAGGTCGGCCCAGACCGACGGAGGGCTGGCTACGCGGCCTCCAGGCTGACCGCCTTCTCACCCTGCGGGAATCGGGCGATGAACCTTCGTGACAGTGTCTGCAGCAACACGAAGACGATGAAGAACGTGACGGTCTTGTCGATCGGGTCCGAGAGGAGTCCCTGCTTGAGCACCGCGGTCTGTAGGTCGGAGCCGGCCTGCTGGAATGCGGCGACGAGGAGGTCGGTCCCCGAGCCTGTCACGCCCCCGAAGACGCCCGCGGCGATCGGCGCCGAGATGATCGCCGAGAAGATCCCGCACACGAGCCCGGCAACGGCCACGAACGCGACGCCGAGATCGCGGCGGACGATCAACAGACCGATGAGCCCGACGATCGACCCGATGATGGCGATCGCGATCACGTACGCGACGATCGTGAACAGCGTGTCGGCCTGGGCCGCGGGGTTGAAGAACGTGAAGTCCTTCCCGGCATAGAACGGGATGAACCCATAGAAGCCGATCACGCCAAGCACGAGCAGAACGACGATGGCCGCGACGATGACGCGGACCCAGTCGGCGTTCGGCCGGCTCCGCATGAACCCCCATTGCGCGACGAGCCCCGAGTAGAACCCGATGAACGATGCCGTGATCGCGAACGGGGCGGCGAAGTCGTTGTGGAAGGGCGGCGGGACCACATACGTCCAGAGCACGTTCGACAGTAGGCCCGTGACGAGCCCTGGGATCGGACCGGCCAGGACGCCGACGAGCACGGTCCCGATCGAGTCGAGATAGATCGGGATCTTGAGCACGGAGGCGATCGTCTGGCCGAGGACGATGTTGATCGCGATCGCGATCGGCATGAGGACGAGCGTCCTCGTATCGAACCGGCCCCAGGTGAAGCCCATCCCGCGCTCTCCCATGCCCCGCCGCCACGCCCGTCGGGCCGTCCGGCGACCTGTCGCCGTAGCGTGCCACAGCGGTCCCGTCGCGGCGCGGCCGGCCGGTCACGTGTCGTCCGCGGTACGTTCGCTGGCTCCGTATAGCCGGCGGCGCGGGATCCCGGTGTCGGCTGCGACGCGCCGTGCCGCCTCGCCGCGGGCGATGCCTTCGGCCACGAGCCGTTCGACGGCCGCCCGGGCCGCGACGAGGTCATCGCCGCGCGCAGTGGCACCGGACGCGACCTCGCCCATCCCGACGACGATCACGAATTCGCCGCGCGTCAGGATGGTCCCATCGGCCAGCGCCACTGCCAATTCCCCGAGCGTTCCGCGCTCGATCTGCTCATGCACCTTGGTGAGCTCACGCGCGATAGCGCCAGGCCGGTCGGCGCCGCACGCCGCCGCCAGATCCCTCAGGGTCGCGACCACCCGACCGGGCGCCTCGAACAGGACGGTCCCTCGCGTATCGCCGGCGATCGCTGCGATCCGCTCGCGGCGCTCGCGGCCACTCCTTGGCAGGAAGCCTTCGAACGTCCACCGCGGCCCCGCGACGCCCGAGCCCGCGACGGCCGCCAGGACCGCCGATGCGCCCGGGATCGGCACGACGCGGCCACCTTCCGCGGCCCACCTGGCAACAAGGTCGCTGCCCGGATCACTGATGACAGGTGTCCCCGCGTCGGTCACCAACGCAAGGTCCGCACCGCCTCGCAGATGCGCCACAAGCTCCTCCAGCCGAGCCGGGGCGCTCCGAGCATGGAAGCTGATCGAACGGGTCTCGATCGCGTGTCGCTCGAGCAGTCGCCGGGTGAGTCGCGTGTCCTCCGCAGCGATCAATGGGACGTCGCGCAGCACCTCGATCGCGCGCAACGTGATGTCGCCGAGGTTCCCGATGGGCGTGGCGACGACATAGAGGGTGCCGCCGCGCTCGGTCTGGGGTGAAGGCAACCCGTCAGCTACGCGCCGACCGGGCGGAGCCGGGCCGTCGGCGGGGATACAGGTAGTCGACACCAGCGGTCCGCGGCCCGAGCTTGGCGATCGGCGGGACCTGTCGCTTGAACTCCGCGCCGGCCACCATTCGGTCGACCCGCTCGACCAGGTCGCGCGCGAACCCGAGCGCCACCATCTCGTCGATCGAGCGCCGCTTGTCGATCCGCCAGAAGAGCAGGCGATCGAGCGTCGGATAGTCGAAGCTGCCCTCGGCCTCGTCTGTCTGCCCCGGCCACAAGTCCGCCGACGGCGCCTTGCGGATGATCTCGTCCGGCACCCCGATCGACGCGGCGAGCTGGCGGACCTGGCTCTTGTACAGGTCGCCGATCGGGTTGAAGGCGCAGGCGTTGTCGCCGAACACGGTCGTGTAACCGATGAGCGACTCCGTCTTGTTACCGGTCCCGACGACGAGCCCGCCCCACGTGACGGAGCGGTCGTAGAGCACTGCCATGCGCTGGCGTGCCATGAAGTTGCCGCGACGGAGCGATGACGCGTCACTTTCCGGACCGAAGAACCCGTCGACCATCGGCGTGATGTCCACGAGCTCCGATGGCGTGCCAAGCCGCCGCACGACCTCCTCGGCGTCGGCCCGAGACGCCGGCGACGACGTGCGATATGGCATCAGGACGCAGAGGAGCTGGTCGGCGCCGATCGCCTCGGCCGCGAGGAACGCGACGAGCGCGGAGTCGATACCGCCGGACAGCCCGAGCACCGCCCGGTCGAACCCCGCCTGGCGCAGCTGGCCGCGGATGAACTCACCGATGATCCGCCGCGCGACGTCGGTGTCGATCGCCAGCTCGGTCGGGAGCTCGAAGCCCGCGGGTGCGGTCATCCGCCCGAACCGCCACTTGCGCGCCTGAACCCGATCGGATGAGGCGTCCTGTCACCCGGCGCTACATCCAGGCCTGGCTCGGCGTCCGGGTCGCTGGTGGAGTCGTGGGCCAGACCGGCACGCTCCGCGACGATGCGTGACAGCTCGCGGACCTGGAATTCGGGGCGTTCGTCGCGCAACAGCGGCAGCGCGACGCGTTCGCGCCGTATGTCCGCTGTCGAGATCTCGGTCATGAACAGGCCCTCGTCGTAGAGCGGCGCGGTCATGATCGCTGCGCCGGTCGGCCCGATGACCTCCGAGCCGCCCCAGAACGAGATCGACTCATCGACGCCGACCCGGTTGCAGAACACCACGAACGTCGTGGTGAGCTGTGCGTAGGTCCGCATCAGCGTCCGCCAGGAGCTCGCCGTCCCGAGCCCGACCTCGTGGGTCGCCGCGAGATCGCGCCCGGGCGACGACGAGACGTTCACGAGGATCTGCGCGCCGTCGAGGGCCAGGATCTGGGGCACCGTCAGGTGCCAGAAGTCCTCGCAGATCGCGATGCCCATCCCGACACCCAGCCGCGACGGCACCGCGCGGAGGATGTCGCCGTGGGCGAAGAACCGCCGCTCATCGAAGAGGCCGTACGTCGGCAGGAACAGCTTGCGGTGGACGTGTCGGATCTCGCCGTCCTCGAGCAGTGCTGCCGCGATGAACAGCCGGTGGTCCGCGGACTCCTCGACGAACGACACGATGACCGAGAGGTCTTCCGTCTTCGCAGTAAGGTCTGCGAGCCGCGGATCATCGAGCCGGATCGACACCTCGGCGGCGAGATCCTGGAGCTGATAACCGGTCAGCCCGAGCTCAGGGAAGACGACGAGGTCCGCCTTCTTCGAACGCGCCTCGTCGATCAGCTCGTGGTGCCGCGCGAGATTGGCGTCGAACTGGCCGAGCGCCGGCGCGATCTGCGCGAGTGCCACGCGCACGGTCTGCATGCGGCCGAGCATACGCGAACCCGACTGCTAGGCTACGCGCCGATGCCACGACGACCACGGCCCGGCCGCCTGTTCGCGGCCGGCTTGGTGACGATCAGCGTGATCGTCGGGTGCGGGGGACCGTCGCCGTCGACGAGTCCCGAGACGTCCCTCCTGCCCGGTCCGAGCGGCAGCTCCACGTTCCCCACTGCCCTGCCGAGCACGGGCGTCTTCGTGCCGATGAAGTACCCGGCCGAGGGACCCGCACCATGTGAGGAACCCGCGAGCGCCGATCCTGCATACGGCCCATACGCTGGATCGCTCCGACGGGTCTTCGCGCGCGATGCGTCGACGGTCGTCTTCGAGCTGTGCGACGCGGACGCGGCCTTCCTCTCGAAGATCGCCTCGCCCGCGCTGGCGATCGACGACACCGCCTGGCTCCAAAGCCACATCGACCCGACGGCCCAGCAGCAGCCGATCCTTACGCAGGTCAACGGCACGGGCCCGTTCCGGCTCGATGGCTGGGACGGCTCGGGCGACATCACGCTCAGCCGGTCCGACAGCTACTGGGGCACGCCGGCGTTGACGCCGTCGATCATCTTCGTCGGCGAGAAGGACGCGGGCCAACGATCTTCGAAGCTGCGCGAGGGCTCGGTCGATGCCGTCGACGAGCTCGCCCCGGGCGACGTCGAGGCGGCGGGCGCGAACCCCGACCTGACCCTGACCCCGCGCGAGGGCTTGAACACCGCGTACATCGGGTTCAACAACCGGTTCGCCCCCTTCGACAATGAGACGGTCCGCCGGGCGATCGCGATGGGCATCGACCGATCGGCGATCGTCGACGCGGGATTCCCTGCCGGCACGGAGCTCGCGACGCATTTCTTGCCCTGCGCGATCCCGGCCGGATGCGGCGGCGACCCATGGCCCGAGATGGACCCCGAGGCGGCGCGTGACCTCTTGGCTGAGGTCGGGATGGCCGACGGGTTCGCGTCCACGATCAGCTTCCCGGACGAGCCACGCGATTACCTACCGGACCCGGCGGCCGCGGCGACCGGCCTCCAGTCGCAGCTGAAGGACCGGCTCGGTATCACCGCGAGGCTGAACCCGATGCCGTTCGATGACCTCGTGGCAGCCGCCGACTCGGGCAAGCTCGAAGGGTTCTACCTGCTCGGCGCGCGCGCGCGATATCCCGATGCAGCGCTGCTCCTGGAGAGCCATTTCGGTCCCGCCGCCAGCCTCCAGTTCGGCAACCGCTTCGACGACATCGCCCGCTGGCTCGGGCGCGGGCGGTCTGGCGACGCGAAGGCCCGCGCGAAGGGCTACGCCGGTGTCAACGACCTGATCCGCAAGCACGTGCCGATGATCCCGTTGGCGCATGTCGGGACGGTCGGTGCATTCCGCACTGACGTGACGGGTAAGCAGGCGAGCGCCACGGCGACCGATCGCTTCGCGACCGTCGTACCGGGCGACCGGACGCAGTTCGTGTACATGCAGAAGGATCGTCCCGGGAGCCTGTTCTGCGCGGACGAGACCGATGACGTCGCGCTCCGGATCTGTGCCCAGCTTTCCGAGTCGCTCTACCGCCACGACATGCCGGAGCCGGGCCTGTCGCCGTCGCTGGCCAAGGCGTGCACGCCGGACGCCGACCTGACGGTCTGGACCTGCACGTTGCGCGACGGGGTCACCTTCCACGACGGCTCGACGCTCGACGCCAACGACGTGGTCCTGTCGTACGCGATCCGCTGGGATGCGGCCCACCCGCTGCACCGAGGCCGGCAGGGGACGTTCCAGGCCTTCGTCGACCGCTTCGGTGGCTTCCTCCACCCGCCCGCGGAGCCCTGAGGAGCGCTGGTTCGACGCCCAGCGAACCCTCTAGCAAGGTGCGGATACGGGTGCTAAGGTTCCCGCGCACCGTCGCCGGAACGGACACCGGCGTCGATCCATGTCCCCGGTTGGTCGGCTCAGGGAGGA
>JBKPMM010000203.1:0-7861 GCA_046732155.1 Chloroflexota bacterium | reverse complement strand
GTATTCCCCGGTGCCGTCGCGGCCGCCGCTGGCGCGAGCCCCGGTGAAGCAGTCCGGTGGGCGGTTCTCGGCGTATTCCTTCCACGTCCGGCCGCTCGCCTCGATCTGGTCGGCGATCGTCGGTGCGTCGATATCGTGGTTGCCGTCGTCGTGGACGTCGTGCGTGGAGCCGCTGAACAGGGCGAGGTAGTTCGGCTCGGACGGACGCGCCACACCGCTTGAGCGCTCGGCGAGGCCGTAGTGCTCGATGAGGCTGTTCAGGTACGGCATCTCGCGGGCGCCGACGACATCTGCATAGCCATGGTTCTCGAGGACGATGACCCAGACGAACGGGAAGTCGGGCAACGCGGACGATGGTGATCCAGAGCCCGACGGCGACCCGGTCGCCGGCGATGAAGCCGAGCCCGTCGGCGCGAGCGTCGCTGACCCTGAAGGAGTCGGTGATCCGTTCGACGGCGTCGACGGCGAAGCGGGTCCCGTCCCGCAGCCGAGCACGACCAGGACGACGAGCCACGCCGATACGAGCAGCGCCGTCCGGGGCGCGCGATCCGGCATCTTCCCCCTTTCGCCGCCTACCCCTTGCGGCCGCCCCCGAACAGTGTCCCGAACACTCCCCGGATGATGTCCTGTCCCAGACGCGAGGTCACGACCTTGCCACCGGTCCGGATCGCCGTATCGATCGTCTTCTGGCGCGCCTTGGCGTCGGCCTCGGCCTGCTTCGCCGCGGCCCGGCGTTGCCGCTCCTCCTCGCGAGCCGCGCGCTTGTCGGCGGCCTCGATCTCACGTTGCTGACGCGCAATCTCGCGCTGTTGCTGCGCCGGGGTCATCTGGTTGAGGCCTCCGGCGGTGGTCGGGTCGAGGCCCCCTCGCGTGGCGGCATCGACCGCGGCCTGGCGTGCCGCCGCAAGCCGCGCGGTGATCCGTTCGTAGGCGCTGTCGCGGTCGATGGCCGTCCCGTACTTCGCGTTGAACGGACTGGCGGCGACCATGCCCTGGAAGGTCGTCTGGTCGATCGGCGCCATCAGTGAATCCGGCGGGAGGAGCCGCGTCGCGGCGAGCGGCGTCGGGATGCCCCGCGGCGACAGGACGGTGACCAGCGCCTCGCCGGTCCCGAGCGACGTCAGTGTCTTCTCGACGTCGTAGAACTCGGTCGTCGGGAACGTCCGAGCCGCCTTCCGCAGCGCGTCGGCATCATCTGGCGTGAATGCTCGGAGCGCATGCTGGATCCGGTTGCCGAGCTGCGCCAGGACCGACGACGGGACGTCGCTCGGGACCTGCGTCACGAAGTAGACGCCGACGCCCTTCGAGCGGATCAGGCGGGCCGTCCGCTCGATCTGCTCCATCAGCGCGTCGGACGCGTCGTGGAACAGCAGATGCGCCTCGTCGAAGAAGAAGCACAGCTTGGGCTTCGGGAGGTCGCCGACCTCCGGGAGCCCCTCGTAGAGCTGCGCGAGCAGCCAGAGCATGAAGGTCGAGAACAGCCGAGGCTGATCCATCACGTCGGACAGCTCCAGGACAGAGAGGATGCCCTGGCCGTTCGCGTCGACGCGCAGCAGGTCGTGGACGTCGAACTCGGGTTCGCCGAAGAAGATGTCGGCGCCCTCCTGCTCGAGCACGACGATGCTGCGGAGCAGCACCCCGACCGAGGCGGACGACATCCCGCCGTAGTCGGCAAGGATCGGCTTGCCCTCGTCGGACGAGAGGTACTTGAGCGTCGCCGCGAGGTCCTTGAGGTCGAGGAGCGGCAGGTCGTTGTCGTCGCAGTACTTGAAGACCAGCGCCAGGATGCTCGTCTGCGTCTCGTTGAGATCGAGGACCTTGCCGAGCAGCAGCGGGCCGAACGAGTGGACCGTCGCCCGGACCTGTGCGCCGAGCTTGCCGGTCAGGGACAGGAACTCGACGGGGTGGCCAGCCGCCTGGAATGTCCAGCCGAGCGACGCGACGCGCTCCTGGACCTTCGGGTTCGCACCGTCACCGGCAGCCGCCAGGCCGGTCAGATCGCCCTTGATGTCGGCAACGAAGACCGGGACGCCGACTTTCGACAGCTGGCCAGCGAGCAGCTGCAGGGTCTTGGTCTTGCCTGTACCGGTCGCGCCCGCGACGAGTCCGTGACGGTTCAGCGTCGACATCGGGACGGCGACGCGGACGTCGTTGAAGAGCTCGTCCCCGAGCATCGCGCTGCCGATGATCAGCGTCGGCTCGGTGAAGCCATAGCCGGCCGAGATCGCGTCGCGGAAGGCCTGGTCCATCGGTCCTCCAAGGCGGGTACGCAGGGTCGTTCGAGGGGAGTGGCAAGCGTATCATCGGCCCCCCGAGGGGCCGTCGGCCGCTCACGGACGTCGCCTCGCGACGCCCCTGGCACGAGGATCTCGCGAGCGAGATCCGAGCGGTCAGGCGTCCGGGCTCGGGTAGCTCCCGAGAACCCGCGTCATCGTCGTCACGCCACGGACCTCGTCGAGCGCCGCGGCCATCGCGGGATGGGCGACGTCCCCGTCGAGGTCGATCCAGAAGACGTATTCCCACGCGCGCTCGCGGCTCGGGCGTGATTCGAGCTTGCGCATGTTCAGCTCGTGGTCGGCGATCACGCGGAGGACCGCAAGCAGGGTCCCTGGCTCGTTGCGGACCGCGACCACGAGCGTCGTCCGACGGTGGGCCGGCGGATCGAGGAGCTGCAGGGGCGGTGCGTCGGGCGGCGCCAGGACCAGGAAGCGCGTGCGATTCCCCGGTAGGTCACCGATCTCGTCCACGAGCGGCTCCAGCCCGAACAGTCGGGCGGCGCGTGGCGACAGGACGGCGGCAGCACCACGCTCGCCGGAGTCCGCGATCGATTTCCCCGCGCCTGCCGTGTTATAGGTCGAGAGGAGCTGCCAGGGTCGGGAGCGAAGGAAGGTCTCGGCCTGACCGAGGGCCTGGATGTGCGAGTAGACCCGCTCGATGTCCTCGAGCCGTTGGCCAGGGAGGGCCGCAAGGCACAGCCGTACAGGGACCATCACCTCGCCGTGGATCGTGAGGCCGAATTCCACGAGGAGGTCGTAGTTCTCGCGGACCGTGCCGTTGATGACGTTCTCGATCGGCACGACGCCGGCCGTCGCCTCACCGACGGTCACCGCCTCGAAGACCCCCCGAAAACTGCCAAGCGCGATCCGTCGCACGTCGCCGAACGCGGCGAGGACGGCGTCCTCCGCGAACGCTCCGGGCTCGCCGGCGTACGCGATCGGTCCATCGGGGGCGGACATGGCGCGGAGTGTAGTCGTGGCTGCAGGCGCGAAGACGACGCGCGACGCAAGGTTCAGGCTGCGGGCTGTTCCTCGCCGTGGCCGGACAGCAATGCGAAGAGGTCGATCGGCTTGCGATCGAGCGTGGGCTCGGCGCGGCCGAAGAGGTAGCCCTGGCCGGCGTCATAGCGGAGCTCGAGGACCGACTCCAGATGATCGGGCGTCTCGATGCCCTCCGCGACGATCCGGTGACCTCGGGTGCGTGCGAGCGTGCCCAGCGCCTGGAGGACAGCCTCGGTGGCGCCGTGCGTCGCGCTGGCACGGACGAGCGAGAGGTCGATCTTGAGGATGTCGAACTCGACCTCGCTAAGGAGGCGGAGACCGGCATTCCCTGCCCCGACGTCGTCGATCGCGACACGGACCTCGTTGCGCCGGAGGGTCGCGATGGCATGCTGGAGGCGGCGCAGGTCGTCGACACTCTCACGCTCGGTGATCTCGACCACGAGTTGCGATGGCGCGACACCGTGACGACGAGCCAGGGCAAGGATCTCCTGGACGCTGAACGCGTCGGACTCCAGGGTGCGCGGCGACAAGTTGATCGAGAGGTAGCGCTCCTCACCCAGGTCGGTAGCGCCGGCAAGGACGGCACGGGCGCAGACGACGTCGAGTTCGACCGTCCGACGCGTCGCTTCGGCGGCCACGAAGAGGCTCGTCGGAGATGAGAAACCCGACTCCGGCGACGGCCGGACGAGACCCTCGAATCCGATGATGGCACCGGTCGTGAGCGAGTAGATCGGCTGATAGACCGCGCGGAGGAGGTCCTCGGTGGCCACGCGGACGACCGCTGACTCAAGTTGGGCCAGGCTCCGGGCGTCCTCCGCGATGCCGTGCTTGGTCGGATCGAACCGCTGGACATTGGTGCGCCCGTGGCGCTTCCCGGCATACAGCGCCGCATCGGCGTGATGGATGATCTGATGACGGTCCGTGCTCGGCGCCGGGAACGCCGAGATCCCGATGGTGACCGAGAACGCGCCGATCCGACCGTGATGGCCGCTGAGCGCCAGCGCGAGGAGATGATTCGCGATGACCTCGGCGCTCTCGGCGTCGCAGCCGGGCAGCAGTAAAGCGAACTCGTCGCCGCCGGTCCGATACGCACCGTCGCCGCGCCGCAGGTTCGCGCGCATGATCTGCGCGACCGCCCGGAGGAGGTCATCACCGGCGGCGTGGCCCTTCTCGTCGTTGATGGTCTTGAGGTCGTCGACGTCGATCATCACGAGCGCGATCGGCTGTTCCTCGTCGCGGGCCTGCGCGATCCGCGCGTCCAGCTCCTCCTGGAACGCGCGGTGGTTGCCGAGACCCGTCAGGCCGTCGAGAAGTGAGTCAAGTCGAGCTCGGTCGTACGCCTCTCGAAGTTCCGTGAAGTCCCTGTTGGCGGCCGCTACACCGCGGCCGATCCGGCGCCTCAGGAGGAGTAGCACCAGGGCGAAAGCCGCGGTACCGACGACCGCGACGGCCATCGCGACCGGCACCGGCGTCACGGGCAGCGCTCCATATGGCAGCGCAAGGTTCAGCGCCTGGATCGCGAGGGACGCTGCGACCACGATGAAGGCGAGGGCGTAGCCCATGTTCGACGCGCGCACGACCGACCGGAGCGCGCTCCGGTCGAGGCGTTCATCGTGTCGCTCGTACGTGGTCAAACAGGACCTCCGGTACCGTCCCCTCGGCGGCGAACCCACCTATACCCGACACGCCCGCTCAGGACCTCCACACGATGGTCCTGGGACCCTCTCGAGCCAGCCCGGCGAAGGCTCGCGCCGCGTTGCTCAAGTGCACTGACCCGAGGGCGTACGGCTTCGCCATTGGAAGCCACCATCGGCCGCCCTAGCGTTCGACCCGAGCGACACCGATGTCGCTTCGCTTGAACGGTTGTACAACGGCAAACCCGTCGCGAGGCGGGGACGCAAAGCCAGGGATCTCTCGAAGACCGCCCGGTTGCCGGCCCAAGAGTGCAAGGTCCTTTCGATCAGGAAGGGAGCTCGTTGTGAAGGCGAGACTGGCACGTTTGACTTGGGCCCTGACGCTCCTCGCGGCGATGGCGCTGACCATCGGCGCTGGGATGCGGTGGGACTAGCGATGAAGGTCTACGTCAGGGGGCAGTCGTTCCGACTGATCCTCGCCCTGTTGACCCTGGCAAGCTCAGCGTTGGTCATCGAGGCCGGCCAGCGCTGGCACTAGGTCTCGCGCATCGCAGCTCCGAGGCCGCCGGCGATGCCGGCGGCCTTCTGCTATGCCCGGCGGGAAGCCACGCGCCGGTGGTCCGGGGTCGTCCGGTACATCTGTGCGGTGCGGCAACGAGGGGTCTGCGCCGTACAAGTGTCCTAACCGTCACGCCGATCGAGGGCTATACGCGCTTGTCGACCCGGCTCCGGGGGATCGGGAGACCGAGGCAACGATGAACGAGTCGATCACAGGTCGATGTCGAGCCGACTGAGTCGCGCTGCCGATCGCGTCGGACGCGCCTTCGGGCACGGTCGGCCATGGCCGCCCACCACGCGCATCTGGACCTTTTCGGCGATCCTCGCGGGCCTCGCCTTACTCATCTACCGGAGCCAACTGGCCGGCCTGCCGACGCCGCCCGCGCAGCTCTCGCTGCCGTGGCCGCTGCTCGCAGTAGCCTTCGCGACCGCGGAACTCAAGGTCGTCCAGGTCCACTTCAGGCGCGAGACGCACTCCTTCTCGCTGAGCGAGTTCCCGGCTGTCATCGGGTTCTTCTTCCTGTCCCCATTCGACTACGTGATCGCGCTGTTGGTCGGGTCGGGCATCGCGTTCCTCGTCGGTGGCCGCCAACGGATCGAGAAGCTCGTCTTCAACCTTGCGAACTTCGCGCTCGTCGCGGTCGTCGAGCTGACCGTGCTCTACGCGATCAGCGATATGAGCGGCGAGCCGCACTTCGTCGACTGGCTGGCGGCGTTCGCCGCGACGTTGTCCGCGACGATCGTCAGCGCGCTGACGATCGCGACCGTCATCACCATCTCCGGCGGCGCACCGCAGTTCGAGAAGCTGCCCGAGATGATCCAGTTCGGCAGCATGGTCGCGTTCGCCAACACGAGCCTCGCCCTGCTGGCGGTGTCGGTCATGTGGATCGACCCGGTCCTACTGTGGCTCCTCGTCCTCCCGCTCGCGATCGTCTTCCTCGCGTACCAGGCGTACGTGTCGGAGCGTGAGAAGCACGAGCGTCTGGAGTTGCTCTACCAGTCATCGAGGATCCTCCAGCACTCACCGGAGCTCGATTCGACGCTCGTGGCGCTCCTCGGACACGCCCGCGCGATGTTCCGTGCCGAGCTCGCCGAGGTGATCCTCTATCCCCGGGGCAACGAGATGGAGGGGCTCCGAACGACATCCCGCCACGAGGGCACGCCCGAGGTCATGGTGCCGACCGCCGACACGCAGAGCGACCCGCTGCACACGCGTATCCGGGACGCGAGCGGGCCCTTCTTCCTTCCGACGAGCCTCGGCGCGTCCGACGACCGCAGCGACATGGTCAGCCCGCTGCGCGGCGAGTCCGACCTGATCGGCTCCTTGCGGATCTCGAACCGCCTCACGGCGGGGACGACCTTCTCCGAGGATGACCTGCGTCTCCTCGAGACGCTCGCGAACCAGGCCGCCGTCGCCCTCGAGAACGGCCACCTCGAGCAGTCGCTCGCCGAGCTCTCGCGCCTCAAGGAGGAGCTGCGTTTCCAGGCGTATCACGACCCGCTGACCGGGCTGGCGAACAGGACGCTGTTCCTCGAGCGGGTCGAGGCACGCCTCGAGGACGCGACGACCGACGGCCTGCCGGTCGTCCTGTTCCTCGACCTCGACGACTTCAAGATCGTGAACGACACGATGGGCCACGCGGCGGGCGATCGGCTCCTGGTCGGCGTCGCTGAACGGCTCCGCGAGGTCCTTCGCCCGACCGACGTCGCCGCTCGCCTCGGCGGCGACGAGTTCGCGGTCCTCCTCGAGGACGGCCCGGAGCTGGGTAACGCCGTGACCGTCGCGGATCGCATCGTCGACGTGCTTCGCTCGCCGTTCCCGATCGAGGGCCAGGACATCGTCGTGGGTGGAAGCATCGGGGTGGCCGCGGGGCGAGCGGGATCGACCGACGCTGCGGAGTTGCTGCGTAACGCCGACGTGGCGATGTACACGGCGAAGGGCGCCGGCAAGAACCGGGTGTCGGTCTTCGAACCCACGATGCACGCCGAGATCGTCGCCCGCCACGCCCTGAGCGCCGAGCTGTCGCGCAGCCTCGGCCGCGGGGAGCTTGTCGTCTTCTTCCAGCCCATCGTCGCGCTCCAGTCGAGTCGCGTCGCGGGCTTCGAGGCGCTCGTCCGATGGCGGCATCCCAGCCGCGGTCTCATCGGTCCGGCCGAGTTCATCCCGCTCGCCGAGGAGACCGGCGTCATCCGCGCGCTCGGGCGATACGTGCTCGAAGAGGCGTGCAGCCAGGCGGCCCGCTGGGCGGAGTGGCACCACAGCAGCGAACCGTTGACCGTCGCGGTCAACCTGTCGGCCCAGCAGCTCCAGGAGCCGTCGTTCATCGAGGACCTGCAAGCGATCGTCACGACGAGTGGGATCGATCCGGCGCAGGTGCTGCTCGAGATGAC
>JBKPMM010000202.1:0-3187 GCA_046732155.1 Chloroflexota bacterium | reverse complement strand
CTCGCCCCGGTATCGCGCCACAGGCTCGCCGGCTTCGACGGTCGACCGGTCTCGATGAGGCCTTCCGTGGTCGAGACGCCGCCGACGACCGGCCCGCCGCCGCTCATTGCTGGCGCACCCGCGGGTCGAGGATGCCGTACGACAGGTCGACCAGCAGGTTCACGATGACGTAGATGATCGCGATCGTCAGGGTGAAGCCCTGGATGACCACGTAGTCGCGCCCTGTGATCGCCTCGTACAGCGTCCGCCCGACGCCGGCCAGGTTGAACACGGTCTCCGTGAGGACGGCGCCGGACAGTAGCGCCCCGAGCTGCAGGCCGACGATCGTAACGACCGGGAGGAGCGCGTTGCGCGCGCCGTGGCGCAGGACGACCGAGCGCTCTTTCAGCCCCTTCGCGCGCGCCGTCCGAACGTAGTCCCGACCGAGGACGTCGAGCAGGCTCGAGCGGGTGATGCGGGCGATGATCGCCATCGGGATCGTCGACAGCGCGAGCGCGGGCAGAAGCAGATGACGGAACGCATCGACAGCGGCGTTCCATTGCCCGGTGATGATCGCGGTGGGTATGTAGATCCCCGACAGGAAGTCGAGCAGGCCCTTCAACGGTCCGGTGAGCCCCTTGAGATGCCACACCTGCACCAACGTCTCGACACGGACGCCAGAGCTGAGCCGGCCCGACGGTGGTAGCGAGAACGGCGTGTCCTTTAGGACCACGCCGAACAGATAAGCGAGCATCAGGCCGAGGACGAAGACCGGGATCGAGACGCCGAGGTTCGCGAAGACCATCGTCCCGACGTCGGCTTTCGAGTTGTGCCGGACCGCCGACCACAACCCAAGCGGGATGCCGACGATGACCGCGAAGAACATGGCCAGGAGCGTCAGCTCGACGGTCGTCGGCAGGCGGTCGATCAGCATCTGGCCGACCGGTCGCGAGAGCTTGAGCGAGTTGCCGAGGTCACCGCTTGCGACCTGGCCGAGGTAGATCGCGAACTGCACTGGGATGGGTTGGTCCAGCCCGTTGCGCTTCGCGAACGCGTCGCATACGACGTCCGTCGCCCGCTCGCCCAGGACGGCCCGGCAAGGATCACCGGGGACGACCCGCGCGAGGGCGAAAACGAGGAACAGGATCCCGAACAGCACCGGGATCGTCAGCGCGAGGCGGCGGAGGATGAATCGGGTCATCGGGGGAGCGCGATCCCCTTCAGGCTGCCGTTGATAGCGGACAGGGACGCCGCAAGGGCGTCCCTGTCCGATCGATACCGAACCTTGAGACTACGAGGCGGGTGGGTTCAGGAAGCCCCCGAACAGACCGCCCCAGTACTCGAAGGCACCGGAGTTGCCGACGTGCAGCGGATGCTTCGCGTCCCACTGGACGGCGTAGGTCGTGACGACATCGTTCGCGTCGAGCGTGGCGCCGTCGTGGAACGTGACGCCATCGCGGAGCTTGCACGTCCACGTCGACTGGTCGTCGTTCGGCGTGCATTCGGTCGCGAGGGACGGGACCGGCTTGGTCCCGTTGATCTCGTACGCGTAGAGCGACTCGAACAGCTGCTCGCACGCGCGCAGCGTCTCGCCGTCCGACTCGTCGCCACAGTAGAGGCTGAGGGGCTCAGCGTTCTGCATGAAGACCATCGTGTCCCGGTCGCCGGGCTTCATGTCGGCGAGGATCTCGGTGGTCAGCGGCGATGCCTGGCCGCCCTCGACGTCCGCCTTATAGGCGGTGCCGGTGGCACCGTGGGCGATCGGCACGACCGGAACGTGCTGCTTGATGAGGTCGTTCGCCTCCTTGTAGGCCGCCTGCCGATCCGCGTCGGCGGCTGACGTCGCACCCTTCGTCAGGGCGGCGGCGATGTCGTCGAACGGACCACCGAACTTCTTGCCCGACCCCGAACCGAAGTGGAAGTCGAGGAAGTTCGTCGCGTCCGGATAGTCCGCACCCCAGCCGTAGATGAACAGACCGGTCATCTCACCGGCTGTCACGGCCTTCGTGAAGGCGCCCGACTCCTGGAGGTCGATCGAGGTCTTGATCCCGAGGTTGGTCTCGAGCTGCTGCTGGATCTCGGTCGCGATGACCGGCGGATCCGGGTTGTACGGACGGACCGCCGCGCGGAACGACAGCGGGTAGGTCTTCGAGAAGTCGAAGTTGGCATCCGTCAGCATCTTCTTCGCCGCGGTGGCGTCGAAGTCGTACCACGCGTCGCCCTCGCAGCCGAACGGCACGAGCGGCGGGCACGGGGTGAAGTGGGTCGCGACCTCCGAGCCTTCCGGATAGAAGTTATCGACGACCTGCTTTCGGTTGATGCCCATGGCGATGGCTTTGCGGACGTTCTCGTCGTCCCACGGCTTCACCGCCCGATTCATGCCGATGTACATCGTATTCATCGCCGGGCGGGCCATGAACTGGAGACTCGAATCGGCCTTGATCTTGGTGATCTCTTCCTTGCCGGGGTTGTCCATCCCGTCGATCGTTCCCGACTGGAGCTCGACGAGGCGCTGGGCACCGGTATCGCTCCAGCGGAGCTCGGCCTTCGGCGCCTTCGGCGCATCGCCCCAGTAACCGGGGTTCGCTTCGAAGTCCATCCGGTTGCCGGTATCCCACTGGGTCAGCTTGTAAGGGCCGGTCCCGTTGGGCTGCGTGAGGTAGGACTTGTCGGGCGCGTGCGCCGCGAGGTAGTCAGAGTCCTGGATCCCGAATGTCGAGAAGGCCGCCTTCGGCAGGAACGCGACATCGGGCGCGCACAGCTGGAACTCGACGGTCAGGGGGTCCTTTGCGGTGATCCGCTTGATTGTGCCCGTGTACGGCGCGACGCCGCACGGAGCGTCACCGGACTCCGGATACGAGATCCCGGTGAATGCCCCTCCAGATGCCGAGGCCGCCGGCTCGCTGGCCGACGGAGCGCTCGACGGGGCCGTGCTCGCCGACGGTGTGCTGCCCGTGCACGCAGCGACGATGGCTGCGATGCCGACGACGGCAGCAAACCGGCGCGACAGGCTCGAAGAACGAGTCATGCGCTGGTTCTCCTCCTAACAGTCCCGAGGGTCGCCCGTCGTCCTCCCTGAGCCGACCAACCGGGGACATGGATCGACGCCGGTGTCCGTTCCGGCGACGGTGCGCGGGAACCTTAGCACCCGTATCCGCACCTTGCTAGAGGGTTCGCTGGGCGTCGAACCAGCGCTCCTCAGGGCTCC
>JBKPMM010000201.1:0-3456 GCA_046732155.1 Chloroflexota bacterium | reverse complement strand
AGGCCGTCCTGCCCGCGATGACCGAAGCGGGCTGGGGCCGCATCGTCAACATCTGCTCGGAGGCGGTCTGGCTCGGGAACCAGAGCGTGCAGTACGTGACAGCGAAGGCGGCGCTGGTCGGGTTCACTCGGGCCCTCGCGTACCAGCTGGCCCCCTTGGGCATCCTCGTCAACGGCGTGGCGCCCGGACCGGTCGACACCCCGATGTTGCGCGACAACGACCCGGCCGCCATCGAGGCGGAGCTCGCGAGCGTCCGGATCGGGAGATTCCTCGAGCCCGACGAGATCGCCGCGACGATCGCGTTCCTCGTCGGCCCGGCGGGCGACGCCTACGTCGGCCAGGTGCTCTCGCCGAACGGCGGCACGGTCTTCATCGGGTGACGGGTGGCGATGGACGCTGACACACCTGCGACCCTGGCGATCGCCGGGGCCGGCGTTCCCCATCGCGTCGTTCGCACGGAACGTGCTGGCAGCGCGGAGGAAGCGGCGAGCCTCCAGGGGATCCCACTCGAGGCGCTGTTGCGGACGATCGTCGTGCGGCGCGGCGACGACGATTACCTATTCGTGCTCGTGCCGGCCGGGCGTCGCTTCGACTGGCCGAAGCTGCGGGCACACCTGGCTGTGCGTCGGATGACGCTGCCCGACGCCGAGGAGGCCCGTGCGGCGACCGGGTACGAGCGCTACACGATCACGCCCTTCGGTTCGCAACGAGCGTGGCCCGTCATCCTCGACGTGTCGGTGATCGACCAGCCGGTCGTGTCGGTCGGGGGTGGCGCATTCGGCGTGAACCTGCATCTGGCGCCCTCGGACCTCGTCGCATCACTCGGCGCCGATGTGGTCGACGTCTCGAACCCGGGTCAGCAGGGAGCGACTGCCGGCTCTTAGAGGTGACTCGCGCCCATGCGAACCAGCGAACCGTCCTCGGCCGGTGACGGTCCTTGAGGTCGAAGCCCGCGCGTAGACTGCGCCGATGATCGACTTCGGCGTCGATTGGGCCTACGCCTTTCGGCTGATCGTCGCGGCGGCACTCGGGGCGCTCATCGGGCTCGAGCGCGAGATCCACGACCACCCGGCCGGGATGCGGACGCACCTCCTCGTGTCGCTGGGATCGGCCGGCTTCACGGTGTTGTCGATCGCCGCGTTCCCGGCCCCTGGCGCCGATCCGGCGCGGATCGCGGCGCAGATCGTGACCGGCATCGGCTTCCTCGGCGCCGGCGCGATCCTCAAGGAGGGCGCGACGATCCGGGGGCTCACGACGGCCGCGAGCCTGTGGGCGACAGCTGCCGTCGGGATGGCCGCGGGCGCAGGCGCCTGGATCACCGCAGTCAGCATCACGGTCATCGTGATCGTGTCGCTGTGGCCCCTGCGGCTGGTAGCGGACCGGGTGATCGGGCGTGACCCGCACATCGTCCGGATGCGCCTGTTCGTGGATGACGCGCAGGCGTTGTCGAACGTCGTCGCGGTCATCACCCGCCACGGCGGGAGCGTCTCGCATCTTGCGACGACGATCCGGAAGGGCGCGCGCCTCGTCGCCGAGGTTGAGGTCCGGGCGCGCGATCTCGCGTCAGGTGCCGCACTGACTGCCGCCGTCGCCGAGACGACGGGCATCGAGATCGCCGAGAGCAGCTCGCAGGACGAGTGAGCTGTGGCACGATCGGAGCCATGAGGAGGCCCCACGTGCCGTGGTCGGTCCCGCGGTATCGACCGTTCCTGGATTCGCCGATCGTCCGCCGGGTGGCGTGGCACCTGAGGCGGATGGTCGGACAGCTCGACAAGCGCTTCTTCATGTCGCTCGCGCAGGGCATCATCGGCTTCGTCCTCGCGGCGGCCGTCCTCATCACCCTGTTCGAGAAGTCGTGGACGATCGAATCGGTCTTCGACTCGTTCAACTGGGGGATCGCGACGGTCCTCGGGCAGGGCGACTCCAGTTACGTGACGTCGCCTGCGGGTCGGCTCATCGGCTGGTTCCTGATCCTGTTCGGCGTCGCGATGCTCGGCATGATCACCGGCGCCCTCGTCGCGATGGTCATCGATTTCCTGCTCAAGGAGGGCCAGGGGTTGGGTGCGTCCGGATACAAGGGCCACATCGTCGTATGCGGCTGGAATTCGACGGCTCGCGATCTCGTCGCTGAGCTTCGCGGCGATGAGTACGCGACGAAGGTGGTCGTCCTGGCTGACGTCGACAAGAACCCGGCAGGCGAGGGCGTGTATTTCGTTCGCGGCGACTCGACCAACGACGACGACCTCAAGCGCGCCGGGATCGAGCACGCGGCGGCGGCCCTTGTCTTCCCGCGTGACGGGTCGGACGAAGCGGACATGCATTCGATCCTGACGGTGCTGGCGATCGAGCATGCAGCGCCCGGCGTCCGCACCGTGGCGGAGGTGAACAACCCCAAGAACGAGCCGCACTTCAGACGGGCCGACGTCGACGAGCTCCTCGTCACGTCGAAGATCGCGTCGCACCTGCTCGCTCGCTCGGCGCTGTATCCGGGTCTTTCGGGGATCGTCACGGACATCGTGTCGGGCGGCGAGGGGTCGGAGCTCTATCGGATCTCGCTACCCGAGGAGTACTGCGGGATGTCGATCGACGACCTGGCCGCGCGACTCCGCCGCGACCATCACGCGACGCTGTTGTCCGTGAACCGAGGCGGGCACTCGTTCGTCAATCCAGACACCGCGTTCATCCTGCAGCCAGGTGATGACGCGATCGTGGTCGCGGAATCGCTCGGGACGCTCGCGCCGCTCGAGGTCGCTGACGCCACGGTCGTGCCCCAGACCGCCGCGGTGGTGCCGTCCGCCTAGCTGCAGCGGCGGGCCACGCCGGGGTAGCTGTCGGGGCGCGTTCGCGGCCGGCGTGCGGGGGTCCCCGAGCCCCCATCGCGGAGTCTCGAGGTCGCCCCGGGGAGTCCCTGAGCTGCCGCAGGCGAGTTGCCGAGCTCCCGCGCGCGGAGTCCCGAGGTCCCCCGGTCAGTCCCGACCTGCCCCGGGCGAGTTGCCGACCTGCCGCGGGGGATTTCCGTCATTTGTTCGTCCTGACGAGCATTCGACGGAGTGAACGGGGTAGATATCCAGCCGCTGGCATCAATATGCACAGGACTCAGTCCTTCCACGCACGTCGCGTACGCGAGCGCTGCATATGGATGCACCCCGCGGGAACCCCAGCCAATCGGGCTCCTGTCGTTGGCTCGCCTCATGAGCATCTGACAAGAATCGGCCGGCGGCGCCGTGCGACCACGGATCCTTGCTGCCGACTCGCCCACGAGCATCTGACGAGACTCACGCCGGGGCGCCCGCGACGGCGCCCTTGCGCGCTCGCTGGCTAGAGCGCCTTGACCGCAGCGGTCAGCGAGGCGAGACCCTCCTTCGCGTCTGCGAACAGCATCCCGGTCTTCTCGTTCGTGTAGAGCTCGTTGTCGATGCCGGCATAGCCACGACCCATCGAGCGCTTCACCACGAT
>JBKPMM010000200.1:0-4578 GCA_046732155.1 Chloroflexota bacterium | reverse complement strand
GAGCGGTCGAGCCCCGCGGAACCCTCTAGAACTCGATGATCTGGCGGGCGTACCGCCCGGCGCGCATCCCCTCGAAGGCGTCCTCGATCTGGTCGATCGCGATCCGCCGATCGATCAGCTGGTCGACCGTGAGGCGGCCCTCGAGGGTCCACGAGGCGTACCGCGGGAAGTCGATCGCCGGCTCGGCGGACCCGTAGTTCGAACCGATGATCCTTCGGGCCCCGTCGACGAACGGGAAGACCTCGAAGGCAGCACGTTCGCCGATCGGCGTCATCCCCACGAGGACCGCCGTTCCACCGACGGGCAGCGCCGAGATCGCAAGCTCGACGGTCGGGGGCTGACCGATCGCCTCGAATACGAAGTCGGGCCCGCCGTCGGTGAGATCGCGGAGCTCGGCAGCCGTCGCACTCGGGTCGTCGCCGGCCAGCAGGCCGTCTGTCGCCCCGATCGAACGCGCCACATCGAGCTTGGCCTCGACGCGATCGATGGCGACGATCTGCGATGCCTCGGCGAGGACCGCGCCCATCACGACCGACAGACCGACGCCACCAAGCCCGATCACCGCGACCGATGAACCGGCAGGGACCGCGGCGGTCTTGAGGACCGCCCCGACACCGGTCGTCACGCAACAGCCGATGAGTGCTGCCACCCCTGGGTCGACGCTGTCGGGGAGTGGGATCGCCGCCGCAGCCGGCACGACCGAGGCTTCTGCCATCGTCGCGATCGCGCAGTAGGAGCGGATGGCGGTGCCGGAGTCGCCACGGAACGCGGTCTCGCCATCGAACAGGGAGTGGCGATAGGACGGCGAGTCCGGGCACTCCCAGACCCGCCCGCGCCGGCACGAGCGGCATACGCCACATGGGATCAGCCACGACAGCGCCACCAGTTCCCCGACCCGTGGCGTCGTGACGCCGGGACCGACCGCCTCGACGATCCCCGCGCCCTCGTGACCCATCACGATCGGGGTCGGTCGATCCCATTCGCCGTCGCGAACGTGCAGGTCGGAGTGACACACGCCGGACGCGAGCATCCGCACCCGGACCTCGCCCGCGCGTGGCTCGATGAGCTCGAGTTCGCGCACGAGCGCCGGTCGCCCGATCTCCTCGAGGACCACGGCGCGAACGAGGCCACCGCGTCTCGGCTGCGCAGTCACGGAGTCGAACCCGTCCTCACCGACCCAGTATCGTTGCCGCATGGACGCTCTGCCCCGCGGCTTCCGCTGGCCCGACGGCTACCGCGCCGCCGCGATGTTCACGTTCGACGTCGACGCCGAGGCGGTCATGCTGACCGACCACCCTGAGGTCATCGACTACCTGGACGTCATCGGCCACCAGCGCTACGGGCCCCAGGTCGCGGTGCCGCGGTTGCTCCGGATGCTCGACCGGCGCCAGCTCCGAACCACCTTCTTCGTCCCTGGCTGGGTCGCCGAGACGTGGCCCGATGTCATCCGGTCGATCCGGGATGCGGGCCATGAGATCGGCCACCACGGGTACATGCATGAGAGCGTGCGCGGCAAGGACGAGACGACGGAGCAGGGCTATCTCACGCGAGGTCTCGAAGCGCTGGACTCGGTCCTCGGCATCCGGCCGGTCGGCTATCGGGCGCCGTCGTGCGACATGAACTTCCGTACGCCTGATCTGCTCGCCCGGAACGGCTTCACCTACAGCTCAGGGATGATGGATTCCGATCATCCGTATCGGTGGGCCTCAGGCCTCATCGAACTCCCGATGCACTGGAGCCTCGACGACTGGAACCGGTACAACTACGTGCCCGGCTACGCGACATCGCCGATCCTCCCGCCGTCCGTCGTCTGCGATGCGTGGTACGAGGAGCTCGAGGGTATCGTCGAGATCGGCGGCCTGTTCGATCTGACGATGCATCCGTTCATCAGCGGCCGGCCGGCGCGCGCGATCGCGCTCGAGGGCCTGATCGAGCGGGCACAGTCGATGGAGGGTGTGTGGGTCGCCGCGGCCGACGAGATCGCCGACTGGGTCGCGGGCTTGGACCTGCCGCCCGTCTCCCACGAACCGCCGAAGCTCGATCCTCGCTAGCGTCGCTTCACGCGGCCGGCGCCGCGGCGAGGCCCGACCGCCCGGCACGCGAACGGAGATGCATATTCCTTGCCGGCCGACGGACCTTTCCTTGTTGATGCAGTTCGCCTGCATAAGGCGGTGATCGAGGGCGTCGTCAGCGGCCGCGCAGACGGTCGCCTGCAGCCCAGCCACGCCGCGTTATGCAGGCAAAGTGCATCACTGAAGAACCCGCCGCCCGACGCCGGGATATGTGCATCACCGTCATGGCCTGGAAGAAGATCTGCCGCCCTGCCACCGGACCGCCGCGGCTACGACGTCGGCAGCACTCGAAGCACGCCGACCATCCCGTACGCCTCGTGGCCAGGCAGATGGCAGATGTACAGGTAATCCCCGGGTGTATCGAAGACGACGGTGGTGGTCTTCGACTCGCCCGGGGCAAGCGACACCTCGTTCGGCCGAGCGCCGTGATGTTGCTCGGTCCCTGTCCGGTGGCGCTGATGGAACGCCGGATCCCCGACCAGCCATTCGTGGTCGATGGGGTCGGTGTTCACGAGCGTGACCCGGAGCGGCACGCCGGCGGTCGCAACGATCTCCGACGGCGTGTAGTGCGAGAAGTGGATCCGGATCTCGGCCGACGTCGCCGCGCCGCCGCGGGCAGGTCCCGCAACCCAGGCGGCTGCGAGGACGGCGATGCCGACCGAGCCCAGGATCAGCCCGAGGGCTCTCACGCCGGTGACAGGCCCTGGTCGATGCGGTGCTTGGCGATCAACCAGACCACCGCGCCGATCCCAAGGCCGATGAACGACATGCCGGCGAACCAGCGCATCGCGTCCATCACGGCCGGATCGGACGCGCCGGGCATCTCGAGGCCTGCCGCCACGCGTGACGGCGCATTCGCGCCGGAGACGTCGACCGCGAGGTCATAGGAGAGCTGCGGCGCGTCCGCATCGATGGCGATCTTCGTCAGCCAGCCCGTGTCCGGGATCCAGTCCATCCCTCGGTCGGAGCGCAGATCCGAGAGGAGCTGGTCCGTCGCCGCGGCGGAATGCTGCAGCGTCATGCCGTTCGATCCGTCGGGGTAGGGGAGCATGGCGGGCGACTCGTCGGTCAGCATGTAGACGTCGGCCTGGACGACCTCGCTCGAGGTCTTGCCGAGCGCCAGGATCCGCAACGGGACCCACGGGTTGTTCGTCGGGATCGAGATGTGGACCGGTGTGCCGTCGCCGATGCTTTGCCCGCGCGCAGCCGCCGCGTCGCCGTCGAACGCTGCCGCGAGGAAGATCGGGCTGCGCTGCGCGTAGAAGTCGAGGACTTCAGGCGCATCGGGCGGGAGGCGGAAGCCGTGATCGGTCGCCCACGTGCCGACCTCGGCGGCGCCACCCTTGAGCACCGTGATGTCCAGGGCATCGATCTTGACTTGCATCAGCACTTCGGCGCTGCCCGAGGGAGCCGCCGCCGCGAGTCGCGCGAAGTCCGCCTCGGGAACGGGGTCCGTCTCACGGACAAGCCGCTGGAGCGTCCAGTCGCCGCCCTTCTCGACGCTCGTCGGTACTCCGGGGAGCGGCGTGAGGCTGCCGAACGCGCCTCCGCCACCAGCGAACTGGAAGGCCGTCACGTAATGCTCGACCCCGTCGTGATAACCCGCGAACGTCGTCGTCCGCAGGAGATTGACCGCCCCATTCGGTCCGATGAGCCCGCCGCAGGCTAGAGCGGGGGCCGCGCTGATGGCGACCAGGAGGAGGCCGGCGGCGAGGGCGATAGGCCGCCTGCCGGCACGGGTGATCGATCTCATTGGAACGATCCTCCTGTGGACGGGCCCCACCCCCCGTGGGTCGGCTCCGTCAGGTCCTTCCGACGCCGGAAGGGTCGGCTATGTTCCAGTACGTGCGTCGCGTAGCCCCATCGCGGGGTGACGTCGCCGGTGTCGAGCCGTCAGACTGCCCGCCATGCGTTCCGTCCCCGCCGCCCTCGTCGGACTCCTGCTCGTCGCCCTCGTGGCGCCCGTCGCGGTCCATGCCGCCAACTTCCCGCCGGCCGATTCGCGCTATCACAGCTACGCCGAGATGGTGGCCGCGCTCGACAGCACGGTCGCCGCTCACCCGACGATCGTCCGCAAGTTCTCGATCGGGAAGAGCTACCAGGGTCGGGACATCTGGGCGGCCAAGATCTCGGACAACGTCGCCACGGACGAGAACGAGCCCGAGGTCCTGTTCGATGCGCTGCACCACGCGCGCGAACACCTGACCGTCGAGCAGGGGCTCGCGATCCTGCGCTGGCTGAGCAACGGGTACTCCGCCGACGCGACCGTCAAGCGCCTGGTCGACACCCGCGAGATCTACATCGTGTTCATGGTCAACCCGGACGGCGGCGAATACGACCTGACCGGTACCCCGTACCGTGGCTGGCGCAAGAACCGTCAGCCCAACGCCGGAACGACGAACATCGGCACGGACCTGAACCGGAACTACGACTACCACTGGGGCTGCTGCGGCGGGTCGTCGGGCTCGACCGGGTCGGTGACGTACCGCGGTCCGAAGGCGTTCTC
>JBKPMM010000199.1:0-10358 GCA_046732155.1 Chloroflexota bacterium | reverse complement strand
ATCATACCCGCAGGCCCGGCCACCGGGCAACGATCGCGTCCGGGTCTCCGCCGTCCACGACCACGAGCTTCTGCCGACTCGACGCGCCAGCCACGATCCGTACCGACGTGCGCGCCACGCCGAGCTCCTCGGCGATCAAGCGGATCAGCGCGTTGTTCGCGGCGCCTTCGACCGCAGGCGCGCCCACACGGGCGCGAAGCACACCATCGGTGACGCCATCGACGCGGTCGAGCGCGGCCCTCGGCGTGAGACGGACGGCGAAGCGGACGTCGCTCGGACTCAAGACCTCAGAGGATGCGCCAGAGGAAGCTGAGGATGATGAGGACGACGAACCCGGACCAGTCGATCATCCCCGACTGCGGCAGCATCCGGCGCACCGGCGCGAGCAGCGGCTCGGTCGTCTGGTAGAGAAAGGCCGACGCGCGATATCGCCCGGTCGGATCGACCCACGACATGATCATCCGCCCGAAGACGAGCGCCCATAGCGCCATCAGCAGGAACTGGAAGAAGTTGGCGAGGAATGCCCCAGGCACGGCTGGAGTCTACCAGCCGATGTTCATCGTCCAGCGGGGGCGTGGACGTGCTCGGGTTCGTCGGGCGCGTGCCGGTGCGGTCGCTCGCCGAAGATCGCCCGGCCGACGCGAACGATCGTCGCTCCCTCCGCGACGGCGACCTCGAAGTCGTCGGTCATGCCCATCGATAGCGCCGGCCCCAACGGCGCACCGGCCGAGCGCAACTCCTCCGAGATCGCGCGCAGATGCCGGAATGTCATGCGTGCCGCCTCGGGATCGGCGACCAGGCGGCCGATCGTCATGAGCCCACGCACCTCGAGGGCGTCGAGGCCCGCCATCGTGTCGAGGGCCTCGCGGAGCTCGCCCGGTGCGAATCCGGCCTTGGACGGATCGTCGTCGACGTTGACTTGTACGAGGACCGGGTAGCGGCCGGATGGGCCGGCGCCGCGCGCGTCCCTCGCGAGTCGATCGAGGCGATCCGCGAGGGAGGTCGAGTCGATCGTCTGGATCACGTCGAACGTCTCGAGCGCCCGGCGTGCCTTGTTGGACTGGAGCGGACCGACGAGGTGCCACGTGACGCCCGACAGGACGCCGACCTTCCCCTCGGCCTCCTGGACACGATTCTCGCCAAGCGTCGTGATCCCTGCATCGACGGCCGCGGCGAGACGGCTCGCATCGACGGTCTTCGACACCGCCACGAGCGTGACGCCGGACGGATCCCGACCCGCTCGCTCACACGCGGCCGCGATCCTCGCGAGGACGGCGTCATAGGCGGCGCGAAGCGCCCCGACCTCGGCCGGTCGCTCGGTCATCGATCGATCGCCGGCCGTTTGCCGGCGCGCATCACTTGCGCCGGAGGAAGCTGGGGATCTCGAGATCGTCGGCGTCGTACGTCGTCGGACGACGGGCGGGTGTCGACTCGCCTGCCGTGCGCTCTGCGCGGGGTGCAGCAGCGACCGCCGGCTCCTCGTCGCGAGCGGGCGGGCTGAACATGCCGTCGCTCCCCTGCTCACGCTGGCGTTCGAGCTCCTGGAGGAAGTCTCGCTCGTGCGAGACCCGGCTCGCCGCCGCGCCTTCCATCACACCTGACGCCTCGCGCTGGACCGCCGGCTTGCGCTTGCCGCCGTCGAAGCCGGTCGCGATGACGGTCACCATGACCTCGTCGCCGAGCCGCTCGTTGAAGCTCGTCCCGAAGATGATGTTCGCCTCCGGGTCGGCGGCCTCCTTGATGGCCTCGGCAGCCTCGTTGACCTCGAACAGCGACAGGGTCGACGAACCCGTGATGTTCCAGAGGATGCCCTGCGCGCCGTGGATGTCGAGCTCGAGCAGCGGACTCGCGATGGCCTGCTGGGCGGCCTCGACGGCGCGGTTCTCGCCCGTCGCTCGGCCGATGCCCATGAGCGCGGAGCCGGCGTCCTTCATGATCGCGCGGACGTCGGCGAAGTCCTGGTTGATCAAGCCGGGCATCGTGATGATGTCGCTGATCCCCTGGACGCCCTGGCGGAGGACGTCATCGACGACGCGGAAGGCGTCCAGGATGCTCGTGTTCTTCTGGACGACGTCCTTGAGGCGGTCGTTCGGGATGGTGATGAGCGCATCGACCTGCGCCTTCAGTTCCTCGGCCGACTTTTCGGCGACGAGCTTGCGGCGGTTGCCCTCGAAGGCGAACGGCTTGGTCACGACGCCGATCGTGAGGGCGCCCGAATCCTTGGCGATCTGCGCGACGATCGGCGCAGCCCCGGAGCCGGTGCCGCCACCGAGGCCGGCGGTGATGAACACCATGTCCGAGTCCTGGATCGCGGCCGCGATCTTGTCCGAGTCCTCCTCCGCCGAGCGCTGACCCATCGACGCGTCGCCGCCAGCGCCGAGGCCGCGAGTGACCTTGTCGCCGATCCGGATCTTGTGCGGTGCATCCGACTGGAGGAGCGCTTGCGCGTCGGTGTTGCAGGCGATGAACTCGACGCCCATCATCTCGGCCCGGATCATCCGGTTGACGGCGTTGCTACCGCCACCTCCGACACCGATGACGCGGATCAGCGCGAAATTCTCGGAATCGGAACGCAACGCCATGGGGTTTTCCTCCGGCGACCCTCGGCGGGTCCTGGGCGGTGTCATCGGTGGCTCTGGGTGTCTCTGGTCTCGCGCGCTCGGGCGACCCGTGCCTC
Source organism: Chloroflexota bacterium (assembly GCA_046732155.1). Lineage (GTDB taxonomy): Bacteria > Chloroflexota > Limnocylindria > Limnocylindrales > CSP1-4 > SPCO01. The sequence goes on along the minus strand of JBKPMM010000199.1, from coordinate 7,681 downwards.
TTCGTGACGGGTCCGTGAGTCGCGGAGTATACCGCCGTGTCCGATAGGCAGACTATCGGGCGGACGACTCTGATGGAGTCTGGTGCGGAGCGTCACCGTCCGGAGCTGCTGCGTGGGCGGCGCGATCCGCGTCCTCTGCGGCCTGACCATCGGTCATCCCTCGATGAAGCTCAGCCGGACGGTCCGCTCGGCGTTGTCCGCGTTCGGGTCGAGCAAGCAGATCGATTGCCACGTGCCGAGCGCCATCCGGCCGCTCAGCACTGGGATCGTCAGCGACGGCGACGCCAGCAACGGCACGACGTGGTCCGCCCCGTGACCAGCGGACCCATGGCGATGGCGGTAGAGCCGGTCCTCGCGCGGCAGCAGCCGGTCGAGGGCATCCATCAGGTCATCGTCGGACCCGGCACCGATCTCGACGACGACCAGCCCGGCGGTCGCGTGCGGCACGAAGACCGAGAGCAGGCCGTCTTCGGCGTCGATGTCCGACACGAACGCTGCGCAGGCGGCGGTCAGGTCCGCGACGCCGCGGGCTGAGCCCGTTCGGACCGTGAGCTCGCGCGTATCCAAGCGCGCTCCCGCGGCCTACGGGAATATCGAGCGGAGCGCGTCCCGGATCCGCCCGAGGCCGCCCATCGCAGGCGCCGACTCGTAGCGCGTCGGCTCGCCGTCGACCAGCGTCGTCGCGCCCCACTGGAGCAGCCCCACGCTCGTGCTGTAGGCCGGCGTCAAGAGCGTGTCGACGAGGCCACCGATGCCGGTCGGTGCTGCGACCCGCACCGGCATCTCGAGCACCTCCCGACCGAGCTCGGCGATGCCCGCGAGCTGCGACGAGCCGCCGGTCAGGATCACGCCCGCGGGGAGCTGCCGGACGCCGGCGGCGCGGATCTCGTTGCGGAGCAGCTCGAACGTCTCGCGCATGCGGGCCTCGATGACCTGGGACACCTCGAGTCGGCTGACGGTCCGTCCGGCATCCTCGCCCAGGACACTGACGCTGATCTCTTCGTCCTCACCGACCGTGCGCAGGTCCGCGGTCCCCTCCTTGATCTTCAGCTCTTCCGCGGTCTGGAGCGAGGTCTTGAGGACGGCCGCGATGTCGTTGGTCACGTTGTTCCCGCCGATCGGCAGCACCCGGGTGTGGAACGGCGATCCGTCCAGGAACAGCGCGAGGTCGATCGTCCCGGCGCCGAAGTCGGCGACGGCGACGCCGAGCTCCTTCTCGGTCTCGTTCAGCACGGCCTCGGCGGACGCGAGCGAATTGACGACGAGCTCATCGATCTTCACACCGGCCGCCGCGACGCACTTCGAGAGGTTGGTGACCGGTGTCGCTGCGGCCGTCACGATGTGGGTCTCGACCTCGAGGCGGAGCGCGCTCATTCCGAGCGGATCCTTCACGCCCTCCTGGCCGTCGACCGAGAAGCCGCGCCGCTCGACGTGGAGCACCTCGCGGTTCGAGGGGATCGGCACGGCCCGCGCAACGTCGATCGCCCGGTTGATGTCCTCGCGGCTGACCTCGCGATGGTGGCCAGTTACCGCCACCTGTCCTGGCGAGTTGAGGCTCTCGACGTGCTGGCCGCCCACACCGACGAACGCGCGGTCGATCTTCCAGCCCGACAGGCGTTCGGCCTTCTCGACCGCCTCCGCGATCGAATGGACCGTCTGGTCGATGTTGATGACGACGCCCTTCTTGAGGCCGGAGGCGGGAACGGTCCCGTGGCCCATGATCGTCAGCCGGCCGTCGCGCGCGACCTCGCCGATCAGCGCGCAGACCTTGCTCGTACCGACGTCGATGCCGACGAGGACCGCTTCACGTTCCACTGTTTCCGTTCGTCTCCCGTCTGGGCCGGCTTACAGGAAATGCCGGCGGATGAGCGCGACGTTGTCGAAGATCCGAAGCCCGAAGGCGAGAAGGGCCACCAGGTACAGGTCCAGCCCGAGTCGATCGCCGATGAACGTCAGCAAGACCGCGATGATCGCGTTGACCAGGAAGCCGCTGATGAAGATGCGATTGTCGTAGACCCCATCGAGCTCCGCGCGGACCGCTCCGAGCACCGAATCGAGCGCGGCGAGGATGGCCACGGCCGAGTACCGGCTGAGCTCGAAGCCGACGTTGATGTTGAGGACGAGGCCCGCCAGGACGCCCACGAGGAGCCCGAGCAGGGGAAGCAGCACGTGGTCCCTCGTCCTCCTCCGTCAGGTTTCGGCAAGGCTATCACGGTGCGGGACTCGCGCTGGGATGGGCCGAGGCCTTGGCGCTGGGCAGCGGCGTCGCCTTGGGAATGTACGTCCCGTCGGTCTCGGACGCGAGGATGACCCGCTCGACGAGCGGTTCGCGGCCGATCAGCAGGCTGCGCAGCAGACGGACCTGGCCTGGGATCAGCTCGGGCGTCCGCAGGGTCGGCGTGTAGAAGCCGAAGACCGCCTCCCACGACGTCGGCTGGGTCCGGACCGTAAAGCCGTTCGCATCGTTGACGAACACGGCCAACCGCTGGGCAGCACTGCCGACGTCGGCCGGCAGCAGCGATCCCAGGCGGGTCGCGGCGTCGAGATCGACCTGGTCGAGCGACTGCCCCACCGACAGCCCGACCGACGCCGCCCGCCGGTCCTCGACGACCGGCAGAGACGCGGCACTGTCAGGCGGGACGTCGGGCATCCGCGCGAACAGCCGCCCCTCGGAATCGACCAGGTAGCGGCGCTCGCCGACCCGCCAGACGAGGATCGGCGTCCGCTCGCGGAGCGTGACGCCGACCGTGTCCGGCAAGCGGACGCCGACGTCGACCGAACGGACCGTCGGCAGCTCCCGGATCCTCTCCTCGAACGGCTTCGTCACCATGGTGAACAGATTGGAGCCGCGGGCATCGTCGAGCGCCGCAACGACTGCGGCCTTGTCGGTGAACGAGGCACCCTCGACGGTCGTGTTGGCATACGCGAAGACGGTCGAATTCGCGACTCCGTATATGGCAGCGCCCGCGAGCAGCATCGCGAGGATCGCGCCCGCACGGACGGGCGTGAGCCCCGCCGACGCCCGTCGGATCGAGCGTGTGCGACGCGCCGGCGCCGTGCCAGCTGCTCGCCGCGCCGCCGGTCGTGTCGGCCCGAGGCGACGAGCCGGCTGGCGCGGGCGGAGGGTCATCGCGGCAGGTCGTTCGGCGTGAGGTGTGATGCGGGCCGCTGCGCGTGGCGTTCGAGGGCGAGCTCGACGACTCGTACGCAGACATCCGTGAACGAGTAGCCGGCTTCCGCTGGCATCGTCGGGAAGAGGCTGATCGGGGTGAAACCCGGGATCGTGTTGATCTCGGAGACGACGATGCGTTCGCCTGCCATCAGGAAGTCGACGCGGGCGAAGCCCTCCGCGCCGATGGACCGGTACACGTCTCGCGTGAGCTTGTGGATGACGGCCTTCTCGACGTCGCTGACCTCGGCTCGGGTCGAGGTCTCCGAGAGACCGGGCGTGTACTTCGCCTCGTAGTCGTAGAACTCGTGGCCGCTGATGATCTCGCCCGGGCCGTACAGCTCGAGATTCGCGTGGTCGTTGCCGATGACCGACACCTCGAGGTCGCGCGCGTCGGCGACGTACAGCTCGACCAGAGCCACTGAGTCGTAACGGAACGCGAGGTCGAGCGCGGCGGCCAGCTCTGCGGCGTCGTGCGCAAGGGTCATCCCGACGGAGCTGCCGAGGCCGGCGGGCTTGACCATCAGCCTCGGATCCGCCGCGCCGGCTGCGAACGCGGCCATCTCGCGGCGGACACCGGACCGGTCCGCATCCCAGCGCGACCGGCGGACCTCGCGCCAATCGACGACGGGGATCCCGAGTCCGCGGCACATCCGCTTGAACAGCGCCTTGTCCATCCCGAGCGCCGACGCGGCGACACCCGATCCGGTGTAGGCGAGACCGGCGGCGTCCAGCAGCGCCTGGACGGTGCCGTCCTCCCCGAACGGACCGTGCAGGGCGATCACCACGACGGGTGCCAGGTCCGCGGCCGCCAACCGGTCGATCGCGGCACCCACGGCGAACGGGCCCTCGGCGTCGAGCGTGGTCGGGTCGTCGTAGACCGCGGCGGACCGCTCGCCGCGGCGGTGGTCCTCCGGCAGCCACCACCACCGTCCGTCGAGGTCGATGAGGACCTGTCGCACGGATGCGCCGGCGTCGGCGAGTGCCGCAGCGATGGCCGTGCCGGAGACGACGGACACGTCGTGCTCCGCCGACGGCCCGCCGAGGAGAACGACCACGGGCGGCAGGTGCGCTGCACTGCCTCCCGTTGCAGCCCGAGGCCGGACGTTCGCGTTCAGTCCGGCCACGGCCAGCCATCCCAATCGCCGATGAACTCGACCTCGTAGACGAGCTCGATCCCAGTCCGTTCCGCGACGACCGTCCGCACGTGGTCGGCGACCCGCCGCACGTCGGCCGCGCTGCCCTTCTGGTCGTTGACGATGAAGTTCGCGTGCTTCTCCGACACGACGGCGCCACCGATCCGGAAGCCCTTGAGCCCGGCGGCCTCGATGAGCCTCCCAGCCGAATCGTCCGGCGGGTTACGGAACACGCTGCCGGCTGAGGGTAGACCGAGCGGTTGGTGCGCCTGTCGCCACCGCCTGATCTCATCAAGACGACCCTTGATCGTCTCGGGGTCCGCGGCGGTCAGCTCGAAGGTGGCGTCGAGGATCAGTTCGGCGTGTGCCGCATCGCCAGCCCGCTTGAACCGCGATTCGCGATACGCCAGCCCGAGCTCTGTCGCGGGAACGATCGCCTCCGTGCCGGCTGCGTCGAGCACGCGCGCCGAGACGAGCACGCCCGCGACATCCGCGTCATGGGCCCCGGCGTTGGCCCACACCGCCCCGCCGACCGTGCCAGGGATCGCGAGCCCGAACTCGAGTCCGGTCAGGCCGGCCTTCTGCGTCTCGGTCGCCGCGCGGGCCATCGGTACGCCGGCATCGGCGACGTAGCGCTCGGCCTCGACGCGCGACCCTTCCGCCCGGTCTTGGATCACGAGGCCACGGATCCCCCGGTCGCTGATGACGAGGTCGCTCCCCCGCCCGAGGATGGTGTGGGGCAGCTCGCGTTGCCGTGCGAAGCGCACAAGCGCGCGCAGCTCGAAGAGGTTGTGGACGGTCGCGAAGAGATCCGCGGGACCGCCGACCCGCATCGTCGTGAAGCGTGCGAGTGGCTCATCGCGTGACGTCTTGACCCCGACCCGGCGCTGGATGTCCGAGCCGACGGCGATGGCGTCGAACCCGGTCGACGCCGTCACGCGAGCGATCCTCGAGAGCGCCGCTCGATCGTCGCGGCGTCTGGCAGCGGCTGGTGGCGGGCGACAGCGAGCACCAGGTCGGCGACCGCGTCCGCAGCCCCAGGCCGTCCGAGCGATCGCGCCGCTGCCGACATCGCGGCATGCCTCGCCACATCGTCGAGCAGCCCCGCCGCGTCGAGCAAGGCGTCGGCGTCGAAGGCTTCGTCATCGACCAGCCGGCCCGCGCCGGCATCGACGAGCTGCCGTGCATTGGCGATCTGATGTCCTGCGGCATGGGGGTACGGGACGATGACGATCGGGAGGCCGAATGCCGCGACTTCAGCGAGGGTCGAAGATCCGGCCCGTCCCACGACCAGGTCGGCGGCCGCGAGGGCCGAGAGCATGTCGTCGCGCAGGAACGGGAACGGGTGGTAGCGATCGCGCACACCGACCGGCAGCGCTTCCCGGTCGGCCAGCGCGGCGGCATAGCCGTCGTCACCGGTGACGTGGATGACCGCGACGCGCTCGACGAGCCTCGGTAGGGCGTCCTTGACGGCGGCGTTGAACCGCCGCACGGCCTGTGATCCGCCGAATACGAGCATCACGCGGACACCGTCGGGGAGCCCGAGCCTGGCCCGGGCCGCCTCCCGGTCGATCGCCGTCGTGTCACGGATCGGCGTGCCGGTCACGTAGCACGGGACGCCGGGCGCGGCTGATGCGAGCGCCTGGCATGTCGCGCGGAACGAGACCGCGATCACGTCGGCGAGCCGCGCCGTCGCCCGGACCGCGCGACCGGGGATGACGTTGCCGTCCCAAAGCACGACCGGGATGCGAAGCGGCGCCGCGGCGAGCAGGATCGGGACGGCCACATAACCACCCGTCGTGAAGATGGCGTCGGGGCGTTCGCGGACGAGCAGCGCTGTCGCCTGTGGCACCGACGCGCCGAGCCGGACCGGGTCGAGGATCGCGTGCGCGTTCACCTCGACCGAGCGCAGTGAGCGCAGCGCCAGGCGCCGGAACGGGATCCCGGCAGCCGGCACGATGCTGGCTTCGAGGCCGCGGTGACCGCCGACCCAGGTCAGTTCAGCGTCGTCGAGCTGCGCGCGCAACGACCGGGCGACGGCCAGTGCCGGGTAGATATGCCCGCCCGTCCCGCCCGCTGCGATGAGCGCTCGCATCGTCGTTCCAGGTCCCCTTTTCGATGGTCTCGCGCGAGATCGAGAGGAGGATCCCGATCGCGGCGAAGCTGATGATGAGTGACGAGCCGCCGGCACTGATGAACGGCAGCGTGATACCCGTGATCGGGACGAGCGTCACGACCACCGCGATGTTGATGAACGCCTGGATGCAGAGCCAGGCGGTGATCCCCGCGGCCAGCAGGGCGCCGAACGTGTCGGGCGCCCCGAGCGCCACGCGGATGCCAGCGTAGGCGAGCAGCACGAAGAGCGCGATGACGACACCGGCGCCGATCAGGCCGAACTCCTCGCCGATGATCGCGAAGATGAAGTCGTTGAAGGCATTCGGCACGAACAGGCCACCGGCCATCCGGCTCTCCCCGAGACCCGAGCCGAACACACCCCCGAGCCCCAGTGCAAGCAGGCCCTGGACCGTGTGATAGCCGATCGTCGACTCGTACTTCCAGGGGTCGAGCCAGGCGCGGATGCGGTCCATCTGGTAGCCGGCAAGCCCGACGATGATCGCCCCCAGGCCTGCGATGCTGAACATCGAGCCGAGGTGGAATGTGTTCGCGCCCGCCACGAACCACATCGTGAAGGCGGTGAGCGTGATGACGATCGTCGTGCCGAGGTCGGGCTCCTTGAAGACGAGCGCGATGACCGGTACCGCGATCAGCAGGAACGGGACCGTCCCCGACCAGAAGCGCCCGACCCGGACGCCGCGCTTCGCGAACCAGTGCGCGAGGTACACGATCAGTGCGAGCTTGGCCATCTCGGCCGGGTGGACGGCGGGAAGCGGGCCGAGCTTGAGCCACCGTGCCGAGCCACCGACCACGATATTGAACTCATCGACGAACACGAGGACGAGCAGGCCGAGCGCGAGGACGTAGCCGGGGATCGATGCCAGGCGGAGGTAGCGATAGTCGACGCGCATCATCGCCACCATCGCCAGCAGCCCGAGCAACGCCCACTGGATCTGCGGCCCGACCGTCTGGAACGTGTCGGCCTCAGCGGAGAGGTAGCCGCGCATCGCGGACGACGAGTAGACCATCAGGATCCCGATCGCAGCGAGCGCGACGACCACGACGAGGATCGTGTAGTCCGGCGCGTGTCGCTCACGCTGGAGGGCCTGCGTGAGGTCCTTGGTCGGCGTCCGGTTCGCGGTCCGGCGCGTCTCCTTGGCGAGCTCGCGCTCGCGCGCTTCCGGGTCGGCGACGGGTCGTCCGAAACGCGGGATCGGCGGGGCGAGGTTCATGGTCGACTCCGGGCTCGTGCGGCGACGAG
>JBKPMM010000198.1:0-8576 GCA_046732155.1 Chloroflexota bacterium | reverse complement strand
GTGGCGATCGTCCTGCCCGATGGCGCGATGTGGTCCGGCGTGAGCGGCCAGGCCGACATCCACATGAAATCGCCCGTGACCCGCGACACGTCGTTCGCGATCGCCAGCGTCAGCAAGACGTTCACGGCCGCGCTTATCCTCGCGCTCGCCGAGGACGGGATCGTCGACCTCGACGCGCCGGTTCGCCAGTACCTGCCGGCGGTGAAGAAGATCTCGGTCAAGATCAAGGTCCGCCAGTTGCTCGATCACACGAGCGGCTTGCGGGACTTCTTCTTCCATCCATCGATCGACCACGCCCTCCTCTCGCAGCCGGCCCGTCGATGGAACGCGACCGCCGCGCTGAGATACCTCAGCAAGGCGTACTCGGAACCGGGCAAGAGCTGGCACTACTCGAACACGAACTTCCTGCTGCTCGGGATGGTCGCGGAGGCCGCCGGCAAGAAGCCGCTCGCCGTTCAGGTCCGGGAACGTTTCCTCGAGCCGCTCGGGCTCGACCACACCTGGTATCAACCCGAGGATCCGCCGCCCGTCGACGTTGCGCACGGCTATCGATTCACATCCACGTCGACCGCGGCCCCCGCGATCGACCTGACCGACGGGACGCCGCTCGTTCCCTTCACCTCGGTCGTCACGGCGGCCGGCGGTGCGGGTGGGTTCGCCTCGACGGCGCGAGATCTCGCGCACTGGGCGCAGGCCTTGTACGGCGGCCACGTCCTCCGTCCGGAGTATCTCGCCGCGATGGTCGATCCGAGCACGACCGCCGCGCTGAAGTCGTCGATCCCATACGGCTATGGCACGCAGGTCGTCGAGATCGACGGGCTTCGAACGCTCGGCCATTCGGGTCGACTGCTCGGGTTCCGATCGGCGATGCGCTATGTCCCGGACGAGGGCGTGTCGATCGCGGTGGTGACCAACCAGAGTCGGACGGATCCTGGCCCGATCGTCCGGTCGCTCCTGAAGCTCGCTCTTACGCCTGTCGATCGCACCTGTGTCTGCCGAGTGCGTCGCTGACGTAGATCTCGCGGGCGCGGCCGGACTACCGGCGCAGGCGCCGAGTACGGATAGGTCACTTGTCGCGCGCGCGTGCGAGCGCGACCGTGGGCGGCACGCTCGCGGGGGCAGCATGCCGATACGTGTCGACGCCTACGTGGCTGGCGGGATAGCCAGGGGTGTCCTGGCGCGCGCCGGCTCACTTCGCGAGGTCCTCGAGCAGGATCGCGCGCTCACGCTCGAGCGCGTGCAGTGGCAGCCGCTCGGCGGCCGCAGCGGGCCCAGCTCCGGTGTCTCGATCCCCATCGACGACGTCCTCGTGGCGGTCGGCGACGACGATCCAGGGGCGCCCGTCCACGCGAGCTGGCACGCGATCCGTGTCGAGGTCGGCCCGTACTTGGTCGAAGGTGAGATGCCGACCTTCCCTGGCTTCGATCCTGGTCGCGCCCTCACGCGCCCGACGGGCGAGTTCGTCCTGTTGCGCGACGTTCGGATCGCGCCGCGGGACTCGCCTGATCCTCAGACCGCCGGCGTGCCCGTCGGCCAGTACGCGCTCATCAACCGCTATGGCGTCGAGAGCGTCGCATGCGATCTGATGCTCGGGTTCTTCTTCCCTGGCGCCGAGATGATCCACGCCGACGTCGCGGAGGCCGGCGCGTCGTAGCCCCTCGAGCGACCTGGGCGCTCGCGGCGTGATGCCTCCGCGCTAGCGCCCTCGCGACCGTCGGCCGCGGCCGCCCGATCCGTCAGGACCACCCGCGGATCCGACGCCGGCTCCGGAGCGCGAGCGGACCGGCTTTCTCCGGGCGTGATGCTCGCGCCCGATGTGGGCATGGCCGTTGCGCATCCCGACCGGACGGGGCTCGACCGAACGGTCGGGGACGAAACCCTCCTCGACCGTCCAGGGGATCGCCTGCTTGAGCATCCGCTGGACGCCGCGCAGGAGATCGACCTCGTCGACGCACACGAGGCTGATGGCCTCACCGGTGGCTCCGGCGCGACCCGTCCGCCCGATCCGATGGATGTAGTCCTGGGGGTTCCACGGCAGCTCGAAGTTGACGACGACCGGCAGGTCCTCGATATCGAGACCCCGCGCAGCGACGTCGGTCGCGACGAGCACGCGGATCTCACCGGTCTTGAAGCCCTCGAGTGCGCGTGTCCGCTCCGGCTGGGAGCGGTCGCTGTGGATGGCGACGGCCTCGAGACCCTCCCGATCGAGCCGAGACGCGAGGCGCGATGCGGCGAGCTTGGTCCGGGTGAACACGAGGACCTGGTGCAGGTCGTAGGTCCGAATGAGGTGCGCGAGGAGCGCTTCCTTGCGGTCCCGATCGACGGGGTACACGAGCTGGCGAACGGCCTCGGCCGCCGTGTTGCGGGGCGCGACCTCGACGGTCGCGGGGTCGCGCAGGATCGTGCCGGCGAGCCGGCGGATGTCGTCGGAGAACGTCGCTGAGAACATCAGGTTCTGGCGACGCTTCGGCAGCAGGTCGATGATCCTCTGGATGTCCGGCAGGAAGCCCATGTCGAGCATCCGGTCGGCTTCGTCGAGCACGAGCACCTCGACCTGCCCGAGATTCGCGACGCGCTGTCCGACGAGGTCGAGCAAGCGGCCGGGCGTGGCGGTGAGGATCTCCACGCCGGCGCGGAGGGCCTTGATCTGCGGCTCCATCGGCACGCCGCCGTAGACGACTGCGGAGCGAAGCGGCACCGTGCGGCCGTAGGTGCGGACGCTCGCGTCGACCTGCATCGCGAGCTCGCGCGTGGGGACGAGGATCAAGGCGCGGACGGGATGGCGCGCCGGCGAGAAGGAGTCATTCCCCAGCGCGCGAAGGCGATCGAGGATGGGCAGGGTGAAGGCCGCGGTCTTGCCGGTACCGGTCTGGGCGGCTGCGAGGACGTCGCGCCCTTCGAGTACGAAGGGGATGGCGGCTGCCTGGACGGGCGTGGGCTCGGTGTAGCCCTCGTCGGCCACCATCTGCAGCAGGTCGGCCGACAGGCCGAGCGATTCGAAGGTCAAGTGTGGCTCCTGGGATGCGATCCTTGCCGTCGGCTGGCGGGATCCGCGGGAGCTCGACGGCGGCGCCCGTCGCGCGACATCGATCGCTGCAGCGAGGCGGCCATCAGCGAGCATAGCCGAAAACGAGCGTTGGTCTCCGGCAGAGCCGCGGCCGCGAGCCGCGGTGACGCCCCAGAGCTGGTGCGCCCCGGCACCGAAATCGACCTTACAACTCGCCCGTGACGGGCTGCATGGGACTTCTGACTAGAGACGCGCCCCACGATGGGTGCGATACTTCGGCCTCGGACCCATCCCTCGGAGTCCCGATAGACAGGCCCAACAGAAGACTCGCCGCCCCCCACGGCAGGACTTCCTGTCATCCCGTCGGGTCCTGACTCGACACGCCGAGCGCGTCCCCCACGTGCAAGGCACCCGCCTCCAGCCGCGCTCACCGCGGCTTCGGTCGTCGTCTGCGCCTCTCTCTGCCGTCGGGCGGCAATCCCACCGTCATCGCGTCCCCCACGCGGTGTTCCGGTAGAGAGGAGGCAAGGATTTGCCGGTTCGTCCCAGCGGCGCCCAGCGGGCGTCCATCAGCGGATCACATCGCGTGGTCTTCAGCGCACTCATGGCGTTCGCCGTCATCGGTCTCGTCGGGCTCGCGACCCCGCAGGCGACGCGGGCAGCCTCGATCAAGGTCGTGGTCGTGGTCGGGCCCGCCGGTTCGGCGACATCGAACTACCGCACCAACGCACATACGTATGCCAGCCTCGCCCGCTCGTACGGCGCATCCGTGACCGAGATCTACAGCCCCTACGCGACGTGGACCAGGGTCAAGGCCGCGGCGCAGGGCGCGAACCTTCTGATCTATCTCGGCCACGGCAACGGCTACCCGAGCCCCTACGGCGTCTTCCAGCGCTACACCAAGGACGGGATGGGCCTCAACGCCACGTCGGGCAACGGCAACTACAACGTGAAGTATTGGGGCGAGTACTACGTCGACCGCGACATCCAGATGGCCAGGAACGCGGTCGTCCTCCTCAATCGCCTCTGCTATGCGTCCGGGAACTCGGAATGGGGTTCCGCCAACCCGACCAAGGCGACCGCCATCCGGCGGGTCGACAACTACGGTGCAGGCTTCCTGCGGACGGGTGCGAAGGCCGTCTTTGCCGAGGCGATCAACAGCATCTCGCCGCACATCCGGTCGCTGTTCACGACGAACCGGACGATGGACTCGGTCTTCATGTCGGCGCCCAGCGCCAGCGGCGCGCGCGACTTCTTCGTGACCTCGACCCGGACCTACTGGGCGAGAGCCCACATGGATCCGCCGCAGGCCGGCAAGTACTGGCGCTCGGTCGTCGGTAGCCTCAGCCTCACCGCCAGCCAGTGGCGCGCCGGGGGCTGACCTCGACATAGGACGGATGGTCGAGGCCCGGCCGCGATGCCGGGCCTCGCGATTCGCGCCGGCGTGACGCGCGGAGGCCCCGGCACGACGTGGGGGGTACGTCGCCCGGGGCCGGGAGTCGGACGGCCCGTGGCCGCCCAGAGGTGGTGCTTCGGATCCGGAGGGGCTAGAGCGTCGCGGCGTGCGCCACGATCCCCAGGCTCGCGAGGATCAGCATCAGCAGGATGAGGATCGAAGGCAGGAGTCCATAGACGTCTGCCTGGACCAGGGGGGTCGAAGCCATCTTGGTCTCCCGTTCTTGCGCCTGACCGTCTGATCGGGTCCGTCACAGGTTCGCCCGAAGCGTTCGCGACGCCAGCCGACATCCGTGCTGAACCCGCATGGACATATGTCGGACCGGACGGGTGGGCGAAGGGCGAGACGGGGCCGGCCGGGCGAGCCGACTACCATGCGTCCATGGCCACCACGATCGACCGCCTGCCGTTCACCGGCGACGACGCCGCCGACCGACTCCTTGTCGAGGAACCGCTCGCCCTGCTGATCGGCTTCGCGCTCGACCAGCAGGTCACCGTCCAGAAGGCGTTCAGCGGACCCGCCGAGCTCAAGCGCCGGCTCGGCCATCTCGATGCCGCGAGGATCGCGGCGACGGATGCCGCGACGCTCGACGCCGCCTTCCGTGAGCGACCCGCGCTCCACCGGTTCCCGGGGTCGATGGCCGGGAAGGTCCAACAGCTCTGTGCGGCGATCGCGCGCGACTATGCCAACGATGCGAGCCGGATCTGGACTGAAGCGGCCGACGGTCTGGATCTCGAGCGCCGACTCCTGGCGTTACCGGGCATCGGCGAGATGAAGGCCAAGAGCATCATCGCGATCCTCGGGAAGCGGTTCGGCGTGGACCTGCCGGGGCTGGATCAGGTGATGCCGAAGCACCCGACGCTCGGCGACGTCGACTCAGCCGACGCGCTTGCTGCGTATCAGGCGGGAAAGCGGGCGAAGAAGGCAGCGCTCAAGGCCGAGAAGGGCTGACCCAAGGTCGTCACGTCGGCGCGGCAGAGGCCGGCGCCGCACATCGCCGGACACGAAACGACCCCGGTGGGAGACCGGGGTCGTTCGCCTGCGCGTGAGTCGTCGTCAGCCGACCAGCCACGGTCGCTGGTCGCGTTCGCCGATGCCGGGGCGTGAGTCGACGCCATGGCGCATCGACGCGATCGCGAGCACGAGGAACGGGACGATGACGATGATCGCCGTTGCTGCGGCCATCCAAGCGTCCATGTCGTCCCATCCTTTCCGGTCCATTCGACCGTCGTGCATGGCATCCAGCCTTGACAGTGGACTGGTCTGGGTCCCATATTGGCGGCGATGACGGAGATGCCAAATAGCCATTCAGGGCAAATTGGACTGAAAAGGCAGTCGATGGTCACCGCGGCGGTGCTTGTCGAGCTGATCGGCCCCTGGGCGACTGGCGCGGACCCGCTCAATGAACAGCTGGCAGACGCGCTCACACGCGCGATCGAGGTCGGTCTGTTGCCGCCCGGGACGCGGCTTCCCGCGGAACGAGAGCTGGCCAGGGAGCTGGCACTCAGCCGGACGACGATCGTCGCGGCGTACGATCGACTCCGCCTTGCCGGTCTTGCCCGGAGTCGTCAGGGCAGCGGGACGCGGGTCGCGGCGCGGCGCCCGGGATCCTTCGATCTCGCTCCGACGCCGGCCGTCGACACCGATACCGAGGCCCCGGTCCGCATCCGCGAAGGCGTCGGTTGGGCGAGCGGCGTCGTTCCGACCGAGGACCCCGACGCGATCCAGCTCACGATCGGCGCCCTGCCCGCCGGGCCGGCCGTCGGCGCGGCGATCGAGACCGCCCTGCGGGACGACGTCCCTGGGTTGCTCGACGAGATGGGCTACGACCCGTTCGGCTGGCCGCGTCTCCGCGTCGCGATCGCGGACTACCTCGCCCGTCTCGGCGTCCCGACGGACCCCGACCAGATCCTCGTCACCAACGGCGCCCAGCAGGCCGTGTACCTGGTGGCCGCGCATATCGGCGGGCCTGGGAGCGCGGTCGTCGTCGAGAATCCGACCTACATCGGTGCCATCGACGCGTTCCGGACGACCGGTAATCGCCTGATGCCGATGCCGGTCGACGATGACGGCCCGCGCGTCGAGGTCGCCGGTCTCCTTGCCGCGAATGGCCCGGTGAAGCTCGCCTACGTCGTCCCGACCTACCACAACCCGACCGGCGCGACGATGCCCGAGAGTCGCCGGCGAGAGCTGGCACGTGCCGCGGCGGAGTTCGACTTCCACGTCGTCGAGGACCTCACGCCAGACACGAGCCTCGGGCTCGATGTCCCACCGCCCATCGCCGCCTTCGACCAGGGCGAGCGGGTGATCACGCTCGGGTCGCTGAGCAAGATCGGGTGGGGTGGTCTGCGCATCGGCTGGATCCGGGCGCCGCGCGCTGACGTCGACCGCCTCGTCGCCGGAAAGATCGTGGCCGACCATGCGTCGAGCCTGATCACCCAGGCCATCGCGGCGCGTGTCCTCGAGCGGGTCGACGAGGTCGTCGCCTTCACGCGCGAAGCCGCAGCGACGCGGCGGAGGATCGTCACGGAGGCGCTCGCGGCGAAGCTTCCCGACTGGGAATGGGTCGCACCCGAAGGCGGCCTCTCGATCTGGATCCGGCTACCGGACGCGGACGCCGTGCAGTTCAGCCGGCTTGCCGCGCGACACGGCGTGATCGTCCGCCCCGGTCCGCTCGCCTCGCCCGACGGGGGTTTCCGCGACCACATCCGCATCGCTTACGGCGCCGATCCCGAGCGGCTCCGTGAGGCCGTCGATCGGCTCGCTGGAGCGTGGGCGGAGTACGTACCCCAGACGCGCCGGTTCCCGCGGACCTCACTGGCGGTCAGCGTCTAGGCATCCTCGAGGGCGACGCCGCGAGGCGGTGCGTCGACGCCCCATCGTGGGGCGCCGGCAGGGTCGTGTCGGTCCGCTCGGACTAGACTGGTCGTCCCCCATGTCGGAGCTGCCAGACGAGACGCCGCCGCCTGCACGTCGCCGCACGTCGCGCGGTGGTCGTCGCCAGCGGTTCGTCCTGCCCGACGACCAGCACGATGAGCGCGTCGGCGAAGTCATCGAGGCGTTCCTCGAGGGCCCGCCGCCCAAAGCGCGCCAGCGTGGACGGCAGGCGCCGCGACCGGCGCGGCTTCGGCCGACCCGTTCCCGACCGGTCCCGCTCGATACGCGCCCCGACTGGGATGTCGCCCTCCGCCACGAGGACGCCCGGATGGCCCGTTACGGGCGCCCGGCGAGCGTCGTCGTCATCCGGCTGCGGCTGACGCCGCCCGGCAGCGCCGATCGCATCGCGGCACGGGTCGGCGAGATCGTGCGCTTCCACGCGCGCGAGACCGACCGCGTCACCCGAGCTTCGGCGGACCGGTTCCACGTGCTGCTGCCCGAGACCGAGGAAGCAGAGGCGGCGACGCTGATCGAGCGCGTCCGCACCGCGTGCGCGGCCCAGGTCGCGGGACGGTTCGGGGCCGACTTGCGCGTCGTCGCCGCGGCGGCGAGTCCGGGCCGGGGCCAGACCCTGCACGACGCGTTGCTCGAAGCGCAGGTCGCCGTCGGGGCCGCGTAGCCCTAGCGCACCAGCGCCTCGAACAAGCGCTCGAGTTCCGCCGCCGCGTCATCGGTGAGGCCGGTGTGGACTTCCGACGGTTGGATGATCGTGCTCGCCGGTGATACGAGCCAGTGGAAGCGCTCCGCGCTCGACAGCCGAGCGATCGGTCCACCGCGCGCGTCGCCTGCTGCGACGCGATCGATCGCTTCGAGATGGCGCCGGATGGATGCCACGTCGGCGTCCGGAGCGATGGCCATGAGCCGCGATCCATCGAGGGCCGTCCGCGCTCCGACGTAATCGCGCGACCGGCACAGCAGCACGACGCCGACGTTCACCGCCTCGCCCCGCTCGACGTGCGGCACGACGCGGATGATCGCGTACTGGTACGGGCTACGCGGCTCGTCGGGCACGATCGGCCTCCTCCACGAAGCGGTGGCGCGCGGCCAACCGGCGATCGAGGTATCGGACGTAGGCGCCCCGCTGGGCAGCGGCGTCGCCGATGGTCGGGTCGTCGGGCAGCCACGTATCGGGGATCGCGCTGACGAGCTCCTCGAACAGGATCGTCCCGAGACGGG
>JBKPMM010000197.1:0-6584 GCA_046732155.1 Chloroflexota bacterium | reverse complement strand
GCCACATCGGTGCATGGCTTTCCGACGAGCCGTTGGTTGAGTCGAGCGATGTACTCGCGGCCGATCCGCACGTGCCCCGCCTCGTGGTCGGCGATGAACACGATGATCCTGCGCCACCAATCGAAGAGGCGCTTCGGGACGCGCGACGGGTCGCTCCAGCGCGGGATGTAGACGATGTAGCTCGTCGTGACGTGGGCCTCGCGTATCCGACATGACCCCGACGACGCGCTCGTCGAAAGCCGGATCGACTGGCGGGTGTCGCTGACGCGTGTCAGCGTGCATGCGCTCGGCCGGGCATCGCCACGGAACCACTCGTACTCGATCATGCCGCAGGCCTTGGCGCCACCCCGCCCGACGCTCTCGGCGAGCTCCGCTGATGTATCGCCGACGACGTCGAAATAGCGGACTGTCGCACCCGGCACCTTCGCGTTGACCGTCTTGAGGGCGACGTAGGCCGCACCGGCCGGCGGCTGGAGGTTCGGTCCGGCGGTGGATCCGTCCGGGTTGCGGACCGCGACCTCCTCGCGTCGACCACTCAGCTCGAAGGCGGCGGCTTCGGGTTCGCAGCCCGCGTCCTCGCCGAGCGGCGTCGGGGTGATCGCCACGTCCACGCTGCCGTGCAACGCGACCGATGCGACCGATGAACCGGCAGGGTGATCGGTCGTGACCCACAGACGAAGCGTCGACGCGGTGTTGGCGCCACCATCGACGCGATCGCCGAACTCGCTCACGCAGCTCGACGCCTGCGCCAGCTGGCCCGATGACTTGTATATGGCTCCGTCGCGGGTCATGTCGACGACCGTGGCCGGCGAGGTCAGGCCGAGCGGTGTGGTCGTGACCTTGACCGTGTCGCACGGCTCCTTGTCACAGGACGCGTCGACGCTGTAGGTCTCCTCGTCGAACGCGGGATCGCTGAGCGGTCGGGACTGATCCTCGGCACGCAGAACTTTTCGGACGCGCCAGACTCCCGAGATCGGCAGCAGTTCTGCGGCGGCAGGGGCACTGACGCTGGCGCTTGGCGACGGGCCCCCGCTGGCGGACGCGGCCGGAGCGGAGCTGGGCGATCCCGAAGGCGTGGACTCGGTCGCGATCGGGGACGAGGGTGGCGGCGTGCTGGGCGAGGGCATGCACGCGGAGACGACCAGCACGACGAGGGCGGCGATGGCGGCGACGAGCGACCCCCGCGGGCCTCTGGGATGACGGCTCATCTACCCCCTCGCGAGAGGGGCAGGCTACCAGAGTCGACAGGCGGCGCCGGCGCGTGCACGATGCGCCCGAGCGGAGGCATCAGATGACCGACGGGCACGGCGACCACGAACGCGCGCACGATCACGACGATCACGATCACGACGAACATCACCATCATCACGAGCATCGACCGATGTCGTACGAGGAGGCGGTCGAGTCGTTCCGCGCGGACAAGGACGCGTTCTTCGGGACGGATCCTGGAAGCCCTGTCCCCGAGGCCGAACGGTCGTCGTTCGCCGGGCTGCCGTACTACGCGGTCGACCCCGACTGGCGCTTCGAGGACCTCCAGCTCGAGCCGTACACCGGGGACGAGCCGTCGAACTTCCAGATCCCGACCTCGGACGGCAAGCTGCGACCCGCTCATCGAGCCGGCGTATTGCGCTTCGAGCGCGAGGGTGAGCGCCACGGGCTGACTGCCTACACGTTCGACGGCGGCGTCGACGAGTCGCTCTTCGTGCCGTTCCTCGATGCGACCAGCGGCAGCGAGACGTATGGCGCCGGGCGGTACATGGACCTCGAGCCCGAGGAAGATGGCACGTACTCGCTCGACTTCAACCTGGCCTATCACCCGTCGTGCGTGTACGACCCCAAGTATTCCTGCCCGCTGACGCCCGCCGAGAACCGGCTACCGATGCGGATCGAGGCGGGGGAGCGTCTGCCAGTCGAACCGTGACGATCTCAGTCGTGGCGTGACCCGGTCGGCGTGGGGGTCTTGCGGGGCTCGCGTCGGCGACCGGTGCCGGATGTGGGTCGGGGGTTGCGCAGGAACGTCGGGAGCTCGAGGGGTTCGTCGGGATCGAACTGCAGCTGCGTGGGTGCCGCCTTCGTCGTAGGCGCCGACGCCGCTTCCGGCGCTGCCGCTTCGGGCGCTGCCGCTTCCGGCGCAGCCGCGGCGGGTGAGGGTGGGGGAGCGGCCCGGACGAGCGGCGTCGGTCGCGGGAAGACCGACGGCAGGCGCTGACTCGCGAGCCCCGTCGCGATCAGCGTCACGTACACCTGGTCGTCGGGAACCGCGCCGATGCTCGCCCCGAAGATCACATTCGCACGCGGGTCGGCGACACCGCGGATGACGTCCGCAGCCTGGCGGACCTCGCGCAGGCTGAGATCGGCCGGCCCGGAGATCTGGAGCAGGACCCCGTGCGCGCCCTCGATGCTCGATTCGAGAAGCGGGCTCGACGCGGCCTGACGCGCGGCGATGACCGCACGATCCTCGCCGCGACCCTCACCGAGACCGATCAACGCGGGTCCGGCACCCTGCACCACCGACCGGATATCGGCAAAGTCGAGATTGATCAGGCCGGGCGCTGTCAGCAGTTCGACGACGCCTTCGACCGCCTTGAGCAGCACCTCGTCCACGACGCGGAATGCCTCGAGCGCCGATGCGTCGGGGTCGATGACCTGGCCGACGTGGTCGTTGGGGACGGTGATCATCGCGTCGACCTCGGCAAGGAGCACCTCGGCGGCGTCCTCGGCCACGTCGCGCCGCGGCGTGCCTTCGAAATCGAACGGCTTGGTAACGACAGCGATCGTGAGTGCGCCGCCTTCTCGCGCTTTCGCGGCGACCGTCGGCGCAGCACCCGACCCCGTCCCACCGCCGAGTCCGGCGGTCACGAAGACGAGATCGGCACCCGCGACGGCCGCCGCGATGCGCTCTCCGTCCTCCTCTGCCGCGCGCCGGCCGATCTCGGGATCGCCGCCGGAACCGAGCCCGCGGGTGACGCGGTCACCGATCCGGACCCGAAGCTCCGCACGCGACTCGCGGAGCGCTTGCGCGTCGGTGTTGACGGCGACGAAGCCGACCCCGGGGAGCCCGACATCGACCATCCGATCGACCGCATTCCCGCCACCGCCGCCGATGCCGACGACGAGGATGGACCGGGCTTCGGGTCGACGATCGCGCCGAAGCCAGCCGGGGATCGAGGTCACGATGCGCGCGAACAGCAGGCCGAGCAGGACGAGAAGGACAAGCTGGACGAAGGTCTGGGCAGCAGGGTCCATCGGCCGAGTCTAGGCGTGGCCGGCCGCGCGACGGGCTAGAAAGTCGTCCCGGGCGGGGCTGGTCCCTTCGGCGCCCAGGGCGTGCTTCAGGGGCGGCGGGTGGCTCTCGTATCGATCGCCGCCGCCAGGCGGTCGACGCCGTAGTCGAACGCTCGATCGACGTCGCCACCGAGCCGGAACGCGCCCGATAGCTCCATCGAGATGAAGCCGTTGGCCCAGGCGACGACGGTGCGTGCGGCCTCGAGTGCATCGTGAGCGCCGGCAAGACGTTCCGCGGCGTCGATCACTGGCGCGCTCGCCTTGATGCTCCACTCGGGGTCGGCGCGCGCATCGTCGGGGAGTGGCGCGAGGATCAGTGAATAGGCCCCGGGGTTGTCGCGGGCGAACCGACGGAACGTCGTCGCGAGCGCGGCGAGGTCCTTACGCGCATCTTTGCCGATCACGGCTGTCTCGAGGTCGCGCGTGAGCTCGGCCGCGGCGTCATTGGCGACGAGACGAAGAAGATCGTTTCGGCTGCGGATCCGCTTGTAAAGCGATGGTGCCCTCACGCCCACGGCAGCGGCGATCGACTGCATCGTCAGCCCATCGATGCCGTCCGCTTCGACGATCTCGCGGCCGGCTTTCACGATCTCCTCGAGCGATGTCCGGGCGGGTGTCGGCATCCGTTCTCCCTTGCTTGGTCGTATCGGGCCAGCCGTCTGTGGCTCGAGCGGCGCCGGCGTCGAGGCTCGGCGTCGGGCGGTCTTGAATTTGGTGTCGGCGTGCGGCGACCGGCTATTGACATTAGCCATGAAGGCTATGTACCATAGCCATGACATGCACAAGGTAGCCCAAGCGAGAGGACGATGCAAGCAGTGAAGGTCGTGGGAATGGTGGCATTGGCGATCCGGTTCATCGTCGAGCTCCTCGGGATCGCGGCCGTCGCGTATTGGGGTTGGCAGACCGGGCCCGAGGGGTTCGGGCGTGTCTTACTCGCGGTCGGTGCCGCCGTCGGCCTGATCGTGGTGTGGGCCTTCGTCGTCGCCCCGAAGGCCGACAATCCACTGAATCAGCAGGTTCGCGACGTCATCGGCACCGTGCTCTTGCTCGTGGCGGCAGGCGGGCTCGCGGCCGCGGGCGAACCGACGCTGGCGACGGTATTCGCCGCCGTCATCGTCATCGACTGGCTCGCGATCGTGGTCATCGGGCCGGACGCTTCGCAGGCGCTTCGGTCATCGACCGCCTCGCATCGGTAGGGAGGGAGCGACATGGAACTGGCACCGTCCCTGCATCGGCTCGGCGGTTCGACCCTCGTCAACAGCTACGTCGTCGCTGACGAGACGGGCGTGACCCTGATCGACGCCGGGCTGCCCGGCTACTGGAAGGAGCTTCCTCGGGAGCTTGCCGCGATGGGTCGATCCATCGACGACGTTCGCGGCGTCGTGCTGACGCACGGCGACACCGACCACATCGGGTTCGCGGAACGCCTGCGTGCCGAGCGCGGTGTGCCCATCTACGTGCACGGCGCTGACGCCGCGCGCGCCCGGGGAAAGGACCCGAAGAAGGTATCGGGATGGGGGCCAGTCCGTTACGGGCCCCTGCTCGGGTTCCTCTGGTACAGCGGGCGGAATGGCGGTCTCCGCATCCCGCCGGTCTCGGAGGTCGTTCCGATCGACGGAGGCGCGACGCTCGACCTGCCTGGCTCGCCGCGCATCATCCACATGCCGGGTCACACGCCCGGGAGCATCGCGATCCACGTCCCTGCTGTCGATGCTGTATTCGTCGGCGACGAGCTCACGACACGGAACGTTCTCACTGGCGAGCGGGGTCCAGCCGTCGCGCCGTTCACGCTCGATCCGGAGTCCGCGAGGGCGTCCTGGGCTCGACTGGACGGCATCGACGCGCGCTGGCTCCTGGTCGGCCATGGCGACCCGTGGGATGGGGGAGTGGCGGCAGCGTTGCGGGAAGCGCGCGCCCGATAGCCGCGCGGCGGGCCGATCACACGCCGGCGGGTGGAGTCAGAGCGTCCGCGATCTCGTCGAGTGTCTCGACCACCGTCGCGGCGCCGGCTCCCTCGAGGGCTTCGCGACTGACGACGGAGCCGGCGGTAACGGCAAGCGGGATCATCGCCGCAGCGGCCGAGGCGACCATATCCCACGTGGAATCGCCCACGTACCAGGCGCGCGACGGGTCGATCCCCAGTTCCTCCGCGGCACGAAGGAGCAGGTCCGGTTCGGGCTTCGCGTGCTCGACGTGGCTCGCATCGACGATCGTGGGCTCCTTGGCCAGCCCGAGCGCATCGACGGACGTCTTCACCTGCTCCTTGCGGCTCGAGGTCGCGATCGCGGCCTTTAGGCCGCGCGCATCGATGGTGTCGAAGAGCCGGCGCACGCCAGGCAGCGGCCGTGGATCGCTATTGAGGCCCTCGTAGATCTCGCCGCAGCGCTTGTCGATGACCTCCGACCGCTCGTCGTCGATCGGCTGGCCGGCGAGGGCGGCGACTTCGCGGGCGAGGCGCTTGCCATCGAGGCCGATCAGCGGGACGAGCTGATCGCGGGTGGTTGTGATGCCGATCTCGTCGAAGGTTTGGAGCCAAGCTTCGATGCGGGTCTCGACCGAGTCGACGAGGGTGCCGTCGAGGTCGAAGATCACGGCATCGGGTCGTGGCAGGTCGCGGATGGCTGGCCGATGCGTCAAAGCGCTCCGGTCGCTTGCGGGCGAGGCGGTCTTGGTCATGGGTACCCACGTTAGAGGATGGCGAGGCAGTCGGCGCCGGGGTCGCGACCGGCCCTGAGCGCGGCGAGGCACGATCGAGTCCCGACGGGGAACTGTCGCCCGAGCTCCGGTACTCCGGAGATGACGCGCCGGTTGTGCCGCGTGTCAGCTACGAGAAGGATCGCCCGCTTCGTGCCGAGGTCGCGTTGTTTCGCGCGGAGTCGGCGTTCGGTCGCCTGGACGTCGTGAAGGCGGGTCTCGGCTTCGACGACCGCATCGAGATCTCCTCGGTGCGGTGACGACCCCGTCGGCACTGCGCGGGTCCCCGGGGAGCGGGATCGGGACCTCGGTCTGCCACGTGATGTTGGGTCCAAGCCGAGCGGCGAACCGCGCGAGCAGCGCAACGTGGCCCTTGTCGCGAACCGGCGGTCCGATCGGGTGGACGCCGATGCTCAGCTCGGCGCCGAGGGCCGACGCGATCCTCGACAGCAGATCGACGTCGATGTGCGGAGCCACGCCCGCCTCGATCCGCCGAACCTGAGTGTGTGAGATACCTACGGTCGCCGCGAGCTGGCGTGTGCTGAGCCCAGCGTCCAGGCGGAACCGACGAAGTTCCTCGCCGGCGCGCCGAAGTAGGTATCCGG